>CANFMK010000192.1 GCA_947448325.1 Comamonadaceae bacterium
CATGCCGTAGAGGTTGCCACGCCGGGCGGTTTCCTGGTTGGACAAACCACCCAGGCTGAGGATGAAAAGAATGGTTGCGCCGATGTAGGCGACCGTAGCCAGACTTGCAGACATTCAGGTTCTCCTTCTTCTTATTTTCGGAACATCGCCAGCATGCGCTGGGTGACGGCAAAGCCGCCAAACATGTTGATGGCGGTGAGCACCAGCGCCAAAGCGGCCAAAATGCCGATCAGCGCATTGGGCCGACCGGCCGCGTTGGCCATGGGCGAAATCTGCACCAGCGCGCCGATGGCGATGATGGAGCTGATGGCGTTGGTCACACTCATGAGCGGGGTGTGTAGCGCGGGTTTGACGTTCCAGACCACCATGTAGCCCACAAAGCAGGCCAGCACAAACACCGTGAAGTGCGACAGGAACGCGGCCGGCGCATACGCACCGACCAGCACCAGCAGCACAGCAGCGACCGCCGAGACGATGAGCAACTGGCCCACCGGCATGGGGCCGGAGGGCTCGCCGTGGCCGTGGCCTTTTTTAGCCGCAGGCGCAGCGGCGGGCTTGGGTGCAGGCTTGGCAGCCACCACCAAAGGCGGCGCAGGCCAAGTGATTTCGCCGTCCTTGATGACCGTCAGGCCCCGAATGGCGTCGTCTTGCATGTTGACGTTGATGATGCCGTCCTTGGTCTTGCACAGCTCTTCCGTCAGGCGAAACAGGTTGGTGCCGTACAGCGTGGAGGACTGGCGCGCCATGCGCGAGGCCAGGTCGGTGTAACCGACGATGGTCACGCCATGCCTGACAACAGCTTGGCCGGGCTCGGTCAGCTCGCAGTTGCCGCCTTGCTCGGCGGCCATGTCCACAATCACGCTGCCGGGCTTCATGCTTTGCACCATCTCGGCAGTGATCAGCTTGGGTGCGGGTTTACCGGGAATGAGCGCGGTGGTGATGATGATGTCGCACTCTTTGGCTTGCTGGGCGTACATTTCGCGCTGCGCTGCTTGGAAGCCTTCGCTCATGACTTTGGCGTAACCGCCGCCGCCCGAGCCTTCTTCTTCGTAATCGACTTTGACGAACTCGCCGCCGAGTGACACCACCTGGTCGGCCACTTCGGCGCGTGTATCGTTGGCGCGCACGATGGCGCCCAAGCTGGCCGCCGCGCCAATGGCGGCCAAACCGGCCACACCGGCACCGGCGATGAACACTTTGGCCGGGGGCACCTTGCCTGCGGCCGTGATCTGGCCATTGAAGAAACGGCCAAAAGCGTTGGCCGACTCAACAACGGCACGGTAACCGCTGACACCGGCCATGGAGGTCAGCGCGTCCATCTTCTGGGCGCGACTGAGCGTGCGAGGCAGGGCGTCAATTGACAGCGCCGTGACCTTTTTGGCGGCGAGCTGCTGCATCAAATCGGGGTTTTGAGCGGGCCACAAAAAGCCGATCACCGTTTGACCTTCGTGCATCAGGGCGACTTCGTCGGGCGTGGGGGCACGCACTTTGAAGACGATGTCGCTGCCGCTCCACAACGCAGCGGCGTCAGGGGCAATGGTGGCACCGGCCTCGACATAGGACGCATCCGACAGGTCGGCCAAATCGCCCGCGCCTTGTTCCACGACCACGGAAAAGCCGAGTTTGGCCAGCTTGGTGACCGCATCGGGGACCGTGGCCACCCGTTTTTCTCCAGGAAAAATCTCTTTGGGCACGCCAATGCGCTGGGGCGTGGCGGCGGTGTCGCCTGATTGCATGTCTGTCTCCTCGCTCGATCCACAAAAAATAAGCAATCCTCCAGCTTAACCGATGTCAAGGTTTGACGGGCGGGAGCGGATTTTCTTGTGAAACGGAAAAATCCCCAAAATGCGGCCCACGTTCAGGCAGCCGTCGATAATTCATTCCATGGACACACGCTGGAAACCCAATGTCACCGTCGCCGCCATCATCGAGCAAGATGGCCGCTACCTGTTGATTGAAGAGCACACCCATGAGGGCCTGCGCCTGAACAACCCGGCCGGGCATCTGGACCCGAGCGAGTCCTTGGTCGATGCCTGCATCCGCGAAGCCTTGGAAGAAACCACCTGCACTTTCACACCGCAAGCCTTGTTGGGGGTGTACCTGTCGCGCTTTCAGCGACCGGCCACTCAAGAAGACATCACCTATGTGCGTTTTGCGTTTTGCGGCTCGGTGGGCCCGGCCAATCCCGCGTTACAGCTGGACACGGGCATTGTGCGCACGCTGTGGATGACGCCGGACGAGATTCGCGCCAGCGCCGATCGCCACCGCAGCCCTTTGGTGCTGCGCTGCATCGAGGACCATTTGGCAGGGCAGCGTTTTCCACTGGCGACGCTGTTCACCGATCCCTCAGTGACCGATCTGGGGCGCTGAGCGCGGCAAGACCCACGCAATTGCCGATGCTTCAAGGGGGCGACACCGGCAAAATCTGCGCCGCGTCCCAGCCCATGTCCTGCGCAAACTGCTGCGCCAATTGCTGGTAACCCAACACGGTGAAATGAATCAGGTCGCGCGCCATCAGCGGCGGTGACTGACGCGCCCAGCGGTAGGCGCCGCCCTGCCCGCCCATGGCCTGCAGCATGCTCCACACCGAGCAACCATACTGCTGCGCCACAGCGCTTTGAATCTGACCGATTTCCTCGTGAATACGGGTGTATTGCAAAAGATTGCGGGCCGGGCCGGAGTTGGCCGAGGGCGCAGCGGTGCTCTCGATGACCGGGGCAACGGTCTTGGTTTTGTTTTTGGATTTGCCTTTGACGCCTTTGGCCGCAGAACTTTGGGGACTGGCCTTGCCTGACTTTTTGTCTGCTTTTTTATCGGCCACAACGCGGGCACTTGCAGGCATTCGCTTCCACTTCTCCGAGCGACGCACCAGCACGCCCCGGTCCCCAGGCGCGATCAGCACACAAGCGGCTTGCGGAAAAACGGTGCGCATGCGTTTGACCGATTCGCGCAACGTGGCCTCATAGGCTGGCGCATCGAAAGGCTTGACGTTACCCTCGTTGGTCCCAAACTCCATCATCACCAGGTTGTAAGGCGTCTGTGTGAACCAAGCACTCAAGTAATCGGTGGAGGCTTGTCGCCACCCCCCCACGGTCGCGCCAGGGTAGCCGAACACATCCATTTGCACGGCCGTCTGGCTGGGCACCGGCAGCGCCAAACCCTGCAAGCGCAACTCGCCCGAGACCAAGCGCACCTGAACGACCGACAAGGGGCCGTCCGCCACCAGCTCGAGTACGGCGGGCCCCGGCGGGCCTGACAACACCACCAGGATCTCGGGCTCACCATCCACACTGAGGGCCAGCTGCACAGGCGCGGCGCTTTGGTGTAACAGCAGGCTGACTTGCCGGGCATCGGCCACACCTGTGGCATTTCGCAAGTCCCAAGCCACGGTGGCGCCCGCTTGTGCGCTGAACATACTGGTTAAGCCCGGACCGGGAGCCGCGGCGCTGGCTGCGTTGGCATGCGCAGGCTCGTAGCGCCATGGGGGGGAGACACAGGTTTTGCGCAAAGGCAGTCGCACGCCGGGCCGGTTCATGCTGGCCGGGACGAAGCCTGTGCGAACTTGCTCAGGCGCCAGCTTGAGCAGCTTGACCAATTCTTGCGTGAAAAACGCGGCGGCCAAATGGCTATCGCCCCAAATGGCGACACGGTAGGGCTCGCCAGCTTGGGCTCGGCCTAAAACACCCTGCGGATGCGGGGCCGTTGGGATCGTCACCGCTATTTCACTCGCCTCTTTCAGCGCAGCTTGAACCTCGTCATCGTCTGGCATTTCGCGCGGGTCTTGGTCGATGGAAGCGGCAGGCGCTGCGCCACGGGGAACACTGGCGCATTGCAACTCGGACACGGCAGGGCGGGCAACTACACGCAGGGTGGTCACCACAGGGGCCACCGGGGATGGCGCAGCCAATCCTGTGGCCGCAGTGCAACCTAAAGACAGTCCCCAAGCCATGACCGCCAAGGTCAGGCGATGCCAATGTCGATGCAAGGTCATGGTTGAGCCGCTTTCTCGATGTGCTGCACCAGGGCTTGGGTGATCGTGCGCAAACCCGCCGGTGTGAAGTGGGTTCCGTCTTCTGCACGCAGACTGACCGACCGCCCCGTTGCATCTGGTTGGTATTTTTGGAAGGGCAACGAGGCCACGCCGATCAAAGGCTCGGTGGTCAGATAGTCGGTGCCAAATGCTTGGGCACGGTCATGAAAAACATGATTCAACACCTGCACTCCGCGCTGCAAACGATCCTCTCGCATGGCGGGCAAACCGACCCAAATGACGCGCACCTGGCGCTGTACCGCATGGGCCAAGATTTCGTCGACACGCTGGACATAGTTGTCTAACCACTCGGATGTGGCAAATGACACTCGCTTGTCGGGCAAAAACATGTCACGCGGATCGTTGGGACCTAAAAAAACAATCACCCAGGTGAGTTGCTGCGACTCGATGGTCTGGGCAATGGTCACAGGCCAGTCAAAGTAGCGCCGCGCCGTCAAGCCGGTGCTCTGTTTGCTCAAGTCGATCAGTTGCCAGTCGGGATGCGACTGGCTCAGCTCCCGGACCAGGAAAGGTGCCACACCTTGCATCATCGAGTCGCCAGCCAGCAGTATTTTTTGCGGACCGGGAACGGCTTTTTGCTGTGCCAACGTAGGCCAAAACTCACCGGCGGGCAAGGGCTGCAAAGGCCAGGCCAAAGGCCTGGGCGCCATGCCCTGGGAGGAGGTCTGCTGCAGTGAACTGCTGCCAAGGCCCATCCAAACCGCCATTTGGCGCGAAGGCCCAAATGCGGCATCGGGCAACGCGGACGACAAGCTCCATTGCCAGCGCGCATCCAGATAAGTATCCAGCGACTCGAGCCACAGCGCGGTGTTGAACAGGCCCACGGCCCACAGCATCCAAGCCCATGAGCGGACTGACATTGGCGTAGACAAGCGCTCGGTCATGCTCAAAACCGGTAATAAATAAAACCTGGAACACCGTTCGGGCCCAAGGCAATCAC
>CANFMK010000193.1 GCA_947448325.1 Comamonadaceae bacterium
GTGATGTCTCGCTTCGCGCAGATGTGGACCTCAAAGCAGTCCAAGAATCCCTCAAACCGATTTGGAAATACGCGGGTGCCCGATCGCTGACCGAAGGGGCGCAAAGCCTATACGAAGAAGAGCCCGGCATTCGTTTTGACGACAAAGAGCATCGGCTGCAGATGTGCTGGACGGTGCGCGGCAGCGAGGATTTCCGGCAAGTGCTCGATGATTTGTGCATGAACATCAATGAGATCTCTGCCGCTGGCGCCCAGATCGAGGTGACTTTTTACGACACCGAATATGACGAGGAAGACGAGGAGCGGGGTACGGATTCACGCGATGACTTTTTGATTTTGTTTGTCGGCCCCGATCCAGCCTCCATCATGCAGGCGCAGCGCGACCTTTTGGTGCAAGACGTGGTCAGCCTGATGGAGCGGCACTTTGACGGCGCCGAGTTGGGGGGCGTCGTGGGCGAAATCGACAAGCTGTTTGGGCAGCGTTTTCAAGACCTGGTCAGCTCGCTGGAGTTGGGCAAGCCACCGCGCGGCGGTTCAGGCCCGGGCCCTCAGGGCGGGCATGGCGGTGGCGGACGTCGCCCGCGTCATTTGCATTGACAACCAGTCTCCTTTGATGAAGTCCCCCGTATATGGCTATCTTTCCTGCTGACGCACTGAACCCGGGGGTTCGCCAACGCGAAGTCTTTGGCTGGGCCATGTACGACTTTGCCAACTCCGGCTACACCACGGTGGTCATCACCGCCGTGTTTGCCGCTTACTTTGTGGGTGGCATTGCCGATGGTGCGCCCTGGGCCACCTTGGCTTGGACCTGTGCGCTGAGCCTGTCGTATGCCATCGTCATGCTCACCATGCCGGGCTTGGGCACCTGGGCCGACCGCTGGGCCGCCAAAAAGAAGTTGTTGGCTTGGGTCACCTTGGGCTGCGTGATCAGCACGGCCGCGTTGGCTTGGGCGTCGCCGGGCCAAGTGGTGCTGGCCATGGTCTTGATCGTGGTGTCGAATACTTTTTTCTCTTACGGTGAATCGCTCACCGCGGCCTTCTTGCCGGAGTTGGCCAAACCCGAGGCCATGGGACGCGTGAGCGGCTGGGGTTGGTCTTTGGGCTACATCGGTGGCATGGTGGCCCTGGGCATCAGTTTGGGTTATGTGCTGTGGGCGCAAAGCCAGCAGATTCCAGCGTCGCAATTTGTCCCGGTGACGATGTGGATCACGGCGGCGATTTACGGTTTGGCCGCCACGGTCACGTTCGCCTTGCTCAAGGAGCATGCCCAGCCGCAACCGCATTTGCCTCGCCCCGTGGGCGTGAGCGGGCAAATGCGACAGTTGTGGCAGACCTTGCAGGCGGTGCGCCAATTCAAAGACTTCAGCCAGTTGCTCGCTTGCGCCGTTGCCTACCAAGGCGGCGTGGCGGTGGCCATCACGCTGGCGGCGATTTACGCCGAGCAGGTGATTGGTTTTGAAAAGCAAGAAACCATGGTTTTGATTTTTGTGCTGAACATCGCCGCCTTTGCGGGCGCTTTTGTGTTTGGCTACATCCAAGACCGCATCGGTCACAAACGCGCTCTATCGCTGACTTTGTGGGGATGGATGCTGACCTGTTTGATCGCTGCCTTGTCCACCACCAAGGGCCAGTTCTGGTGGGCGGCCGCGATTGCCGGGCTGTGCATGGGCTCGAGTCAATCGGGCGGGCGGGCCATGGCCGGCCTCTTGGCCCCCACCGAGCGCCTGGGGGAGTTTTTTGGGCTGTGGACCTTTGCCATCCGCCTGGCCAGCATCGTAGGGCCTTTGACCTATGGGTTGATCACATGGCTGACGGACGGCAACCAACGTTTGGCCATTGGCTCTACGGCTCTGTTGTTTTTTCTGGGTTGGTTGTTGTTGTTGCCGGTGAATATTCAACGCGGCCGTGACGCGGCGCAAGCCTCCACAGACGCCGCTTTGGCCGCAGCCAAGACGCACTGAGCGCCGTCAAGTTCTGCGCCGTGGTTGCACCCAGCTTGCCCTTTTTACGGGCCTATCCCATCGCCTTGCAGCAGCAGGTGCACACCCTGATCACGCAAGCTCGATTGGCCTCTTGGTTACGCGAGCGCTATCCACAAGCCCATGGCATTCGCACCGATGGGGCTTTGTACACCTATGTGATGGCGCTGAAAAATGAATTCATGCGCAATGCCGACGCGGTGAGCAAGGTGGCGTTTGACAGCAAACTGCATGTCGTCAACAACGCGCTGGGCATGCATTCGACCATCTCGCGGGTGCAAGGCGGCAAGCTCAAAGCCAAGCGAGAGATCAAATTGGCCGCCCTGTTCAAGGACGCGCCGCCAGCCTTTTTGCGCATGATCACCGTGCACGAGTTGGCCCATTTGCGAGTGCGCGACCATGACCGTGCCTTTTACCAACTGTGCGAGCACATGGAGCCCACTTACCACCAGTTGGAGTTCGATGTGCGGGTCTACCTGACCCATTTGGAATTGACGGGCGAACGTTTGTGGGCGACCACCTCGCCCGACACCGCACCGAGTTCTCTGACCTGAAAGCGACTTAACGCAGCTCGAGCGCCAGCGCGCATTGTTTGGCGGGCAACTGCAACCAGCGCAGGGCCGCCGCCTGTAAGGCTGCGAGGTCACCGCTGGTGAGCAACTGGGTGCGCTGTGCATGCTGCAGCATGGCCTGAGTGTGCTCTTTCCCATCGCCAATGCCTTGGCCTGCAGGGGTGCTGGCCAATAAGCCTGCCGCTTCGAGCAAACGCCGGGTTTGCCGGGCCACGGGTTCGCCGGTGGACAGCAGGGTCACCTCCGGCCCCAGAAGTCGCTGCAAATCTTCGGTGGCAAATACATAGTGGGTGCAGCCCAGGACCAAGGTGTCCATCTGACCGGGGTCTTTGCCAAAGTC
Organism: Comamonadaceae bacterium; assembly: GCA_947448325.1. GTDB lineage: Bacteria > Pseudomonadota > Gammaproteobacteria > Burkholderiales > Burkholderiaceae_C > Limnohabitans_A. The sequence continues at coordinate 2,891 of CANFMK010000193.1, forward strand.
CCCCATGGCCTCGGTGTACTGTGCGCACAAGCGGTGCACCTCGGTGTGCGTGGGGTCAGAGGCCGCAGCTTGCATGGTGGACATTTCGATGGCGTACGCCAAACCCTTGCAGGCTTGAATCACGAACTGGGCTTGGTCTTGCACCGTGGCCAACAGAGCGGCAAATTTGGCGCTGCCCAAGGTGCCTTGGGTGCCGATGACGCCAATGCGTCCGGTGCGGCTGTGCGCCACGGCCGGTTTGAGGGCGGGCTCAATCCCCACCACCGGCATGTCGGGGTAGCGACTGCGCGCTTCGTGGATGGCCGCTGCCGTGGCCGTGTTGCAGGCCACCACCAAAGCCTTGATGCGGTGCTGGCTCACCAAAAAGTCGGCAACTGCATGGGTGCGTTCGGCGACGAAAGCATCGCCCCGTTCGCCGTAGGGCGCATGGGCGCTGTCGGCCACATACACAAAGCGTTCATGCGGCAATTCGGCTTGCAAGGCCTGCAGCACGCTCAGGCCCCCAATGCCGCTGTCAAAAACGCCAATCGGGGCGGCTGCAGCTGCGTGCATCAACGTGGCTTTGGACTTTGGCTTCAGGCCGAGGCGATGCCAATGCCCTTGAACTCGCCCGTGGCGATGCGTTTTTCCCATTCGGCCGGGCCGGTGACGTGGGCACTGGTGCCGCCCGAGTTCACCGCCACCGTGACCGGCATGTCGACCACGTCGAACTCGTAAATGGCCTCCATGCCCAAGTCGGCAAAGCCCACCACTTGGGCGTGCTTGATGGCTTTAGACACCAGGTAGGCTGCGCCGCCCACCGCCATGAGGTAGGCCGACTTGTGCTTCTTGATGGCTTCAATCGCGGTTGGGCCGCGCTCGGCCTTGCCCACCATCGAGATCAAGCCGGTTTGGGCCAACATCATCTCGGTGAATTTGTCCATGCGGGTGGCGGTAGTGGGGCCGGCTGGGCCCACGGCTTCGTCGCCCACTGGATCGACCGGACCGACGTAGTAAATCACGCGGTTGGTGAAATCCACGGGCAGTTTTTCGCCCTTGGCCAGCATGTCTTGAATGCGCTTGTGCGCCGCGTCACGGCCGGTGAGCATCTTGCCGTTGAGCAAAATGGTTTGACCGGGTTTCCAGCTGGCCACTTCGGCTTTGGTCAAGGTGTTCAAGTCCACGCGCTTGCTCTTTTGCGTGTCGGGTGTCCAGTTGACATCGGGCCACAGGTCGAGCGACGGTGCGTCCAAATACACGGGGCCGGAGCCGTCCATCACAAAATGCGCGTGGCGTGTGGCGGCGCAGTTGGGGATCATGGCAATGGGCTTGCTGGCGGCGTGCGTGGGGTACATCTTTATTTTCACATCCAGCACCGTGGTCAGGCCGCCCAGGCCTTGGGCGCCAATGCCCAAGGCGTTGACCTTGTGGTACAGCTCCAGGCGCAGTTCTTCGACCTGCGTCAGTTTGGCACCCTTGCTGGATTTGTCGAGCAATTGGTACATGTCCAAATCGTCCATCAGACTTTCTTTGGCCATGAGCACCGCTTTTTCAGCGGTGCCGCCAATGCCGATGCCCAGCATGCCAGGCGGGCACCAGCCCGCACCCATGGTGGGCACGGTTTTGAGCACCCAGTCGACCACGCTGTCGCTGGGGTTGAGCATGTACATCTTGGATTTGTTTTCGCTGCCGCCGCCCTTGGCCGCCACGGTCACGTCCACTTTGTTGCCCGGCACGATCTGGGTGAAGATCACGGCCGGTGTGTTGTCCTTGGTGTTTTTGCGGGCGAACTGCGGGTCATCCACCACCGAGGCGCGCAGCATGTTGTCGGCGTAGTTGTAGCCACGGCGCACGCCTTCGTTGATGGCGTCTTCCAGGCTGCCGGTGAAGCCGTCGAACTTCACATCCATGCCCACTTTCAAGAACACGTTGACGATGCCGGTGTCCTGGCAAATCGGGCGGTGACCGATGGCGCTCATTTTGCTGTTGGTCAAAATTTGCGCAATCGCGTCTTTGGCGGCAGGGCTTTGCTCGCGGGCGTAGGCGCTGGCCAGGTGCGAAATAAAGTCGGCCGGATGGTAGTAGCTGATGTACTGCAGCGAGGCCGCAA
>CANFMK010000194.1 GCA_947448325.1 Comamonadaceae bacterium
AAGACGGCCCGGTGCTGGTGTACTCCACCGCCGAGCCCGAAGCGGTGAAACAGGTGCAAGCGCAACTGGGCGTGGCCGAGGCCGGTGCCTTGGTGGAACACGCCTTGGCCGCAGTGGCGCGCGGCTTGGTCCAAGCCGGGGTGCAGCAACTGGTGGTGGCCGGGGGCGAAACCTCGGGCGCTTGCGTGCAAGCCTTGGACATTGCGCAACTGCAAATTGGCCCGCAAATCGACCCCGGCGTGCCGTGGTGCTTTGCGCCCACGGCCACAGGCGGGGTGCACATTGCGCTCAAGTCGGGCAACTTTGGCACGTCCGATTTCTTCAGCAAAGCCTTTACAGTGCTGGCATGAGCGCCTTGAACGAATCCCAAGCCCGTGACGAGATCTGCCGCGTCGGCCGCAGCCTGTTTGAGCGCGGCTATGTGCACGCCACGGCGGGCAACATCAGCGTGCGCTTGGACGATGGTTTTTTGATCACGCCCACCGACGCCTGCTTGGGTTTTCTGGACCCAGCGCGCCTGGCCAAGCTCGACCTGCAAGGCCAGCAGGTCAGTGGCGACAAGGCCAGCAAGACGATGGCACTGCACCGCGAGATTTACGCTGCCGCCTGCGAGCACGACGCGCACACCCGTTGCGTCATCCACACCCACAGCACGCATTGCGTCGCACTCAGCTTGAACGCCACCGCTGCCGAATTGCTGCCGCCCATCACCCCCTACTTCGTGATGAAGGTCGGCCATGTGCCCTTGGTGCATTACCACCGCCCGGGCAGCCCGCATGCAGCCAAAGAGGTGGCGCAGCTGATCCGCAGCCACGCTGCGCAAGGCACGCCGATCCGCGCTGTGATGCTGCCGCGCTTAGGCCCCAACGTCTGGCACGACAGCCTCGCCGCCGCCATGGCCACGCTGGAAGAACTTGAAGAAACCGCGCGGCTGATGCTGCTGCAACCCCACACCCCCGCGCTGAATGCCACTGCGCTGGACGAACTGCGCCAGACCTTTGGCGCACGCTGGTGACCCTGTAGGAGCGGCGCCCTCGCCGCGATTGAACCCATTGCACACCGAAAGAACCCCATGCCCCGTTTTGCCGCCAACCTCTCGATGATGTACCCCGACTTGCCGTTTTTGGACCGTTTTGCTGCGGCCGCGCAAGACGGCTTTACCGCAGTGGAGTATTTGTTCCCTTACGCCTTCCCGGCTGCAGAACTGGCCGCGCGCTTGAAAGCCAACGGCTTGCAGCAGGTGCTGTTCAACACCCCGCCCGGTGGCCTTGACACGGCCAGCTTTGACGCCACCTGGGCCCAAGGCAGCCGGGGCACGGCCAGCGTGCCGGGGCGCGAAGCCGAGTTTCGCGCGGGCTTTAGCGCCGCTTTGACCTATGCCGCTGCGCTGGATTGCCCGCGCGTGCACGCCATGGTCGGTTTGCGCCCGCCTGGCGTTGATGCAGCAGTGCACGACCAGACCTTGATCACCAACCTGAAATGGGCCGCCGCCCTGGCCGCGCAAGACGGGCGCGACGTGCTGATCGAACCCATCAACACCCGCAGCGTGCCGGGTTTTCATTTGAACCGCCAAGACGACGCGCACCGCATTGTGCAAGCCGTGGGCGCGGCCAACGTGAAGGTGCAGATGGACTTGTTCCACTGCCAAATTGTCGAAGGCGACTTGAGCGCCAACATCGCCAAGCACCTGCCCACCGGGCGGGTCGGGCACTTCCAAATTGCTGAGGTGCCCGATCGCCACGAACCCGGCACCGGCGAAGTGAACTGGCCGCACATCTTCAAAACCATCGACCGCGTGGCCGCTGAATGCGGTTGGGACGGCTGGATCGGCTGTGAATACAACCCGGCAGATGCCACGGCAGGCGGGACCTCGCGCGGCCTGCAATGGCTGCGCGACTGGCGCGGCTAAAACCAAGCTGGGCACGGGGGCTGCAGCTCGGGTTACAGTGGCAACTGCAACCCCAGGAGCTACGACATGAACGCCCCCCTTCACCGCGAACTGCCCCCCGGCGAACTCAACACCGCACAAGCGCTGGCCGATGTGAGCCAGGCCTGGGATGGCGACATCCTGCGCCAGCTGACCGATTACATCCAGATCCCGGCCAAGTCACCGTCGTTTGACACACAGTGGGCCGAACACGGCCACTTGGACGCCGTGCTGCGCAACGCCGCGCAATGGGTCGAGGCGCAAAAGGTGGAAGGCCTGCAGCTGGACATCATTCGCCTGCCCGGCCGCACGCCGGTGATGTTTTTTGACATCCCAGCCACCCTGGCCAACGCGCAGCAGACCGTGCTGATGTACGGCCACATGGACAAACAACCCGAGTTCAGCGGCTGGCGCAACGACCTGGGGCCCTGGACGCCCAAATACGAAGAGGGCAAGCTCTATGGCCGTGGCGGCGCCGACGACGGTTATGCGGTCTACGCCAGCATTGCTGCCGTGCAGGCCCTGAAAAACCAGAACACACCGCACCCGCGCATTGTGGGTTTGATCGAGACTTGCGAAGAATCCGGCTCTTACGACTTGCTGCCCTATGTGGACGCGCTGCGCCCACGTTTGGGTGATGTGGGCCTGGTGATTTGTTTGGACAGCGGCGCGGGCAACTACGACCAGCTGTGGTTGACCACCAGCCTGCGCGGCATGGCCAGTGGCACGCTCAAGGTGGAGGTGTTGACCGAGGGCATTCACTCGGGCGATGCCTCGGGCCTGGTGCCGTCGAGCTTTCGCATCATGCGTCAGGTGCTGGACCGCCTGGAAGACAGTGCCACTGGGCGTTTGCTGCCTGCCAGCTTCCATTGCGAAGTGCCTGCCGACCGCTTGGCGCAAGCCCAAGCCACGGCGGCGATTTTGGGCGAGGAGGTGTACAAGCGCTTTCCGTGGGCGCATTACGACTGCGGCGGCTCCACCGCGTTTGCCCTGCCCACCACCACCGACCCGCTGCAAGCGCTGCTGAACCGCACCTGGACCCCGACACTGAGCGTGACCGGGGCCGAAGGCTTTCCGGCCCTCAAAGACGCGGGCAATGTGCTGCGCCCCTACACCGCCTTCAAGCTCAGCCTGCGCCTGCCGCCGTTGGTGGATGCGGCGCAAGCCGTGGCCGAGATGAAAGCCCTGCTGGAAGACAACGCGCCCTACCAAGCCCGTGTGACCTTTGAGTCTGGCGGTGGTGCGACGGGTTGGAACGCACCCAGCACCACGCCCTGGTTCGAGTCAGCGCTCAATGCAGCGAGCCTGGCGCACTTTGGCGCGCCGGTCGGCTACATCGGCCAGGGCGGCACGATCCCTTTGATGAACATGCTCAGCCAGGGCTTTCCGACCGCGCAAATGATGGTCTGCGGCGTGCTCGGCCCCAAGAGCAATGCGCACGGACCGAACGAATTTTTGCATGTGCCTTATGCCAAACGGCTCACCGCCGCGGTGGCGCAGGTGATCGCGCAGATGCCGGCCTGAACACCCACCCATGACGGACATGCACGCTACGCCAGAGACTTTTTTCATCAGCACCCAAAGAGGCCTGTCGGGCCAACTGGCGGTTTACGACTGGCCCGCACCCGAAGGCTTTGTACGCGGGCGGGTGCTGCTGGTGCACGGCCTGGGCGAACACATGGGGCGCTACGCCCAGGTGGCAGAGCAGTTGCGCGCTTGGGGGTTTGCGGTGCGCGGTTACGACCACCATGGCCATGGGCGCTCTGAAGGGCCACGCGGCGACATGGTCGACGCCCGCTGCCTGATGGGTGATTTGGCTTGCATGATCGATGTGACGCGCCAGCTGAGCCTGGCACAAGACAAACCCTTGATCTTGCTGGGCCACAGCCTGGGCGGCTTGATCACCGCCCATGCCGTGGCGACGCAACTGCGCCCGGTTGACGGCCTGGTGCTGTCTTCACCGGCGCTGGCCACCTCGGCCAACATCGTGCAAAAAATACTGCTGGCCTTGGTGCCCCGTCTGGCACCGCACCTGTGTGTGGACAACGGCTTGAAGCCCGAATTTGTAGCGCGCGATCCGCAGGTGGTGCAGGCGTATCTGGCCGATCCGCTGGTGCACAGGCGCATTTCAGCCGGGCTGGCGCAGTGGATCACCCAGCAAGGCCCGCTGACCTTGGCGCAGGCCTTTCAATGGGACGTGCCCACTTTGCTCCTGTACGCCCAAGACGACCATTTGGTGAACCCGGCGGGCAGCGCACAATTTGCGCAACGGGCACCGGCCTGTGTGCAAGCGCACTGCTTTGAGGGCATGTACCACGAGATCTTCAACGACCCCGATCAAGCCTTGGTGTTTGCCCAACTCAAAGACTGGCTGGACGCGCACTTTTCTGCTTGAGCGCCAGCCACATCAAGGCCAGCGCGGTCAACGTCACGGGCAGCAAAGAGCCAATGTTCAGCCAGGTCCAACCCTGGGTGGTCACCAAGGCGCCCGAAGCGAAAGAAGTGAACGCCATGGTGGCGAACACGCAAAAGTTGATAGCCGCTTGCGCGCGGTCTTTCTCTTCGGGCCGCCAGGCTTGCATCGACAGTGTGGTGCTGCCCGTGAACAAGAAGTTCCAACCCAGACCCAGCAAAAACAGGGCGATGACGAATTGGTGCAACTCCACGCCATTCAAAGCCACCACGATGCAGGCAAAGTTCAGCAACACACCCACCCCCATGATGGGCAGGGTGCCGAATTTTTTGATCAAGTGACCTGTGAAAAAGCCCGGCGCGAACATGCCGATCACGTGCCACTCCAGCACCAGCGCCGCATCGCTGAAGGTGTAGCCGCACACCTGCATGGCCAGCGGCGTAGCGGCCATGAGCAAATTCATCACGCCATAACCTAAGGCCGCAGCGGCCGCCGCCACGATGAAAATCGGCTGCTTCATGATCTCTTTGAGGGGTCGGCCTTCGCTGCTGCCTTGCACTTTGGCGGGCACCGCAGGAAAGCGGATGAAGGCCATCAACACCATGCCCAGCAAGGCCACGGCCAC
>CANFMK010000195.1 GCA_947448325.1 Comamonadaceae bacterium
CGTCGTCGCGCTTCTTTGGACGGCTTGGGCCAAGAAGTCGACGTGTTTGCTTGATGGGCTGTTGGCCCAAGAAAAAACCCACAGTCGTGAAACTGTGGGTTTTTGTGTTTGGTGGTGATAGGTGGATTTGAACCACCGACATCAGCATTATGAATGCTGCGCTCTAACCAACTGAGCTATATCACCGATCAAGGCCAGAATTGTAAACCAGTTTTGACGGCCCCCGGCGCTGCCTAATCGGAGTGTTTGTTGGGGGTGCGCCATGTGGGCAAACCAAAACGGTCGATCGCCGCCTTCATCAAGCCCACGCCAATCAGGCAGCCGAAAAAGTCCCCCATCACCATGCCCGCGATTTGCACGGGCTCTTGCCACTGGCTGGGGTCCACAATGAGCCAAACGACATGGTGCAACAGTGCATTGAGCAAGCAATACAAGATGGACAACTGCAGCAAATCGCGAATGGAGTCCAAGCCAATCGATCTTTGATTCCACCGCTCCACAGCGATGCTGGCCAGCACCGGTGCCAAACCTGCACACACATTGTTGGCCAGCATCACAATGCCAGGTTCAGAAAACTGGGTGGCCAACAATACGCCGCCGGTAAAAATCGCGATGAATGCATTCACTCGGCCCAGCACCAAGACATAGAACAGGCGCAAGAAGGCGGGCAAATACACCCAGCTGATGTGGTTTGAGATTTCAACCCACTGGAACATCCAACCATTGAGGATGTGCACCACGGCAAATACGGCCGCGGCCACCAGGATCAACGCAAATTCCATAGATTCTTTGTTCGATTCAATTCAATTGATTCTAATCAAGGCTTTTTAGGCTTGCTCAGCAGACAGGTCACGGTCTGATGCACTGCATGCCATCACCAGCCCTCATGGCGATCCTGCTTCCTTGCTCACCCAGGCATGGGCTTTCAATTGGGCCAAGGTGACCACGTCCAGCGCCTTGATGTGGGTCGAATCCATGATCACCGGTGGCGCCAATCCGGCCTGTAAAGCTTCTTTCCAGCGCAAGGCGCACAGGCACCAGCGGTCGCCCGGCTTGAGGCCCGCAAAACGGTACTCTGGACGTGGCGTCATCAAGTCGTTGCCACGCTGCAGCGAAAAAATCAAAAACTCCTGCGTCATGCGGGCACAGACCACATGGGTGCCGTGGTCTTCTTCGTCCGTCTGACAGCAGCCATCGCGGTAGAACCCCGTCAAGGGGTCGTAGGAACAGGGCACCAAATCTTCGCCCCAGACATTCACAGCTTGCATGCCGACCTTTAAGTGATGAGATACCCGCCATCCACCGGCAAGATCACACCGGTGATGAAAGCGGCGGCCGGACTGGCCAAAAACAACACGGGACCCGCCACGTCGGCGGGCGTGCCCCAGCGGGCCATAGGGGTGCGCCCCAAAATAACGGCCGAGCGATCGGTGTCATCTTGCAAGGCCTGGGTCAAGGGCGTGGCGATCCAGCCCGGCGCGATGGCATTCACACGAATCCCGTCAGCGGCATAGGCAATGGCCAGCGACTTGGTGAGCTGCGCCACCGCGCCCTTGCTGGCGCTGTAAGCGGGCACCAGGCCGCCGCCAAAAAAGCTCAGCATCGAGGCGGTGTTGACGATACAGCCTTTGCTTTGTGCCAACAAAGACCGCGCGGCCGTGCACAGCCGCATGGTGCCCTGCAGATTGATGTCGATCACTTGCGCAAAGACTTCTGGGTCGTGTTCTTGGCCCCGGCGAATGACGCCGGCGCAGTTGACCAGCACATCGAGCTGCTGAAATTGCGCCACACAGGCCTGCACCGCATCGGACTGGCGCACATCCAAGACCTGCACCTGGGCTGCGGCCAGCAACGGATCGCTGCGCGCACGCTGCACCTCGGGGTCGGTGGCGCCGGTCAAGGTGACCTGCGCACCCGAGCGCAAAAACGCATGGGCTATACCGGCACCAATGCCGCTGGTGCCGCCGGCCACCAGCACATGGCGATCTTGGAAAGGCAATGGCGTGTTCATGTTGGGCATGGCTTGAGCTTACACCGCGTAGCGCTGGCGCAAATCACGCTTGAGCAGTTTGCCGCTGGGGTTTTTCGGCAGGCTGTCGGTGAACACCACCCGCTTGGGGCACTTGAAGGTGGCCATGTGGGTATTGCAATGCGCCAGCACCGCCTCCTCGGTCAAGCTGTGGTCCGCTTTGACAACAATCACCGCCGTCACCGCCTCCACCCACTTGGGGTCCGGCAGGCCAATCACCGCCACCTCACTGACCTGGGGCAGGCGGTAAATCATTTCTTCCACCTCACGGCTGGCGACGTTTTCGCCGCCCGTCTTGATCATGTCTTTCTTGCGGTCCACCACGGTGATGTAGCCCTCGTCGTCGATGGTGGCCAAGTCACCGCTGTGGAACCAGTCGCCTTCAAACGACGCGCGGGTGCGCTCGTCGTCATGGAAATAGCCGAGCATCAGGTGCGGGGAGCGGTGCACGATTTCGCCCACTTCGCCGCCGGGCGCAACGTCTTGCATCTGGTCGTTGACCACCCGGGTCTCCACATTGAGCACGGCCTTGCCGCACGAACCGGGTTTGCGCAACTGGTCCTCAGGGCCGAGCATGGTGGCCAGTGGCGCGATCTCGGTTTGCCCATACAAGTTCCACAAGCGCACCTGGGGCAGACGCGCCGCCAACTCCTTGAGCACCTCCACCGGCATGATGGACGCGCCGTAATAGCCTTTGGCCAAACTGACCAGCTTGGCCGGATCCAACAGCGGCGAGCGCAGCAAAGCAATCCACACCGTGGGCGGCGCAAAAAAGCTGGTGATCTTGAACTTTTCGATCAGCGCCAACAAGTTGTCAGGCACCGGTTTGGCGGTGATCACATTGGTGCTGCCCATGTAAATGGCCGGGCCAAAAAACACATCCAGTTGCGCGCAGTGGTACAGCGGCAAGGCGTGCAGGGCCAGATCGTCTTGCGCAATCGCCGCATCCACCACGCAGCTGACGTACTGCCACAGCACCGCGTCGTGGGTCAGCATCGCGCCCTTGGGGGTGGACTCGGTGCCACTGGTGTAGACGATTTGCGCCAAAGCGTCGCTCTTCAAACTCACCTCTGGCAGGGGCGCGGTGCAAGCAGCCAAACTGTCAAAGTTGTGCATGTCCGGCACCGGCTGACTCGGGTCTTCCGAGGGCAGCCAGATGAACTGCTGCACCTGGGTGTCCAGCGCTGAAGCGGCGCGCGCCAAATCAGCCAAGCCGCTGTCGGTGGCCAGGAATTGCGCTCCGGCATGGCGCAGGATGTAGGCCACCTCGTCGGCTTTGAGCATGAAGTTGATCGGCACCATCACCGCACCGCGCCGGGCCAAGGCAAAGCGCAAAGCTGCAAAGCCGTGTGAATTGCGCGCCAGCACCGCCACACGCGCGCCCTCGGCCACGCCGATGTGCGCCAAACCGGCGGCCAAGCGGGTCACCAAGGCATCGAATTCGGCGTAGGTCCATTGGGTGTCGCCGCAAACGATGCCCGTTTTAGCGGGCAAGCGGATGGCCGTGCGGCGCAGGGCGTCGGCGATGGTTTGGCGCCGCACGATGGGGTGAATCGTTGTTTCAAGGGTGAGAGACATGCAAAACTCCAAAGCAAATCGGACATTCAATTCACAGACGCAGGCACCCGCAGGTCTCGGGGCTATAGTCAGTGGTCTCGATTTGAAAAGTATTCTGGAGCGTAAGCAATTGGCACTTCCCCCTCCCTCCCCCCGCAAACTGTCACATACGCGAACCGTGGTGTACCAAGGCTTCGACCGCGAAGACGGCCTGTGGGACATTGAAGCCGAGCTGACCGACGTCAAAACCTTTGACTTTCAGGTGCCCAACGAAGTCACCTTTCGGGCCAACGAGCCGATTCACGGTTTGAAAATCCGCGTGACGCTGAACGCGCAACTGGTCATCCAAGATGTGGTCACCTCGATGGACCGCATTCCCCACCCCGAATGCGCGGGCGCGCCCCATGGCATGCATAAACTGATCGGCTGCACCATGGGCCCGGGCTGGCGCAAAGTGATCAACCAGCACGTGGGCGGCACCGACGGCTGCACCCATTTGCGCGAAATGCTCGCCAACATGGCCACCGCCGCCTACCAAACCGTGCCGGCCAGTCAATGGCACCGGCGCGAGTTGGCCGGCAAGCCGCAGCCCGAAGTCACCCAGCCGCCGTTTCATTTGGGCCAGTGTCACAGCTGGGCCTTGGACAGCCCCACCACGCAGCGGGCGTATCCGATGTTTTACAAGCCCAGGGCGGCATGAGCGCGTTGGCCCACACAGCCTTGCAGGGCCGCGCAGGGCCTCAGGACTTGGGCGCCAGACAATAGGCCACGATGGCGTTGGCATGGCCGTGTCCCAATCCGTGTTCGTTCTTGAGCCAGTTCACGATCTCCATGTGTTTGCGGCCGCTCTGGCTTTGCACCAATTCAAACCAGTGAGTCATGGGTTGTTGGTACTTCGATTCGATGGAAGGGAAGTACGAAGCGGGGCCTTTGACTTTTTCTGTCGAGGTCATGGAAGGATTCCTGTTCAAACAATGGGGCATGCGCTCGGGCTGCGGCGACTTCAAATTATCCGTGCTTCAGAGTGATACTTCCCCCCATAAGTCGCAGGCAGGGGGCTTGTTCCTCACCTGCGATAATCCAACCTCTCCCAAGCGCCCCGCGCTTGTTCACTTCACAGCCTCTGGACATAAACCATGAACCGCTGCACTTTGGCCCCCACCGGGCAGGCCTTGCTTTGTCTTGATCTCATCACCTCTTCGGAGGCCGCATGAGCAAAAAAGTCTTTATCAAAACCTTTGGCTGCCAAATGAACGAGTACGACTCGGACAAGATGGCCGATGTGATGCACGCCGCCGAAGGCTATGAACCCACACAGGATGTGGACGAAGCCGATTTGATTTTGTTCAACAC
>CANFMK010000196.1 GCA_947448325.1 Comamonadaceae bacterium
GCACCACCACTTCACGCAGCTCTTGCAGTGACCCCACATAAGAGCCTTGGATGGTGATGGCGCGTTGCGCCATGGTGACCAATGAGACAGGAATCTCACCGCCAAACAAACCCACCACCACATAGCGTCCGCCTTTACGCAGGACCGCGATGCCCAGGTTGGCCGTGTTTTGCGCGCCAACCAGATCCATCACCCCCCACACCCCGCCAGGCAGGGTTTGCAATTTGCGCTGCGTGTCTTCATGCAAAGGGTTGAAGGTTTCCAGCGCGCCCATGTCGCGCGCTGCGGACCATTTGGATTCGTCAATCTCGCACACTGCAATGCGCTCATGGCCCATGGCCTTGAGCATGGCCACTGCCATCAGGCCCAGGCCGCCCGCGCCCATGACCACGATCCAGTCTTGTGGCTTGCAGGGCATGAGTTTGCGCGCCGCACTGTAAGTGGTCAGACCCGAACAGGCCAAGATGGGGGCAAAACTCGGGTCAATGCCCTGGGCATCAATCAGGTAGCGCGAATGCGGCACCAGCACATGGTCGGCGTAACCGCCGGCTGTTTGAACACCGATGTAGCGGGGTGCGGGGCACCAGTTGTCAATGCCTTCCAGACAGCGCTCACATTGGCCGCAACCGGTCCAGGGGTACACCAAGCGGTCCTCGCCCACGGGCAAGGGACCGGCTTGCGGCCCGCCTGAAAGCACCGTGCCATAAGGCTCGTGTCCCATGGTGATGGGCAAGCGCATGCCGCGCTCGGACATTTGGAATTTGCGACCACCGCCCAGGTCAAAGTAGCCATCGCGAATGTGCACGTCCGAGTGGCAAATGCCGCAGTATTTGACTTTGACCAACACCTCGGTGCCTTGGGGCGTCGGTGTTTCGCGCACAGCTTGCTGCAGGGGCTTGCCCCATTCAACGATGTCTTGAGAGATCATGGCGGTTCCATCAGTGAGTGATGAACCGACTATAGGCGCTGCGGGGAATTCGTCAATGGTGCCGCCGACAGGAATCGAACCTGTATTTAGCGCTTAGGAGGCACTCGTTCTATCCATTGAACTACGGCGACAGATCGCTGGCTATTGTATGCACACGCCGCGCCAAACTTGGGCACAATGCAGTTTTTCACTGCTGAGGTCCCCATGTCGGTTCATTCCTTGCCCCGTGCCACCGCCCCCGAACCCGTTCACCAAGCCAAAGTGCATTTGGCCGCCTCCTTGCGCATGGCAGTGCAGGATGAATTGGAAGAAGGCATCGACAACCACTTCACCATGAAAGTGCCGGGCGTGGAGGGGCAGTACCTGGTCTTGCCGTTTGGCTTGCATTGGTCTGAGGCGCGCGCCAGCGACATGATTGTGTTTGACGAAGCCGGCAATACGCTGGAGGGGCGCGGCGTGGTGGAGTTGTCGGCGCAATGCATCCATGCACCGCTGCACCGCATCACTGGGGCCAATGTGGTATTGCACACTCACCAGCATTGGGCCATGGCCTTGAACATGTTGAAAGACAACCGCCTGATCTCGGCCAGCCAAACCGCTGCTTTCTTTGATGGGCAGATTGCTTATGACGATCACTACCAAGGCCTTGCCAGCAGTTTGGAAGAGGGCGCCCGACTGGCCGCCTGCTTGGGCGACAAACCGATTTTGTTCATGAAAAATCACGGCGTGGTGGTGACCGGCGAGACGGTGGCCCAGGCTTACCGCCGCCTGTACAAACTCGAGCGCGTGTGCCGTGCGCAGGTCATGGCTTTGTCCACCGGGCAAGCCATTGAAGTGCTCAGCCCCGAAGTGGTGGCGCGGGTCAAAACCCCGTCGGTGCACGACCGCCATCCGCGCGCTGAACGTGAGCGCTTGTTCTTTGAAGCCCGGATGCGGGTGTTGGACCGCGAGCTGCCTGGCTACGCGGACTGAGTTTTAGAACGGCCTGATCTGCTGATCTGCGCTTGATGCAGCGGATCAGAGCCCGTCCGGTTTGATTTGCGCGCGCGCGATCACGGGTTTCCAGCGCGCTTGTTCCAGTTGGATGAAGGCTTCAAACTCGGCGCGGGTGTTGCCGACGGCCAATGCCGTGTCTTGGCTGAGTTTGTCGTGAACCAGCTTGGTTCGTGCCGCTGACATGGCTTCTTTTTCCAGTCGGTCGATGTTCGCTTTGGCCATGGTGCGCGGTGCCAACAAGCCATACCACTGCGTCATTTCAAAACCTTTGTAGCCTTGCTCGGCCACGCTGGGCACGTCGGGCAATTGCGGCAATCGGGTGCTGGTGCCGGTGGCGATGCAGCGCAGCCGCCCCGCTTTGATGAACTGCAGCAAGGCGGGCGCGCCCACAGCGGCAGCTTGCAGGCGGCCCGCCATCAAGTCGGTCAGCATGGGGCCAGTGCCCCGGTAAGGCACGTGCAGCATGAAGGTTTCAGTGGCCATTTTGAGGTACTCAAAAGCCAAATGACCGGCGCTGCCATTGCCTGCCGAGCCGTAGTTGAGTTGGCCGGGTCGGGCTTTGGCGTAAGCCACAAACTCTTTCAGATTTTTCACCGGCAAATCGGGGTGCACCACATACAGGCTGGGCACTTTGGCAATCAGCGTGATGGGTGTGAAGTCTTTGTTGGGGTCGTAGGGCAGTTTGGCAAAGATGTATTGGTTCACCGCCAAGGTGCCGATGTGACCCAGGATCAGGGTGTGCTCATCGGTGGCGTTGGCCACTTCTTGCATCGCGATATTGCCGGCCCCGCCAGGCTTGTTCTCCACAAACACATTCTGTCCGATGGTTTTGGCCATCTCTCCTGCCAAAGCGCGGGCCACGATTTCGGAGCTGCCCCCGGCGGCAAAGGGCACCACCAAACGCAGGGGCTTGGTGGGCCAAGCATCCGCGCGGGAGAGGGCAGGCGAAAAGCCCCACGCGGTGGTGGCTGCACTGAGCAGCAGTTGCCGGCGGGTTAAAGCCATCTGAAAGGCGTTGAGATCGGGCTTGTCCATCAGAATTTCCTGGCCGCTTTGCGACGGGTTTTAGAGCGACCTTCTCAGCGGCCTATGCCGATCTGAGGCTTATTTGCTCATCATGCGCATGGCGTCTTCCAAGCCCTTCAAGGTCAGCGGGAACATGCGCTGACTCATCAGTTGCTGGATGATGGCAATGCTCTGGCGGTATTGCCAGACGCCTTGGGGTTCGGGGTTGATCCAAGCAAATTTGGGGAAGGTGTGCGTCAAGCGCTGCAGCCATTCGGCCCCGGCCTCTTCGTTGTTGTATTCCACACTGCCGCCGGTTTGCAAAATCTCATACGGACTCATGGTGGCGTCACCGATGAAGATGAGTTTGTAGTCCTTGTTGTATTTGCGCAGAATGTCCCAGGTGGCAAATTTCTCGGCGTAACGGCGCTTGTTGTTCTTCCACATGAAGTCGTACACGCAGTTGTGGAAGTAATAAAACTCCAGGTGCTTGAACTCAGCTTTGGCCGCAGAAAACAATTCTTCTACCCGCGCAATGTGGTCGTCCATGGTGCCGCCCACGTCCATCAGCAGCAGCACTTTCACATTGTTGTGGCGCTCGGGCACCATCTTGATGTCCAGAAAACCGGCGTTGGCAGCGGTAGAGCGGATGGTGTCGGGCAAGTCCAATTCTTCGGCCGAGCCTTCGCGGGCGAATTTACGCAGTCGGCGCAGCGCGACCTTGATGTTGCGGGTACCCAGCTCTTGGGTGTCGTCGTAGTCTTTGTAAGCGCGTTGCTCCCAGACTTTGACGGCGCTGCGGTTGCCGCCTTTGCCGCCGATGCGCACACCTTGCGGGTTGTAGCCGCCGTTGCCAAACGGCGAGGTGCCGCCGGTGCCAATCCATTTGTTGCCGCCTTCGTGGCGCTCTTTTTGTTCTTCCAGACGTTTTTTCAGTGTCTCCATCAATTCGTCCCAGCCCATTTTTTCGATCGCGGCTTTTTGTTCGGGCGTGAGTTCTTTTTCCAGGATTTTTTGAAGCCAGTCCAGCGGCACGTCTTTGGTGAACTCGGTCAGCATTTCCACGCCTTTGAAGTAGGCGCCAAAGGCTTTGTCGAATTTGTCAAAGTGCTTCTCGTCTTTGACCATCACCGTGCGGCTGAGGTGATAGAAGTCGTCGATGCTGCAAGAGTCCGAAGCCGGCCCCACCACATTGGCTTGCAGCGCTTCCAGCAGGGTCAGGTACTCGCGCACCGAGACCGGGACTTTGGCGGCGCGAAGGGTATAAAAGAAATCGATCAGCATGGCAGGGGCTTGTCAGGTGTTTCGGGGGCGTTGCAGTTGGTGGTCCAGGTGCGTTTTCACGCTGGGCCACTCGCTGGCCAGAATGCTGTAAACGCAGGTGTCGCGCAGCGCGCCTTGCGCCAAAGGGTGCTGGTTGATTTGGTGGCTGCGCAAAATGCCGTCGAGCTTGGCGCCTAAGCGCTCGATCGCGCGGCGGCTTTGGTGGTTGAAAAAGTGGGTGCGAAACTCCACTGCAATGCAATGGAGTGTTTCAAAAGCGTGGCCGAGCAACATACGTTTGGCTTCGGTGTTCAAGGCGCCGCGTTGCACGCTGCGGCGGTACCAGGTCGAGCCGATCTCGACGCGGCGGTTGGCGGCGTCGATGTTCATGTAGGTGGTCATGCCCACGGCGCGGCCACTGGTCGGGTCGATCACGGCAAAGGGGGTCATGCTGCCTTGGTTTTGCAGGCTCAATCGGCGCGTGATTTCTGCAGCCATGCCTTCGGCCGTGGGAATGGCGGTGTACCAAAGATTCCAAAGTTCGCCATCGCGCACGGCTTCGACCAAGTCGTCATGGTGCGCGGCGTTGAGCGGCACCAAATGGACATGCTGGCCCGCCAGGGTGACGGGTGGCGCAAAGGGGGTGGTCATGCGGCGTTGTCCTTGTCTTCAGGGTTTGCGCTGTGATTTGCCGCCCCAAGCTTTGGCCA
>CANFMK010000197.1 GCA_947448325.1 Comamonadaceae bacterium
CAGGGTATGGAATTGACTGGCGATCTCCAGATAATCGTTCTGCGAGCGAGCGCCACCACACAGGGCTTTGAAATCAAACCACACCACACCACCGGCGCGGCGTCTGGCATGAATCTGGCGCGCCTCAATGTGCAATACCGGGGTCTCGTCGGGGCCGCTGACCAGGCGCTCAAAGGCTTGTGTCATTTCCACATCCACTTGCGGGCTCAGTGGCGTCAGATACAAACGCAGCATTTCCAAGGTGCGCTGACGGTAATCCGTGCCGTTGTCCACGTTCACCACTTCCATGCGTGCATTGAGCAGGTCGATCGCCGGCAAAACACGGTCACGGTGCATACCGCCAGGGTACAAGCCATCAGGCATGAAATTGGACGTGGTGACAAAACCCACGCCATGGTCCAGCAAAGCGGCCAACAGCCGGTACAAAATCATCGCATCGGTGATATCGGCGACATGGAATTCGTCAAAGCAAATCAAGCGATAACGCTTGGCCATGCGTTTGCCCAAGACATCGAGCGGGTTGACTGTGCCTTGCATCAAGGCCAACTCGCGGTGCACCTCGCGCATGAACTCGTGAAAGTGCAAACGGGTTTTTTTCTCAATCGGCACCGCATCGAAAAAACAGTCCATCAAGAAACTTTTGCCACGCCCCACACCGCCGTACATGTAAACCCCTTTGGGGATTTCAGGTCGGTTCAGCAGTTTTTTCAGGGGATTGGAGCGTTTGGCTTTGTAGGCCGCCCATTCGTCAGCGCAGCGTTGCAGGGCTTGCACGGCACGCAACTGGGCCGGATCGCTTTGGTAGCCCCTGGCGGCAAGCTCTTTTTGGTAATTCTGAAGGACTGACATACAGCGGGTATTGTCCCTGAAATTTCAAACAGAAAAGCCCGCTGAACCGAGCGGGCTTTTCTGGCCCCTGAGGGGCTGGCACACCATAAAACTCAGAAGTTCAAAGTGCGTTTATCGACGGCCAAAGCCGCCTCTTTCGTGGCTTCGCTGAGCGAGGGGTGCGCATGACAAATACGGGCGATGTCTTCGGCGCTGGCCTTGAACTCCATCGCCACCACAGCTTCAGAGATCAACTCCGACACCTGTGGGCCCACCATGTGAACGCCTAAAATTTCATCGGTCGTGGCATCGGCCAAGAACTTGACCATGCCCGTGGTGTCTCCCAAAGCGCGTGCACGGCCGTTCGCGAGGAACGGAAATGTACCAGCCTTGTACGCCACGCCATCGGCCTTGAGCTGTTGCTCGGTGCGGCCTACCCAAGCGATCTCGGGGCTGGTGTAGATGACCCATGGAATGGTGTTGAAGTTGACATGACCGTGTTGACCGGCGATGCGCTCTGCCACCGCCACGCCCTCTTCCTCGGCTTTGTGCGCGAGCATGGGGCCACGCACCACGTCACCCACCGCCCAAACGCCTGGCAAATTGGTTTTGCAATCGGCATCGACCACAATGGCGCCTCGCTCATCGAGCTGCAAACCCATCACCTCAGCGTTCAATCCGTTGGTGTTGGGCACACGGCCAATGCTCACGATGAGTTTGTCGGCGTCCAACTTCACCGCGTCGCCTTTGGCGTTGGTGTAGTTGACGGTGACGCCTTTTTTGCTGTTGACGATCTCGCCGACTTTCACGCCGAGTTCGATCTTCAGACCTTGCTTGTCGAATGCCTTCTTGGCTTCTTTGGCGATTTGCTCGTCCACTGCACCCAAGAAAGTGGGCAGACCTTCAAGAATAGTGACTTCGGCACCGAGGCGACGCCAGACCGAACCCATTTCCAAACCGATCACGCCTGAGCCGATCAAAGCCAGCTTCTTCGGAACCGCGCCGACACGCAAAGCGCCGTCATTGGACAGCACGTTGACTTCGTCAAACGGCGTGCCAGGCAAGGCACGGGCGTTGGAGCCTGTGGCGATGATTATCTGTTTTGCGGTCAAAGTCTCTTCGTTTTTGCCAGTGACTTTGATGTCATAGCCCGCATCGGACTTGCTGGCAAATGCACCCCGTCCGTGGAAGAACGTGACCTTGTTTTTCTTGAACAGGTACAAGATGCCGTCGTTGTTTTGCTTGACCACCGTGTCTTTGCGCTTGAGCATTTGCGCCACGTCCATCTTCACGCCGGTGGCGGTGATGCCGTGCTCTGCAAAGTGGTGATTGGCATGGTCGAAATGCTCAGACGATTGCAGCAAGGCCTTGGAGGGAATGCAGCCCACATTGGTACAAGTACCGCCAGGCGCTGGGCCACCCGCAGCGTTTTGCCACTCGTCGATACAAGCGACCTGGAAGCCCAGTTGGGCGGCTCGAATGGCGGCGATGTAGCCGCCAGGCCCCGCGCCGATGACGACGACGTCAAATTGTTTGCTCATGTGGATTCCAATCAGATATCAAACAACAAACGAGCAGGATCTTCCAGCGCTTCTTTCATCGCCACCAAGCCCAGCACAGCCTCACGGCCGTCAATGATGCGGTGGTCATACGACATCGCGAAGTAGTTCATGGGACGCACCACCACTTGGCCGTTTTCCACCATGGCGCGGTCTTTGGTCGCGTGCACGCCCAAAATCGCCGACTGGGGTGGGTTGATGATGGGGGTGGACATCATGGAGCCGAAAGTGCCGCCGTTGGAGATCGAGAACGTACCGCCGGTCATTTCTTCCATACCCAACTTGCCGTCGCGCGCTTTCACGCCAAACTCGGCGATCTTCTTTTCGATGTCGGCAAAGCTCATTTGGTCGGCATTGCGCAAAATCGGCACCACCAAACCGCGAGGTGAGCCGACCGCGATACCGATGTCAAAGTAACCGTGGTAAACGATGTCGTTGCCGTCAACAGATGCGTTGAGCACGGGGAATTTCTTCAAGGCATGCACTGCCGCTTTGACGAAGAAGCTCATGAAGCCCAGCTTGACGCCATGTTCCTTCTCGAAACGCTCTTGCATGCGCTTTCTCATCTCCATGACGGGTGCCATGTTGATTTCGTTGAAGGTGGTCAAGATGGCATTGGTCGACTGCGATTGCAGCAAACGCTCAGCCACACGGGCACGCAGACGGGTCATGGGCACGCGCTGCTCTGGGCGATCACCCAAATTCACCGCAGGACCGGAAACCTGCGGTAAGGCCTTGGTCGGCACACCGGTCGGAATCACGGCCGCAGTGGATTGCACACCACCAGCCACAGCCGACAGCACATCGCCTTTGGTGACACGACCGTCTTTGCCTGTGCCCGACACCGAACCTGCAGCCAGGTGGTTGTCGGCCATCAACTTGGCAGCGGCTGGCATGGCCACAGCGGCTTTGCTGGTGGACGCAGAAGCGGCCACGGATGCTGCACCTGCAGGCGCGGCGGCCGCAGGGGCAGCAGCTGCGGGAGCGGCAGCCCCCACTTTGCCATCGGTGTCGATGCGGGCGATCAATTGCTCAGCGGCCACAGTGCCGCCATCGGCAACCACGATCTCGCACAACACGCCAGCGGCGGGTGCAGGCACTTCCAAAACAACTTTGTCGGTTTCAATGTCGATCAAGATTTCATCGGCCGCCACCGAATCTCCGACTTTCTTCTTCCATTGCAGCATGGTGGCTTCAGCCACGGACTCAGACAGCTGCGGAACTTTGACTTCTACGATTGCCATATCAATTCTTTCTTCTATGAATGTATTCGCTGTATTGACTTACTTGGTCAACACAAAACCTTTGAGCTTGCCGAATGCACCCTCAACCAGCGCTTTTTGCTGCTCTTGGTGCAGATGGGAATAACCCACCGCTGGAGACGCCGAAGCGGCGCGACCGGAGTAACCCAGTTTTTGACCCGACAGCATGTTTTCGTGGATGTAGTGCTGCACAAAGAACCAAGCACCTTGGTTTTGCGGCTCGTCTTGCGTCCACACCAATTCCGTCGCGTTGGGGTATTTTTTCAACTCCGTCGCAAAGGCTTTGTGTGGGAACGGATACAGCTGTTCGGCACGCAAAATGGCCACATCGTCGGCGCCCAACTCTTCGCGTTTTTTCACCAGGTCGTAATACACCTTGCCCGAGCAGACCAGCACGCGTTTGACTTTGTCGGCCTTGAGCGCTTTGTTTTCTGGAATCACCGTTTGGAAAGAACCTTTGGTGAACTCGGAGATGGGCGAGGTTGCATCTTTGTTGCGCAACAAGGACTTGGGCGTGAAGATGATCAAAGGCTTGCGCAAATTGCGCACCATTTGACGGCGCAACACATGGAAGATCTGGCTGGCCGTGGTGGGCTGCACGATCTGCATATTGGTGTCAGCGGCCAACTGCATGAAGCGCTCCAAACGCGCCGAGCTGTGCTCAGGGCCTTGGCCTTCGTAGCCGTGCGGCAACATCAAGGTCAGGCCGTTGACACGACCCCACTTGACTTCACCGGAGGCGATGAACTGGTCAATCACCACTTGCGCGCCGTTGGCGAAGTCGCCGAACTGGGCTTCCCAAATCACCATGGTGTTGGGATCGTTGGAAGCGTAACCGTACTCAAAGCCGAGCACCGCTTCTTCAGACAGGATCGAGTCGATCACGACAAAGGGTGCTTGGTTCTCGGTGACATTTTGCAAAGCCACGTAGGTGCCGGTATCCCACTTTTCACGCTTTTGATCGTGAATCACCGCATGGCGGTGGGTGAAGGTGCCGCGACCGCAATCCTCGCCCGACAAGCGCACGGGGTAGCCACTGGCCACCAAAGAGGCAAAAGCCATGTGTTCGCCCATGCCCCAATCCACGGGCGTCTCGCCGCGGCCCATGGCAGCGCGGTCATCGTACACTTTTTTCACCAACTGGTGCGGCGTCACAGACTCCGGAATCGTGGTGATTTTGGCCGCCAGGCGTTTCCACTCGGCCAAGGGAATCGCGGTCTCACCCGCATCGGTCCACTTCTTGCCCATG
>CANFMK010000198.1 GCA_947448325.1 Comamonadaceae bacterium
CAGTTGAATCTGCCAAGCGCTGCGCAGCTTGAGTTTGTCTTGACCGGTGGCGATGACTATGAGTTGGTGTTCACCGCGCCACCGCAGCACAGTGCGGCGGTGAAGGAGGCCGCCCATGCCAGCCAAACACCGGTCACCCGCATCGGCACTGTGCGGGCAGGCACAGGCCTGCAGGTGATCGATGCGCAAGGGCAAGCGCTGGCCCATCGGTTCATGTCTTTCGACCACTTTGCTTGATTCACTGCCATGCCTGCCATCACGCCGCCCATTGCTGTCCTCAACGCGAAGTTTCTGCTGTCGCACCCTGCGCATTTCATTGCTTTGGGGCTGGGCTCCGGACTGAGCCCCAAAGCACCCGGCACCGTGGGCACCCTGTGGGCTTGGTTGGCTTGGCTGATCATGCAAACTTGGCTGTCTCCTCTAGCAGGTGGGGTTGTCATTGTGCTGGCCACGCTTTTGGGTTGGTGGGCGGCGCAAGTCACCACGCGCCATTTGGGCATTGCCGATCCGGGCGCTATTGTGTGGGATGAAATCGTGGCCTTTTGGCTGGTGCTGTGGCTGCTGATGCCCGCCAGCTTCATCCTGCAAGTCACGGCATTTGTGCTGTTCCGATTTTTCGATGCCGTCAAACCGCCGCCGGTGGGATGGGCCGATCAGGTGTTCAAAGGCTTTGGTTGGCGCGGCGCCTGGGGCATTTATTTCGATGATTTTGTGGCGGCGTTTTGTACGTTGCTCGTGATGGCCATTGGCCTGAGGCTTTTCGCATGAAGACCACCGACGAACTTTGCCAAGACCTGGCGCAGCAATTGCGCCAACGCCAGTGGATGCTCAGCACGGCCGAAAGCTGCACGGGCGGCTTGATTGCGGGCGCCTGCACCGATCTGGCCGGCTCCAGCGAGTGGTTTGAGCGCGGCTTTGTCACCTACTCCAACAGCGCCAAGGCAGAGTTGTTGTCTGTCCCTGTGGACCTGCTGCGCGCGCACGGCGCGGTCAGTGAGCCGGTGGTGCGCGCCATGGCGCTGGGTGCATTGGCGCACAGCAAAGCCCACGTGTCGGTGGCCGTGACAGGTATTGCAGGGCCCACAGGCGGTTCGACGGACAAACCCGTCGGCACCGTCTGGTTGGGCTGGGCGCTGCCCGGGGGGCACGTGGTCTCGGAATGCCAGCACTTTGAAGGCGATCGTGCGCAGGTGCGTGCGGCCACGGTGCAGTATGCGTTGCAGCGGCTCTTGTCGCTCTTGGCGGACGCGATATAAAGCAGCGCCGCACCAGTTCCTGAATGGAAAATAGGCAAAAAAAAAGTCCACTCATGTGGACTTTTGATCAATCGGCACTGAATGCCTGATTTGGTTGCGGGGGCCGGATTTGAACCAACGACCTTTGGGTTATGAGCCCAACGAGCTACCAGACTGCTCCACCCCGCGGTAAGACTTGAATTATACCTTACTCTGCAGCCGCAGGCGCAGAATCTTCAGCACGATCCACCAATTCAACCAAGGCCATCGGCGCATTGTCACCCACGCGGAAACCCATTTTCAGGATGCGTGTGTAACCCCCTGGGCGCGCTGCAGAGCGAGGGCCCAAGACGTTGAACAACTTGGTGACGCTGTCACGGTCGCGCAAACGGTTGAATGCCAAACGGCGGTTGGACAACGAGTCCACTTTGGCCAAAGTGATCATGGGCTCGATCACGCGGCGCAATTCTTTGGCCTTAGGCACTGTGGTTTTGATGACTTCATGCTCGATGAGCGAGTTCATCATGTTTTGCAGCATCGCAAGGCGGTGCGAGCTGGTGCGATTGAGTTTACGTAGTCCGTGTCCGTGACGCATGGTGCTTTCCTTTATTTATTAAACAAGCAGCCGTATCAGGTACTGCCCGTGCACGCCCACCCTGGAGTGGGGCTTTTTTTAGCGCTTTTCCAAACCGGCCGGTGGCCAGCTTTCCAGCTTCATACCCAATGTCAAACCGCGAGAAGCCAAGACTTCTTTGATTTCATTGAGCGATTTGCGACCCAGGTTAGGGGTCTTGAGCAATTCATTTTCGGTGCGCTGAATCAGATCACCGATGTAATAAATGTTCTCGGCCTTGAGGCAGTTGGCCGAACGAACGGTGAGTTCGAGTTCGTCCACGGGGCGCAACAAGATCGGATCGAAACTGCCAGCACCACCACGTTGTGAAGGTGCGTCGAAGGCGGACAATTCGCTGCCTTCGAGCTGTGCAAACACAGCCAGTTGCTCGACCAAGATTTTAGCCGAAGCGCGCACAGCATCTTCAGCCGTGATGGCGCCATTGGTTTCGATCTCGATGACCAATTTGTCCAAGTCGGTACGCTGCTCGACACGGGCGCTTTCGACCGTGTAGCTCACGCGCTTGACGGGCGAGAACGAAGCGTCCAAAACGATACGGCCCAAAGACTTGGTCGGCTCGTCGGCAAAGCGGCGCATGGTGCCTGGCACATAGCCACGGCCTTTTTCAACCTTGATTTGCATGTCCAGCTTGCCACCGTGTGACAAATTGGCAATCACATGCTCAGGGTTGACGATTTCAACATCGTGCGGTGTTTGAATGTCGGCGGCAGTGACTGGGCCTTCGCCGTCCTTGCGCAAGCTCAAAGTGACTTCGTCACGGTTGTGCAACTTGAACACAACACCTTTGAGGTTCAACAAGATGTTGACCACATCTTCTTGCACGCCGTCGATAGACGAGTACTCGTGCACAACACCGGCGATGGTCACTTCAGTGGCAGAGTAACCTACCATCGAAGACAACAAAACACGACGCAAAGCATTGCCCAGAGTATGGCCATAACCACGCTCGAAAGGCTCCAATGTCACTTTGGCGCGGTTAGCGGCCAATTGTTCAACTTGGATGGCTTTAGGTTTCAACAGATTGGTTTGCATTCAGACTTCCTCTCAATACCCTCGGTTCGTTACACCGGTAAGGCTGATGAAGCACCCGGCCCTGCGATGCACCACAGGGCGGGAACGATTGAAACGATAACGAGATTAACGTGAATACAATTCAACGATCAGCGATTCGTTGATGTCTGCACCGAATTCGTCGCGGTCAGGAACTTTCTTGAAAACGCCTTCGGCTTTTTCGATGTTCACTTCAACCCAAGCAGGCATGCCTACTTGCTGTGCCAATTGCAAAGCTTCCACCACACGGTTTTGCTTTTTAGACTTTTCTCGCACAGCCACCACATCGCCGGCTTTCACCAGGTACGAAGGGATGTTCACCGGTTGACCGTTCACAGTCACCGCTTTGTGCGAAACCAACTGACGGGACTCAGCGCGGGTAGAGCCAAAGCCCATGCGGTAAGTCACGTTGTCCAAGCGGCACTCGAGCAAGGCCAACAGGTTAGAACCTGTGTTGCCCTTGCGGCGGTCGGCTTCAGCAAAGTAACGGCGGAATTGTTTTTCCAAAATGCCGTACATGCGTTTGACTTTTTGCTTTTCACGCAATTGCAAACCGAAGTCAGACGTACGCTGACCCGAAGTGCGGCCGTGTTGGCCAGGCTTGGTGTCGAATTTGGACTTGTCAGCGATCGAGCGACGTGCGCTCTTCAAAAACAGGTCGGTGCCTTCACGGCGGGAGAGTTTGGCCTTGGGGCCTAGGTAACGTGCCACTTGAGCTTCCTTTTATGTCATCTGCTGCACTCACGTGCAGGAGCCATTGCCGAGCTGGCAATGGCGGTGGGCTTGGTTAAATTAGATACGACGACGCTTTTGAGGGCGGCAGCCGTTGTGCGGCACCGGTGTCACGTCGGCAATCGAAGTGATACGGATACCCAAGGCACCGAGGGCGCGCACCGAAGATTCACGGCCTGGGCCGGGACCTTTGATTTCAACGTCCAAGTTCTTGATGCCTTGTTCAATGGCAGCGCGACCCGCCACTTCAGAAGCAACCTGGGCTGCGAAAGGTGTCGATTTACGCGAACCTTTGAAGCCTTGGCCACCCGAAGAAGCCCAAGACAACGCGTTGCCCTGGCGATCGGTGATCGTGATGATGGTGTTGTTGAACGATGCGTGCACGTGCGCAATGCCGTCCGCAACGTTTTTACGGACTTTTTTGCGAACGCGTTGTGCGGCGCTGTTAGACGGGGCTTTTGCCATAGTGGTCTCTCAATCCCTTTTATTTCTTCAAAGCGGCAGCACCCTTGCGCGGGCCCTTACGGGTACGTGCATTGGTACGTGTACGCTGACCGCGCATGGGCAAGCCACGGCGATGGCGGAAGCCACGGTAGCAACCGATGTCCATCAAACGCTTGATGTTCATGGTTGTTTCGCGACGCAGGTCACCTTCGATGGTGAACACAGCGATGTGATCGCGAATTTTTTCCAGGTCGCCGTCCGTCAGATCTTTGATCTTCTTGGAGTAAGCAATGCCGCAGGCTTCGCAGATTTGACGTGCGCGGGTGCGACCGATGCCGAAGATGGCGGTCAAGCCAATTTCTGCATGCTTGTGCGGCGGGATGTTGATGCCAGCAATACGTGCCATTTTCTTCCTCTATAACTCTTGCAATCAGCCTTGACGCTGTTTGTGACGCGGATCCGTGCAAATCACACGAACAACGCCTTTACGGCGAATGATCTTGCAGTTGCGGCAAATTTTCTTTACCGAAGCCGAAACTCTCATTTCTCTCTCCTAAAACACTGTTCAACGTCAGGTCTCACTGGACACCCAACACAATTTCTGGGCCTGCGCGTGCGCAGGTATATCAATTCAAAACAATCTGTCCGCTCATCATCGGTTGCCCGATCATGATTTGAAATTCGCCTTCTTCAAGAGCGATTCATATTGCTGAGACATCAGGTAATTCTGTACTTGGGCCATGAAATCCATGGTCACCAC
>CANFMK010000199.1 GCA_947448325.1 Comamonadaceae bacterium
GGTCAAGCGCACTTTGGCCACTTTACGCAGCGCAGAGTTAGGCTTTTTAGGCGTCGTGGTGTAGACGCGGGTGCAGACGCCGCGGCGTTGCGGCGAGTTTTGCATCGCGGGGCTTTTTGACTTGGTCGTTTCGACCTCGCGCCCCTGACGCACCAATTGATTGATGGTTGGCATTGTTTAAAACGTCCCTAAACGTTTGGATTGGATAAAAGAATCTTCCCCGCTCCAATTGCGGAAAAGCTCTCCAGTATATACCGGTTCGCCCTAAGGGGCAAATTTCACTGGATCCACAGGCGCAGCGCGTCCCAGGCTCGGCCGATCACGCCCGCCTGCTCTACCGCCTCCAGTGCCATCAAAGGCACCTGCACCATGGGCTGGCCCGCACGCGTGACCTGCAGCGATCCGACCAGCTGCCCTTTGGCAAATGGGGCGACCAAGGGGTCAGGGCGAAGCACCTGGGTTTTCAATTGGGCGGCGCTGCCCAGGGGCACAGCCACCACGATGGCGTTGGGCTGACCCAATTTCAGGTTGGCACTCTGACCCTTCCAGACCGCTGGCGTGACCACCGCCTGCCCAGACTCGAACAACTTGACGGCCTCAAAAGCGGTGTAACCCCAATTGAGTAATTTTTGGGATTCGTTGGCGCGGGCATTTTCGCTGGCTGTGCCCAGCACCACGGTCAGCAAGCGGCGCGGGCCCACGTTGGGAAAGTTGCGCTTGGCGGTCGCCACCAGGCAGTAGCCTGCCGCGTCGGTATGGCCCGTCGCCAAGCCATCGACCGTCGGATCGCGAAACAGCAACAGGTTGCGGTTGCTGTCGTTGGCGGCGGGCGTGCCCGCGTAACGGTATTTTTTGAGCGCGTAATAGCCTGTGTATTCTGGGAAATCCCGCATCAAATGGGTGGCCAGCACGCTTAAGTCACGCGCCGTGGTGGTGTGCCCGGGCTCGGTCAAGCCGTCGGGGTTTTTGTAGGTGGTGGCCTTCAAGCCCAATATCTTGGCCTGCGCATTCATCATTTCCACAAAACGCTCGGCCGTGCCGCCTACCCCCTCAGCCAAGGCCATGGTGGCGTCGTTGCCCGACTGCACGACCATGCCTTTGAGCAAATCTTCGACGGGCACCTTCATTTGGGGGTCAATGAACATACGCGAACCCGGCATTTTCCAGGCGCGCTCACTGACGGGCAAGGTCTGCTTCAGGTCGATCTTGCGGGATTTCAGGGCATCGAACACCAAATAAGCCGACATCAATTTGGTCAAGGAGGCCGGCTCGACCGGAAGGTCGATGTCTTTGGCGGCCAGGATTTGGTTGGCGGTGATGTCCAGCAAGATGAAAGAACGCGCAGCCACTTCGGGCAGCTGGGGCATTTGCGCCCAAGCACCAGCGCTCCCTATCCATGCGAGCGCCATCCACAAGCATTGGGCCAGCCACGAAGTCAATCTGGTTTTCATGAACGTTTGCACACCATCGTCAACCAGGTTTTCAGGCGCGCAAATGGCGCACCACCAAGGACTTGAGCAAAGGCAACTGCCCGTGAAAGAAGTGCTCGACCCCTGGAATGACGGTCACCGGCAAGGATTGAGGCCGGGCCCAGTCCATCACACTGTGCAAAGGGACGGTGTCATCTTGCTCGCCGTGCAGTACCAGTGTGGCTTCATGCGCCTGTGGAGGCAGCGGCGCGACCGCAAAGCGAGAGGCGGCCGTGCCGACCAGCACCACTTTGTCAACCGAGCGCTCCGTCCAGGTGTGCGCCAGGGCGTGACTCGTCACAAAGGCGCCGAAAGAAAACCCAGCCAAAGCCAAGGGTTGATCGGCCGGCGCCGTTTGCGCCACCACAGCCAGCATATCGGCCAGCTCACCACGGCCCTCGTCGTAAGTCCCGGCGCTGGCGCCCACACCCCGAAAATTAAAGCGCAGCGCGCGCCAGCCGCATTGCACAAAGGCACGGGCCAGAGTTTGCACCACTTTGTTGTGCATGGTGCCGCCAAACAGGGGGTGCGGATGCGCGATCACCACGGTGCCGCGGCCTTCATCGACGGCCGCGTCTGGCACGTCCAACAGGGCTTCGATCACCCCTGACTCGCCTGTCAAACTTAATTTTTGTGTGCCAGCGTTCATCAACGGCCCAGGTGTGCGGGGGTCACCAGGCGCTCGACCACGCGGCCCTCTTTCAAATGGCTGTCCACAATTTCATCAATATCGTGCTGGTCCACATAGGTGTACCAAACCCCTTCCGGGTAGACCACCGCCACAGGGCCGCCGGCGCAGCGGTCCAAGCAGCCGGCTTTGTTCACGCGGACCTGACCGGGGCCGGACAAGCCCAGCGCTTTGATGCGCTGCTTGCAATGGTCAAAACCCGCTTGCGCTTGGTGCTTGGCGCAGGCGTCTTCACCGTTTTTGCGCTCGTTCAAGCAGAAAAAAATGTGCCGTTGGTAGTAAGGAGCTGGGGTAGAGGTCATGCCGGTATTTTAAGAATGGAAGTGCGATCCATCATCATCGTGTTGCCCAGACGCAGAAAGCCGCTGCATCAAATAGGCGACACAGGCATAAGGCCATAGCCACCCGATCCATTGAATTAAGCCGTGAAAGCGAATGAAGCGGCCTTGCTCCCAGGTTTGCAAGGTCAGCGAAAAATAAGCGTCGGTGGCCGCATTGTTGAGAAGCGCCAATTGCCAGACCAAACACACCAAAGCCGTGACCAAGCAAGCGCGTCGCGACAGCAATGACGAAAAAGCGGCGGCAAACAACGTGGCCACCAAGCCAGCGCGCACTTCGGTACTGGTCCAGTCCCAGGCATGGACAGGTCCATACGTCAGGGCGGCCGACAAGGCGCTGGCCATGAACCCGGCCAACAGCAACACCAACATGGCCACGACACGCTGCTGAAAAGTGCGCACCACGGTGAAAGCCAGCAAACAAGGCAAGAGCAAGCCCAGCGTGACACACACCACCTCCGAGGTTTGCAGCAAGGGCTGCAACTCCACCTCCCGCATGGGCAGCCACTCCAGCCAAGGCGTGCCCTGTAACCAGTTGGCCAGGGCATCCTCCACACGTTCGTACACTTGGCCCAAACCGAATGCCACCGGCGCCGGGAACAGCAAGCCCATCGGCCACAGCGCCAACAGCACCAAGGCGCCGCGCGCGTTGCCAATGAACCACTTGGCCCTGAAACGGCTCCAACGTGCCAGCACGCCGATCCACATCAGCAAGGCCGCGGTGGCCCCCCCCAGCCAAGCACCCACCACATTGAGCAGCCAATCGACATTCGAAGGCACGCGGGCGGGCAAGAAAAATTGCAGCGACTCCAACGACCAAGACAGGGCCGCGGCCAAGACAAAAGTGAGGGTCAGGGCCGGCAAATGAGGCCAAGTGCGGCGAAAAGCCAGCGTCAAAAAGAAACCCAATGGGGCATAGCCCAAAACATTGGAGATCACATCAAACACCGTCCAATAGCGCGGCCAAGGCGCCCACATGAAACTCCAAGGCGCAATACCCTGCAAGCGCCAGCCTTCAAACGGGTACAGACTGGCATACACCATGAGTGAGACATAGACCCACGTCAATGGCCACGCCGAGGTCTTGGGCATCAGGCAGTCACCGTTAAAAAGGTTTGACCACCACCAGCACCACGATGACGGACAGCAAAATCACCGGCGCTTCGTTGAACCAGCGGTACCAGACATGGCTGCGTTGGTTGCGTTGCGCCTCAAATTGACGCAGCAACTTGGCGCAATACGCGTGGTACGCGATCACCAAGACCACCAAGGCCAACTTGGCATGCATCCACCCATTGCCTGCGGCCAAGCCAATGCCGTAATACAGCCACAGCACCAAGCCCAAGCCCAAGGCAGGCACGGCCAACAAGGTGGTGAATCGCAGCAGTTTGCGCGCCATCAAGAGCAAGCGCGCCCACTCCGCGCTCGACCCCGGCTCCACCATGGCCAAATTGACAAAAATTCGGGGTAGGTAAAACAAGCCAGCAAACCAACTGGCCACCATGACGATGTGAAAAGCTTTGATCCAGAGCATGGTCCCAGTGTATTCCCATGGAGGTGCGCTGATCCAGAGGGTTTGACGGGAGGCAAAAAAAACCCCCGACCATGGCCGAGGGTTGCAAGCCCTTTTGTTGTGACACATCCAGGCCCCGCTCAGGGAGGTAAAGCGGGGAGCGATTGAAAACCGCCCGAAGCAAATCTACCAAAAAACCATGTTGGTTTCAACATATTTGTGATTTTTTTGTTAAAAACGACACACCTCCAAAGCCCTGCTGGACGGTGTCATCTAGTGGTCAGGGCGGCTGTGAAAACTCGGGCACAATTTTCAATATGAACACCCTCATGCACGCACCCTTCCCCATGGGCCGTCCCAGGCGCCTGCGCCGCGACGCCTTCACCCGCAACCTGGTGCGCGAGCACCAAGTCACAGCCAACGACCTGATCTACCCGGTCTTTGTGCTGGAAGGACAGAACCAGCGACAAGCCGTGGCCTCCATGCCCGGCGTGGAGCGTCTGAGTTTGGATTTGCTGCTGCCGGTGGCCGAGGACTGCGTGAAACTGGGCATCCCAGTGATGGCCTTGTTCCCGGTCATCAACCCCAGCCTCAAAGACCCCACGGGCAGCGAAGCCAAAAACCCAGACGGCCTGGTGCCCACCGTGGTGCGCGAACTGAAAAAGCGATTCCCAGATCTGGGCATCATGACCGATGTGGCGCTGGACCCTTTCACCAGCCACGGCCAAGACGGCCTGCTGGACGAAACGGGTTACATCCTGAACGAGCCCACGGTGGA
>CANFMK010000200.1 GCA_947448325.1 Comamonadaceae bacterium
ACCACCAAGGAGGCAAACACCGCCAGCGACGCGGTCCAGCCAAACTGTTTGAAAAACTTGCCGGGAATGCCGGCCATGAAGGCGGTGGGCAAAAACACCGCGATCAAGGTGAAGGTGGTGGCAATCACCGCCAAGCCAATTTCATCGGCCGCTTCCATCGCGGCTTGGTACGGGGTTTTGCCCATGCGCAAATGGCGCACGATGTTTTCCACCTCCACGATGGCGTCGTCCACCAAAATACCGATCACCAGCGACAGCGCCAAGAGCGTGACCACGTTGATCGAAAAGCCCAGATACGCCATGCCAATGAAGGCCGGTATCACCGACAGCGGCAGCGCCACCGCCGAGACCAAGGTGGCGCGAAAGTCGCGCAAGAACAGCCAGACCACCAGCACCGCCAAAATCGCGCCTTCGTACAGCAGGTGCAAGGAGCCGGTGTACTCCTCCTCCACCGGGGTCACAAAGTCAAAAGCTTCGGTGATCTCAATGTCCGGGTTCTTCAACCTGAAGTCGGCCAGCGCTTGGCGCACCAAGCGGCCCACCGCCACTTCGCTCTCGCCTCGGCTGCGCACCACCTCAAAGCCCACCACTGGTTGGCCGTTGAGGCTGGCAGCCGAACGCAACTCAGCCAAGGTGTCGGTCACGGTGGCGATTTGGTCCAGGCGAACACGACCGTTGCTCAGGCCTGCGCGTGCGGTGGTCAGTTCGATGTGCCCCACTTCTTGTGCGGTCTTGACCGTGGCCAGTGTGCGCACCGGTTGCTCGCCCACGCCCAATTCCATGCGCCCGCCCGAGCCTTCTTGCTGGACCTGCTTGAGTTGGCGCGAGACCTCGGACGCCGTGATGCCCAGCGCTTGCAAACGGTTCACATCCAGCGCAATGCGCACCTCGCGCGTCACGCCGCCTACGCGGTTGACCGCGCCCACGCCCCGCAGCGACAAGAGCTTGCGGGTGATGTCGTTGTCCACCAACCAAGAAAGGGCTTCGTCGTCCATGCGGCTCGAGCGCACGGTATAGGCCAGCACCGGTGTGCCGGCCAGGTTGATTTTTTGCACGATCGGATCGCGCAGATCGCTGGGTAAATCAGCGCGCACGCCTTGGATGGCCGAGCGCACATCGTCCACCGCTTCTTGCACCGGCTTTTCCATGCGGAACTCGGCGGTGATCGAGACCACGCCGTCTTGCACTTTGGTGGTGATGTGTTTCAAGCCCTGCAATGGCGCCAAGGCGTTTTCAAGTTTGCGCGCCACATCGCTTTCCAACTGCCCGGGTGCGGCGCCCGGCAAGCTGGCGGTGATGCTGATGGTGGGCAAGTCCAGGTCCGGAAAATTCTGCACTTTCATCGAACCAAATGCGATGAAGCCGGCCACCGTCAGCAGCACAAACAGCATGACCGCCGGGATGGGGTTGCGGATCGACCAAGAAGAAACGTTGAGCATGGGCGGGCGTCTCTTACTTGCTGACAGGCGCGGTCGGGGCGCTGGCGGGGACCACGCGCACCGTGTCGCCGTGGTTCAAAAATGCACCGCCACTGACGACCACCTGGGCTTGCGGCGGCAAACCACTGACCACCTCGATGCGGTCTGCGTTCAACGGGCCGGTGCGCACCTTGAGTTGGCTGACCTTGTTGTCGGCACCCACGGTGTAGACGTAGCTGAAGCCGTCGCGCACCACCACTGCTGTTTGCGGCACGGTGAGCACCGGCCCCGCGCCTGTGGGGCTCAGGCTGATCTCACCTTGGGCGAACATGCCCGCACGGGCGCTCCCTGGGGCGCCGCTCAAGTCCACATACACCAGCGCGTTGCGCGTTTGTGCATCCACCGACGGCGCCACCATGCGCACCCGTCCTTGCAGCACCTGCCCGCTGGCCGCCGTGATACGCACAGGCGCACCGACAGGCACACGGCCGATGTCGGCGGCGGTGACCTCGGCGCGCCACTCCAGGCGACCTTGCCGAATCAACTTGAACAATTCCGTGCCAGCGCCCACCACGCTGCCCACCGTGGCTTGACGCGCGGAGATCACCCCCGCATCAGGCGCCTTGACCACGGTTTGCGCCACGCGCAGTTGTTGCAACTGCACCAGGGCACGCGCCGATTGCACACGCGCTGCAGCCGAGGCCTCGGTGGCCAAGGCTTGCGTCAATTGGGCGCTGCTGTAAAAGCCTTGCTGCTGCAAGGCGCGGGCACGCTCGGCCTGCGCTTTGGTTTCTTGGGCGCTGGCCGTGGCCTCGGCCAAGCTGCCTTCGGCCTGCGCCAACTCGGCGCGCAAGGTGTCGGACTGCAAAGTGGCAAGCACATCGCCGCGCTGCACACGGTCGCCCACATTCACACGCACCTCGGTGATCTTCAGGCCATTGGCCTCAGCGCCCACCACCGCTTCTTGCCAGGCGGCCAATGAACCATTGGCTTGCAAGCGCTGCACCATGGTGCTCGATTGGGGTGGCGCCACATTCACCGTCAGACTGGGTTTGGGGCTGGCTGGCGCCGCTTGATTTTTCTCTTGCGCCCACACCGGCAAGTTACAAAGCCCCAACCACAAAGCCGTGGCCCAAACAAATTTCTGCATGATTCGAATCATTCCCTTAGAAAGTCGTGAGTTTATTCGCCCACCGCGCAGGCGCAGCCCATCACCCCATGGTGTGGTGCCACAGCGCTTTTACAGCTTCTCGTTCCGTGTGCATTTGATCCAGGCCAACTTCGGTAGGCTCCTCGTTCAGTCGCGCATGGTGTTGCAGGCGGCGCAGTTGGCGGTACGCATTGGCGGCGGCCAGGCCCATGTTCGGAGGCAACAAGCCAGCCACTTCGGCACGTTGCAACAGTGCAATATTGCCCACGTTGTCGGCCAATGCGGGGTGGGCTGCGGTGTGCAGCAACACCAAAAATTGCACGGCAAACTCCACATCCACCATGCCACCGGCGCCGTGCTTGACATCAAAGTGGCCAGGTGTTTCGGGGTGCGCTTGCCGCACTCGCTCACGCATCGCGATGATTTCGGCCTTCAAGCTGTCAGCGTCACGTGGCGCACCCATCACGGCGCAGCGCACCGCATCAAACGGTGCCTGCAACGCGGGCAAGCCCCACACAAAGCGCGCACGCGTCATGGCCTGGTGCTCCCAGGTCCATGCGGCGTTGCTGCCGCGCTGCGCTTGGTAGTCGGCATAGGCATGGAATGGCGTCACCAGCAAACCCGCATTGCCGTTAGGTCGCAGCGCCGTGTCAATCTCGTACAAATCGCCTTCACTGGTTTTGACGGTGAGCCAATTGATCAACTTGCGCACAAACGCGGCATAAATTTCGGGGGCGCGCTCGTGCGCGTCTTGGTAGACGAAGACGATGTCCAAATCGCTGCCGTAACCCAGCTCTTTGCCGCCCAATTTGCCGTAGCCCACGATGGCCAATTGGGGTTCGGGCAAATGCCGATTTTTAAAACACGCCCAACACCAGCGGGCGGTCACGCTCAACAAGGTATCGGCCAAGGCACTCAAATCATCGGCCACCTGCTCGATGCTCAAAACGCCTTCGACATCGCGCGCCAAGGTGCGAAACAACTCCGCATGGTGGGCGCGGCGCAACAGGTTGAGCAGGTTTTCTTCGTCGGCTTCACCGCTTCGCTGCAGGGCGTCCCAGCGCGACTGCAATTCCACTTCAAAGTCTGCCGCGCTGAAGCGGCTGGTCAACAAATCGCCGCCGGCCAACTCGTCAATCACGCCGGGGTGCTGCACCAAATAACGCGCGGGCCAGCGCGCCGCGCCCAACAGACGCAGCAAGCGTTCATGCACGGCGGGGCGCTCCAGCAGCATGGCCAGGTAACTTTCGCGGCGCAGCAAGGGCTCAATCCAATCGGCCATGCGCAGCACGGCATCCTCGTTGACGCGACCTTCTTTTTGCCATTGCGCCGTGCGCTGCAGCAAGCGCATCAGGCGGCCACGGGCTTCGTCGCGCAAAGCACTGATTTTGGGGTTGTCACGCCAGTGCATCAATCGCTCTCGAACTGGGCCACTGAACAGATCGATCAGGGTTTCCAGTTCAGTGTGCTCACGTGAAGCGCTTTTGCCGCCGCAGCCTTTGCCTGCGCAACCGCTGTCTGCACGACCACCGCCCAACAAAAGATCAAACTCGTGGGCGACGCGCTCTCGGTGTGCGTCCAAGTCGGTCAGAAAGGCACAGGTGTCCAGATAGCCCAGCGTCTGTGCAATCCACAGCAAGTCATCATCGCGCGTTGGAAGGACATGGGTTTGTTGATCGTCCAGATACTGAATGCGGTGTTCAACGCGCCGCAAAAAGACATAGGCGTTGGTCAAGGCCTGTGCGGTTGTCTGCGGCATCAAGCCGGCCTTGGCGACCCGCTGCAGCGCGTCCAACGTGGGCCGCGTGCGCAATTCGGGAAATTGTCCGCCTCGCACCACCTGCAACAACTGCACCGTGAATTCAATTTCGCGAATCCCACCGCGCGACAATTTCACATCGTTGGCCCGCTCCGGGTGTCCTGCGCTGCGCTTGGCGGCGTGGTCACGGATTTGCTGGTGCAAGGTGCGTAAGGACTCAAAGACGTTGTAGTCCAAGTATTTGCGAAACACAAACGGCAACACAATTTGGCGCAATGACAGGGCAGAGCCATTGGTGATGGCGCTGCGCGGCGCCACCACCCGGCTCTTCATCCACGCAAAGCGCTCCCATTCACGGCCCTGCACCAACAAGTACTCCTCCAGGGCGCTGAGCGAGACCACGCTGGGGCCCGAGTTGCC
>CANFMK010000201.1 GCA_947448325.1 Comamonadaceae bacterium
ACCAAAGATCAAAAACAACGCTTGCTCGACCACCAAAGACACGGCCAAACTGATCATCAGCACCGCCAGTTGGGAGGCGCGCATGGGGCGAATCAACACCCGCTCCACCAGCATGCCAAACAAGGCCACACCAATGACCACCAAGGGCGCGGCCAGCAGCAACGGCACCTTGAAGAGGGTCGTCAGCACATAAGCGCCGTACGCGCCCAGTGCGTAGAACGAGCCATGCGCCAAGTTGAGGATGCGGGCCACGCCAAAAATCAGCGTGAAGCCCACCGCCAGCATGGCGTAAATGGCACTCGTGACCGCGCCAAAGATCAGTATTTCAAGCACAGCAGTCCCTTTGCGTGAAGCAAAACAGCGTTAGAACAGGGTGAATTACTTGGTCAACCAAGGCGGCATGATCATGTTGCCGCTGCGCAAGCTCTTGGGCCAGAGCACCACGCGCTCGCCTTTGGCTTGCCACTGGGCAAACAGCAAGTTCATGTATTTGCCGCCAGCCTTCACGTCGTGGGTCTCGTCGTATTCCAACAAGCCAGCCACGCCGGGCATGCTGGTTTTCTCCAGCTCTTTGATGATGGCGTTGGTGTCAAAGCTCTTGGCGCGTTCAATCGCTTGGGCGTAGGCGTGCACCGAGTCGTAGGTGCCGAATGCGGTGTACACCGGCACTCGGCCTGTGCGCTTTTTGAACTCGTCGAAAAACGGCACCGTCTTCACCGTCAAAGGTGTGCGCACGGCAAAGTTCACAGCGATTTCACTCAGCGACTTGCCCCCCACACGGTCAAAAAAGTCCCCGTCTTGCGACTTCACGTCGATACCGCCATAGGGGATCGGAAAGCGTGCGTCGTACCACTGCTTGGCAAACACGTCACTCGAAGCGTGCGACAAGACGACCACCAAAAACTGCGCGTCCGAGCTTTTGATTTTGGAAAGCAGTGGCGAAAAGTCCGAGGTGGTGGTGTCAAAAAATTCCACCATCTTCACGTCAGCGCCCACGTCCACCGCACCTTTGCGCAGCACCGGCACCAGGTCTTGCACCCACTTGGCGTTCTCGCCAATGATGGCGATTTTCTTCAAGCCCAACTCACCGATCAGGTGACCCGAAATCCACTCCACCAGCCCCTTGGCTTGGTGCACCGCGTTGATCGGGCCGGTACGGAACACGTATTTGTAGTTGTCGTAATCCTGCTTGACCTTGGCCGTGATGGAGGGAGAAGCCGCTCCCACGCCCAGGTAAATGGTTTTGGCCGAGGAAATGTGCGGCAACTGCGCCAGTGTCACGCCGCTGGTGTAGCCGCCAATGATCACATCCACTTTTTCATCGGCCGTGAGTTTTTTGATGGCGTTGATGCCGACTTCGGGGTTTTCGGTTTCATCAGCCACCACGAAAGACAGCTTGCGGCCCATCACGCCGCCTTTGTTGTTGATCTCATCAATCGCGATTTTGGCGGCCTCTTGGGTATCACGGCCCACTTGCAATTGCACCGCCGTGCTCAAACCGATTTTGAGCGGTGCTTGCTGGGCTTGCGCCGGCGAGAACAGGGCTGCAGCGCTGAGCGCCACGGCCAATTTGGCAAAAGAACGCTTAGAAAAAGATGTTGCAATCATGCGAGTGTCTCCTCGAAGGTGAATGAAAAAATGCGGTGACGTCGTTGCTTCTTTTTTTGTTTTCGTTTTTTATTGAGTCACGAAATGAGGTCATCGCCAAGGCGGATGACCCTAAGGCCTGAAACATGGGTGACAACCTGCCTCATGGATTGCACCCTTGTTTTTTCATGCTTTCAGGGCTAACTTGACGTGACAACCACCCTATTTCTGGCTCTATGAACGACTGGCAAACTCTCAGCGGCACCCCTTTCACCACCGAGAAGCGTCCGGCCCAAGCCGCACGCGGCATGGTGGTGACCAACCACCCCTTGGCGTCTGCCGCGGGCACCCAAATGCTCAGCGCTGGTGGCAACGCGGTAGATGCCGCTGTTGCCGCGCTGTTCACCTTGTCGGTGGTCGAGCCGATGATGGTCGGCTTGCTGGGCGGTGGCTTTGCCCACCTGCGTCAAGCCGACGGGACGCACCACATTTTGGAGGGACAAGGCACCTGCCCACAGGCTGTGGGGCCCACCACTTTCGAATACGACACGTCCGCGCCACCAGGCTCTTTGGAGAGCGTGGGGCGGCGCCACAGCCTGGGTCGCGGCGCTGTCGCAACCCCCGGCAATCTGATGGCCTGGTGTCAAATGCTGGAGCGCCATGGCAGCATGTCGCTCGACGAGGTGATGGCGCCAGCCATCGACCACGCCAGTCGCGGCTTTCGCGTGACGCAATACCTGAGCGACTGCATCGCCGACAATGCCGCCGACATGCGCGTGGACGCAGAGATTTCGCGCTATTTTTTACCCCAGGGTGAGCCCTTGAAAAAGGGCGATCGACTGGTGCAAAGCGCCTATGCGCAGACCTTGAAAATGGTCGCCCAACAAGGCGCCGCAGCGCTGTATGGCGGATCGCTGGGACAGGCCTTGTGTGACGATATCGCCGCCCACCAAGGGTATTTGACACTGGACGATTTGCGCCAGTACCGCACGCGAGACCCCGCCCCATTGCGCACCTCTTACCGGGGCTTTGAGATCATCGGCCCGCCGCCGCCGTGCGCCGGCCCTTTGCACATTGGCCAAATGCTGAACGTCTTGGCGGGTTT
This sequence comes from Comamonadaceae bacterium, assembly GCA_947448325.1. Classification (GTDB taxonomy): domain Bacteria; phylum Pseudomonadota; class Gammaproteobacteria; order Burkholderiales; family Burkholderiaceae_C; genus Limnohabitans_A. Next base: position 2,693 of record CANFMK010000201.1, read on the forward strand.
TGATCTGCGCGCCATGGGCTTTGGAACCCCGGACAGCGTGCACTTGCTGGCCGAGGTGTTGAAAATGGCGTTTGCCGACCGCGCCGCCGTCACCGCCGATCCCGACTTTGTCAACGTGCCGGTTGCGCGCTTGTTGTCGCCCGAATACGCCGCCTTGCGCCGTGCGCAGATCGATATGCATCGCGCGCGCACCTGGGCCCCCGGACTGAGCCCCACCGAAAGCGCCCACACCACCCACATCACCGTGGCCGACAGCGAGGGCCGGGTGGTCAGCGCCACCCAAACCATCAACTCGGTGTTTGGTGCGCGTTACATGGTGCCCGGCACCGGCCTGATTCCCAACAACTACCTGTATGTGCTCGATCCCCGGCCGGATCGAGCGAACTCAATGGCGCCTGGCAAACGGGTCACCTCTTCGATGGCGCCTTTGATGGTGATCAAGGACGGCCAAGCACGCTACGCGCTGGGGTTGCCCGGCGGTCTGCGGATTTTCCCCTCGGCGCTGCAGGCGGTGATCAACCTGGTCGACCACGGCATGAGCTTGCAACAAGCGGTGGAAGCGCCGCGCATTTGGACGCAGGGCTTTGACCTGGAGCTCGAAGGTGCGTTTTCGCCGCAACTGCAAACCGAACTGGAAGAAAAAGGCCATGCGGTCTTGCGCGTGCCCAATGTGGGCGGCGGCATGAACGCCATCGCCTTTCACGACGACGGCAGCCTGGAGGGCGCGGCCTGTTGGCGCGCCGACGGTACACCGATCGGCCTGGGCGGCGGAATGGCACGCCAAGGTGTTCGTTTTTTACCTGAAACACGCAAACCCTGAACCAGGCCGTGGTCTTGTCACCTAAAGCCATGAGCAGGCCCCTCACGCCCACTAAACTGAAGCCACGTTTTCTGCGTTGGAGACCCTGATGAACGCCCCTCTTCCCGATTCGATTCGCAAAGCCTTAGAAACCGTGACGCTGGACGACAAGTACAGCTTGGACAGCGGGCGCGCCTTCATGAGCGGGGTGCAAGCCTTGGTCAAGCTGCCGATGTTGCAACGCCAACGCGATGCCCTGCAAGGCAAAAACACGGCGGGCTTCATCAGCGGCTACCGCGGCTCGCCGCTGGGCAACTACGATCAGTTTCTCTGGAAAGCCAAATCGTATTTGCAGGCGCAAAACATCGTCTTCCAACCCGGCGTCAACGAAGAGTTGGCCGCCACGGCCTTGTGGGGCACGCAGCAACTGGGCTTTGCGCCGCCGGGCACCAACCGCTTTGATGGTGTGTTTGGTATTTGGTACGGCAAAGGCCCGGGAGTGGACCGCTGCTCCGACGTGTTCAAGCACGCCAACATGGCCGGCACCACGCCTTGGGGCGGCGTGCTGGCGGTGGCCGGTGACGACCATGTGGCCAAGAGCTCCACGGCCGCGCACCAAAGCGACCACATCTTCAAGGCCTGTGGCCTGCCGGTGTTCTTCCCGGCCTCGGTTCAAGATGTGCTGGACATGGGCGTGCACGGCATCGCCCTGAGCCGCTTTGCCGGCATTTGGTCGGGCATGAAGACGATCCAAGAAATCGTGGAATCGAGCGCCACCGCCGAGATCGATCCCGAGCGCGTGAAGATCATCTTGCCCGAGTTTGAGATGCCTGCGGGCGGCATTCACATTCGCTGGCCTGACCCCGCGCTGGACCAAGAAGCGCGCTTGTTCGATTACAAATGGTACGCCGCGTTGGCGTACATCCGTGCCAACAAACTCAACCACAACGTGGTGCAAGGCCCGCATGACCGCTTTGGCATCATCGCCAGCGGCAAGGCCTTCAACGACACGCGCCAAGCTTTGCTCGACCTGGGTTTGGACGACGCCACCTGCCAACGCCTGGGCATTCGGGTGCACAAAGTGGGCGTGGTCTGGCCGTTGGAGTCCCATTCGGTGCGCGAATTTGCCACCGGCTTGCAAGAGATCTTGGTGGTGGAAGAAAAACGCCAACTGATCGAATACCAGATCAAAGAAGAACTCTACAACTGGCGTGACGATGTGCGCCCCAGGGTGCTGGGCAAGTTCGATGAGCAA
>CANFMK010000202.1 GCA_947448325.1 Comamonadaceae bacterium
ATCCCAGGAAGGCTGTTTGTGATCGGGCTGCGCAAACAATGACCACAGGGTGCTGATGTTTTCGCGTGTGGTGGTTTCGTCCAGACTGATGCCGACAAAACCGGCGCGGCCTGCGGTGTAACGGCGCAGATTAATGCCTTGGGCGACGGCTTTGGCGTGCAGTGCATCTGCAGCCTGTGCGTTGCCCAGGTCCAAAGTCAAGGTGTCAAACGCCGTGCCATGCAGCAAGGAGGCGCCCAAGGCTTTCAGGCCCTGCGCCAAGATGGCGGTGTAGCTGGCCACACGCTGGGCGATGCGCTTCAAACCTTCAGGGCCGTGGTACACCGCGTACATGCTGGCGACGACGGCGGGCAGCACCTGTGCGGTGCAGATGTTCGACGTCGCTTTTTCGCGGCGAATGTGCTGCTCGCGGGTTTGCAGTGCCAGGCGGTAAGCAGGTTGACCATGCACGTCCACGCTCACACCCACCAAGCGGCCAGGCATGGAGCGCTTGAACGCGTCGCGACAGGCCATGTAAGCGGCGTGCGGGCCGCCTGCACCCATGGGCATGCCCAAACGCTGGGTGGTGCCGACCACGATGTCCGCGCCCATCTCGCCTGGGGTTTTGAGCAGCACCAGGGCCAGCAGATCGGCCGCCAAAATGAAAGCGGCCTGCTTGCTGTGCACCAGATCTGCAGACAGTTGCCAATCGGCCAGCCAGCCGCTGCTGCCGGGGTACTGGTTGAGCGCTGCAAAGTAATCGTCTTGGGCCAGCGCAGACTGCCACTCGTCACTGGAATGGATGACTTTGACCATGATGCCCAAGGGCGCGGCGCGGGTCTGGATGACCTCGATCGTTTGCGGATGGCAGTCGCCACTGACGATGAAGGTGTTGCCCTTGGCCTTGACCGAGCGCTTGGCCAGGGTCATGGCTTCGGCGGCGGCCGTGGCTTCGTCCAGCATCGAGGCGTTGGCGATGTCCATGCCAGTGAGGTCGGTCACCATGGTTTGGAAGTTCACCAGGGCTTCCATGCGGCCTTGCGAAATCTCGGCTTGGTACGGCGTGTAGGCGGTGTACCAAGCGGGGTTTTCCAACACATTGCGCAAAATCACACCTGGCGTGTGGGTGCCGTAATAGCCCTGACCGATACAGCTTTTGAGCAGCTGGTTTTTTTGCGCCATGGCGCGCAGCTCGTCCAAAGCGGCGGCTTCGGTGATGGGCTGGGGCAGCTGCATGGCTTGGCTGCGGGCGATGCTGCGCGGCACGATGCCTTCAATCAAAGCCCGGCGTGAGGCCTCGCCAATCACCGACAGCATGTGCTGCTCGTCGGCCAGGCTGATGCCGATGTGGCGCGCAATGAATTCGGACGGGTTTTCAAGATCGCTCAAGGGGCGGTGTGCGGACATCAGCATGGGAATTCCAGATCGGTGTTTAGCGCGTTGCGGGTGGCATGTGGGAGCCAGCTTGCTGGCGATGGGGTTTAACCTGCGGTGAAAGCGGTGTAGCCGGTCTCGTCAAGCAGGGCGTCGACTTCGGCCGGGGCCGACAACTTCACCTTGAAGAACCAGCCTTGGCCCAAGGGGTCGGTGTTGGCAAGCGACGGGTCTTCGCGCAGGGCTTCGTTGACTTCAACCACCTCGCCGCTCACGGGCATGTACACATCAGCAGCAGCTTTGACCGACTCCACCACGCCAGCAATCTCTTTTTGCGCAAACGATTTGCCGACTTCGGGCAGGTCGACAAACACCACATCGCCCAGCGCGTCTTGCGCATGGTGGGTGATGCCGACGACGGCGATGTCGCCTTGCAGTTGGATCCATTCGTGGTCTTCGGTGTACTTGATGCTCATGAGGTTCTCCAGAAAAAATGAAAACAATGGGGATCTGACCCCAATTAATTAAATGGGGTCAGATCCCGATTAAACAGGCCCGCGGAAATAGCGGGTGGGGACAAACGGCATGGCGCTGACTTGCATGGGCACGGACTTGCCGCGCACCAAGGCATTTACCAGCGTTCCTGCTGCGGCATATTCTGCCTGCACATAGGCCATGGCCACGGGTTGGTTGATGCTGGGGCCGAGCAGGCCGCTGGTGACTTCACCGATGGGTTGGCCGGCTTGGTTGTACAGCGCCACATGCTCGCGCACCGGGACGCGCTCCAGGGCGATCAGGCCCACGCGCTTGCGTTTCAACGCTGCGGTGCCATCGAGTTGGCCGAGGACAGAGTCAGCGCCGGGAAAGCCGCCGGCGCGAGCGCCCCCGCTGCGGCGTACTTTTTGAATCGCCCAATTCAGTCCGGCTTCAATGGGGGTGGTCGTGGTGTCAATATCTTGCCCGTAGAGGCACAGACCGGCTTCCAAACGCAGCGAGTTGCGAGCGCCCAGGCCAATGGGCTGAACTTCGGGTTGGGCCAACACAGCGCGGGCAAAGGCCTCGGCAACGCTGGCCGGCAGAGAAATTTCAAAGCCGTCTTCGCCGGTATAGCCGCTGCGGGTGATGTACAAATCTGCACGCTCCCAAGTGAAAGCGGCGCCGGTCATGAAGATAAGTTTCGCAGCGCCAGGCAACAGGCGCGCCAGGGCGGTCACAGCCTGCGGGCCTTGCAGCGCCAACAGTGCGCGATCAAATTGGGGCTCCACGCTGCAGCGACCACCGATGCGTGCTTGAATGTGGGCCAGATCGCCGTGTTTGCAAGCGCCGTTGACGATGACAAAAATATCACCCCCCTGTGCGACATCGCGGTTCACAAACATCAAGTCGTCAATGATGCCGCCTGCGTCATTCAGCAGCAGTCCATAGCGCTGCTTGTGCAAACCCAGATCGATCACATCGACAGGCATCAGGCTTTCCAAAGCGGCCGCCGCATCGGGGCCGACCAGGCGCAACTGGCCCATGTGAGAGACGTCAAACAGCCCCGCCGCTTGGCGCGTGTGCAGGTGTTCGGCCATCAAGCCTGCGGGGTATTGCACCGGCATGCTGTAGCCGGCAAAAGGCACCATGCGCGCGCCCAACTCCAAATGCAGGGCATTGAGCGGGGTGGTCAACAGGGGGGACGACGGTGAGGCGGCAGCGGTCAACACAAACTCCAAGGGCAAATGGTCACCATGGCGGCTGCCATGGCTTGCCCTCGCTGTCCGCTTTACCTGAGAGATTCGCCGGGTTTGCCGGACCTGATGGGCCAGCGCACTGCGGGTTGCTCCTTCGGTGGAAGGCGATTCGGATGAACCACCTTCTCTCTCCAGTGAGGTCTCGGGGTGTGCCGAAACACATCCCGGTTGTCAGTCCTTGATGCCTGAGCGTTCAGCGGTTCAATACCACTTGCGCCTTCGGCGGCCTGCTTCAAGAATTTCAATTCTCAAGGCCGGCGCTCTCCTGACGAATTCAATTATAGGCGGACTTATTTGAAGCCCATGACATGCGGCAGCCAGTTGGACAAGGCCGGCACAAAAGTCAGCAGCACCAAAACCACCGCATGTGCAATCAAAAAGGGCTTGAGCTCGCGCGTCAATTCAGTCAGCGGCACTTTGGACACGTTGGAGGTGACGAACAACAAGCCCCCCACCGGCGGCGTGATCATGCCCAGCGTGAGGTTGAAGATCACCACCATGGCAAAGTGGATCGGGTCGACGCCGATTTTCGCGGCGACTGGCGCCAAGATCGGCACCAAAACCATCACGCCTGGAAGAGGTTCGATGAAGATGCCAAACAGCAACAAGAATACGTTGATAACGATCAAAAAGGTCCAGGCGTTCAAGTGGATGCTGGTGATCCAGTTGGCCATGGTTTGCGGCACGCCCTCGATGGTCAAGATCCAGGCAAACGAAGCTGACATGCCGATGATCAGCAGCACCGAGGCGGTGAGCAAGGCCGAGCGCGACAGGATGTCGGGCACGGCTTTCCACTCCAGCGTGCGGTACACGAACTTGCCGCAGACCAGCGCGTAAAACACCGCCACCACCGAGGCTTCGGTGGGTGTGAACCAGCCGGCGCGCATCCCGCCCAGAATCAATACGGGCAGCAAAATCGCGGGCAGCGCACGCCAGGTTGTTTGCAAGATTTCAGGGCCGGTCGGCATTTGGCCGTCACCCTTGTAATTGCGCTTTTTGGAGATGTACCAATTGACGATGCACATGGCCACCGAAATCAGCACGCCCGGAATCAAACCAGCCACGAACAGCGCACCCACCGACACGTTGTCGTCGGCCAGTGCGTAAATGATCATGATGATCGAGGGCGGGATGATGGGACCCACGATGGCGGTCGACGCCGTCAAGGCGGCGGCATACGAGCGGTCGTAACCGGCCTTGTCCATCATCTTGATCATCATCGAACCCGGGCCTGCGGCGTCAGCCAAGGCCGAGCCCGAAATGCCCGAGAAAAAAGTCAGAGCCACGACGTTGGTGTAACCCAAGCCGCCGCGTTTGTGGCCAACAAATTGGCCGGCAAATTTCAGCAACACTTCGGTCAACGAGCCACCACTCATCAGCTCGGCCGCCAATATGAAAAACGGCACCGCCATCAGCGGAAAGCTGTCGACACCGGTGAAGGTTTCTTTCAGCAGTACCAACATGGGGAAACTGCCTGAAACCAAGAGCGCAGTGACCGTCGAAAGACCCAGCGCAAAAGCCACCGGCACGCCAATGGCCAAGTAAACGCAGACCGACAGCAGCAAAATGACACTCGGGCTCATAGGGATGCACTCGCTGTGGCGTCAAAGTGGGCGTCGCTGGCAAATTCAC
>CANFMK010000203.1 GCA_947448325.1 Comamonadaceae bacterium
CAGCGTCCCGATGAAACCGCGCGCGTGATGACGGCCGACGGTTACTTCAAGTCGGGTGATGTGGGCATCGTGGATGCGCAGGGCTTCTTCAAGATCGTGGACCGCAAGAAAGACATGATTTTGGTCAGTGGCTTCAATGTCTACCCCAATGAGGTCGAAGAAGTGGTGTCCAGCTGCCCCGGCGTGTTGGAGTGCGCCGCCGTCGGCGTACCCGATGAAAAAACCGGCGAAGCCGTCAAGCTGGTGATTGTCAAAAAAGACCCTGCGCTGACCGAGGCGCAAGTGCACGCCTATTGCAAAGAAAACATGACCGGCTACAAGCAGCCGCGCGTGATCGAGTTTCGCAGCGATTTGCCCAAGACACCCGTTGGCAAAATCTTGCGTCGGGAATTGCGCGACCACCCCTGATGACACGCCTGGCCATCGTCAGTGCCATGCACGAGGAGCTGGCCGCGGTGCTGGCGCTCATGGCCGGCGCCCAGCAGCACAGGGTCGCTGGACGCGAATTCGCAGTGGGAAAGTTGCACGGGCACGAGGTGGTCGTGGTTCTCTCGCGCATCGGCAAAGTGGCGGCCGCGACCACGGCCACGGTCTTGCTAGAACGATTTGGGATCTCGCAAATGCTGTTCACCGGTGTGGCCGGAGGTTTGGCCGCCCAAGCCCGTGTGGGCGATGTGGTGGTGGCCACCGAATTTTTGCAGCACGACATGGACGCCGCGCCCTTGTTTCCCACCTACGAGGTGCCGCTGTATGGCCTTTCGCATTTCAAGACCGACGCGGCGTTGACGGCCGAGCTTGAACTGGCCGCCGAAACGGTGTTGCAGCGTGGCTTGCTGGATGCGTCCACCCTGCATGCTTTTGGCATGCAACAGGCCCAGACCCATCAGGCCCAGACCCATCGCGGCTTGATCCTCAGCGGCGACCGTTTTGTCTCGACCCGTGCAGAAAGTCAGCGATTGCAACAGGCCTTGCCCGAGGCTCTGGCGGTCGAAATGGAGGGCGCTGCCGTGGCCCAGGTGTGCCACGATTTCGGCGTGCCCTTTGCCGCCCTGCGCACGATCTCCGACCGCGCCGATGATGACGCCCATGCTGACTTTTTGAAATTTGTAGAACGCGTCGCCAGCCGTTACAGCGCGGCGATTTTGGCGCAATTTTTCACGCATCGCGCGCGCTGAGTGGGGCTCTGGATTATTTGAGCCAGCCCCGACGGCGGAAGTACCACATGGGCACCACGGCGCTGGCCGCCATCAAGGCCAGTGCGTAGGGGTAGCCCCAGGTTTGTGACAGCTCGGGCATGTATTGGAAGTTCATGCCGTACAAGCTGGCGATCAAGGTAGGCGGTAGCAAAGCGACGCTGGCCACCGAGAAGATCTTGATGATCTTGTTCTGGTTGATGTTGATGAAACCGACGGTGGCGTCCATCAAGAAGTTGATTTTGTCGAACAAGAATGCTGTGTGCGAGTCGAGCGATTCAATGTCGCGCAGAATTTGCCGCGCTTCTTCAAATTGCTCACCGTTGAGCATTTTCGAGCGCATCATGAAGCTGACTGCGCGGCGCGTGTCCATCACGTTGCGTCGGATACGGCCGTTCAAGTCTTCTTGACGCGCAATCGCGCCCAGCACTTCACCGGCCAAGGCGTCGGTCACGTCCCCTGACAGCACTTGCTTGCCCGCTTTTTCCAACTCGTCGTAAATGCCTTCGAGCGTGTCGGCCGAGTATTCGGCGTCGGCGTCAAACAGTTTGAGCAAAACGTCTTTGTCGTCTTCGATCAAGCCCGGTGCCCGGCGCGCGCGCAGACGCAGCAAGCGAAACACCGGCACGTCTTCGTCGTGGATGGAAAACAGCACGCCGCGGCTGCGCAAGTCGGCATTGTGTTGGTTCAAGATGAAAGCGCAGCGCACGGTGCGCGGCTCGTCTTCGTCGGCGATCAAAAAGTCACTGCGAATGTGCAACTCGCCGTTGTCTTCTTCGTAAAAACGCGCGGATTCCTCGATGTCCTCGTCCATCGCATCTTCCGGGATGGACAGGCCGTAGTACTGTTTGATCCAGCGTTTTTCTTCGAGGGTGGGGGACTCCAAGTCCACCCAGATGGGTTGGAATTTGGAGAGTTCTTCCAGCGATTCAATCTCTTCTTGGAAGAGGCGGCCATTGGCCAGGGTGAAAATATTGAGCATGGCAGATGTCCTGTGGTCAAGGACCCGGGTGATTCACAAAAGGCGGCAAAAAGGGCTCGGCAGCTTTCGAACGACGCGGGTCAGACCAGGATCATCCGAAAGCTACCAACTGGGGTAGCTTTCCACGGAAGGTGTCTCCATCCAATAAGTTGGCGCGATTATCGCACCGGTTCAGGCCGGCCTGGGCGTTAAAAAGGCCAAAAATTCGCCCCTGCGGGCCATGACATCGGACGCGCCCATCTGCATCAGGGCTTGAATAAATCCCGGTTCAAACAGCAAATAGCTGCTCAAGGCGGCTCCCTCGCCAGACAAAGCCCCCAAACCATCCAGCACCCGGTGCAGCTCGCTGGGCAACGCTTGTACATGGGCCTGGGCCAAGGCATCCAGCGAGGCGCTGGGTTGCAAAGTCAGAATTTGCGTGGGCTGAAACGGCAGTTCGCGGCGCAGGGCCTGGGGCAGCCCTTCCAATCGGGCGTTGAACCGCTCGATTTGCTCGACGTCAGCCTGCAAGGTGTCGTGGAACACACTGGCCATGGCGTGACCCGCAATGCTCCCCAAAGTGGGCGGGCGGTGCGGAGTGCCGGGCGTGGGTGTGGTGTTGACCAGGCCATTTCGCTGCGGCTGACCTACGCCAATGGCCAGGATCTGCGTCGCGCCCAAGTCCACAGCGGGCGCCAGGGGGGAGATTTGCCGCATCGAGCCGTCACCAAAATACTCCAAAGCGCCGTCGACCCACAGCGGTGTGGCCGGAAACAGGAAGGGGATGGCGCTGGAGGCCATCAGATGTTCGATGGTCACCGGCTGCATCTCAGCCCGCCGCCCCGGCCGGCTCCAAGGCAGGTCAGGGCTGGCGTCAGCGGTTTGGCAAAAGGTCCAGTGCACACCGCTGGAGTAGCTTGAGGCCGTCACGGCCAGGGCTTGGATGGCTCCTTGCGCCAAGGCGCGGTCGATGCCCGTCAAATCAATGGCGCGGTGCAAGGTGTTGACCAGCGGCATGCTGTCCAGCGCCGCGCCATGGTGGCGCGCCGACAGGGTCACGCCCAAGGCGGTGGCCCAGCGACTCCATTGGCTCAAAGGGGTGCGCGGCAGGTGGTACACCTGATGGGAGCGCAGGCGCGACCAAAAATCAGCCAGACGGTGAAAAGCCTGGGCACCGTGGCAGGCTTGGCTGGCCAAAAAAGTGGCGTTCAGGGCACCGGCCGATGTACCCACCAAAATATCAAAGGGGAACGGACGGTCAGGGGGAAGGAGGCTGGCCAGTGCCTGCAGAGCGCCCGCTTGGTAGGCGGTGCGAGCGCCGCCGCCCATCAGCACCAGGGCGGTGCGAGGCGGTCGATCGGTGCTGGCGGACACGCTCAAGTGGTCTTGCTGCAAAGCCATGTGGGACGCCCAAAGATCGATTGCGGTATCGCCCAACAGCTTAGCACTGAAAACCGCTGTTCTGCCGCAATCCCGCCGGTGCTCGGGGTTTACCTCGGGGGCCCTTGCCTTTATGCCGGCGCGGGCGCATAGTGGGTTCAAGACGTTCGGTTTCTGTGTTTCCCGCCCACCCTTTGGGGTGGACTTTTCAACCCAGGCAGCAGGAGGCTTTTTTATGAATTTGACGATCAGTGGTCACCACCTTGAGGTCACGCCCGCTTTGCGTACGTATGTCACGGGCAAATTGGATCGCATCACCCGCCACTTTGATCAAGTGGTGGATGTCAAAGTTTTGCTCACCGTCGAGAAGCAAAAAGAAAAGGAAAAACGACAGCGCGCCGAATGCAATATCCACGTCAAGGGCAGCGATTTGTTTGCGGAAAGTGCCCATGAAGACCTGTATGCCGCGGTGGATGAATTGGTGGACAAACTCGATCGGCAAGTGGTGCGGCACAAAACCAAGCTGACCAACCACCACCACGAGGCCCCCAAGCGCATGATGTAAATCTCTTCTCTTTGAGACAAGACACCAGGCCGCTGCTCAGCGGCCTTTTGCATGGGTGACAGCGACTTGGACCGGGTATTAGTGGGAAACCCTTGGGTGGGTGCATAATCCGAATCGACATGAACCGCCTATCCTCCATCCTTCCGGTCGCCCAAGTCCTTGTTGGTCTTGAAGCCACCAGTAAAAAGCGCGCTTTTGAAGAAGCCGGGCTGTTGTTTGAGAACCTGCACGGCCTGTCCCGGGCCTTGGTGACCGACAGCCTGTTTGCCCGCGAACGACTGGGCTCGACCGGTTTGGGTCATGGCGTGGCCATTCCCCATGGGCGGATCAAAGGTCTGAAATCGCCCATGGCGGCGGTGTTCCAGCTGGCCAGCCCGATTGGCTTTGATGCGCCGGATGAGCAACCTGTGAATTTATTGATTTTCTTGCTGGTGCCCGAGGCGGCGACCCAAAAGCATTTGGAAATCCTCTCCGAAATCGCGGAGTTGCTCAGTGATGCTGCCTTGCGGGAAAATATCAAGACCAGCCCCAGCCAAGCCTCGCTGCACGCCTTGATCGCCACCTGGCAGTCGGCTCAAACTGTCTAAACCTTTCTTTCGGGTGCCATGAAAC
>CANFMK010000204.1 GCA_947448325.1 Comamonadaceae bacterium
ACCGCCCCGACCCGTTCATGAATACGCACGAAACCGGTGCTTGCCTGGACGCCTTGATTCAAGAGGGCAAGATCGCCTCAGCGGGCGTGTCCAACTTTGCGGCGCATGAATTCGATCTGCTGCAGTCGGCCATGCGCAACCCCTTGGTGACCAACCAGCTGGAAATCAGCTTGCTGGCACAGCACACTTTTTGGGATGGCTCTTTGGGCCAATGTCAGCAGCGGCGTATTCGGCCCATGGCTTGGTCGCCTTTGGCGGGTGGCCGCTTGTTTGGCGACGAGGCCGCAGCGCTGCGCCTGCGTCCCGCAATGACCCGTATCGCACAGGCGCAAGGTGTAGACATCGATGCGGTGGCGATTGCCTGGTTGCTGGCGCACCCGGCTGGCATTGTGCCGGTGGTCGGCACCAACAACTTGATGCGCATGGCGCGCTTGGGTGATGCTTTCAAAGTCCAGCTCGATCGGGAGACTTGGTACGACCTGTGGACCTTGGCGGCTGGCAAAGAAGTGCCATGAGCATCAAAGAAGCGATGAGCCGGTTCACCACCGGCGTGACGGTGGTGACCACCCACTATGCGGGTCAGGATTGGGGTATGACCTGTAACTCTTTCAATACCGTGTCATTGGAGCCCGCCATGGTGTTGTGGAGCATCCGCAAAGAAGCCAGCAGCCACCAGGCATTCACCCAGTCAGGCAGCTATTTGGTCAATGTGTTGCAGGCCGATCAAAAAGACACAGCGATGCGCTTTGCTAGCGGCCCTCAAGCTGAACGTTTTGTTGGACAAGCCTGCGAACGAACAGACCATGGCAACTTGAAGTTGCATGGCTCGGTCGCTTGGTTCGAGTGCAAATTGGTGCAAGTGGTGACGGCTGGCGACCATGATATTTTGATTGGCGAAGTCCTGAACTATGGCAGTCGCGAGGGGGATGGCTTGGTCTATGCCAATCGCCATTTCGGTGTCTTGACCGCGTTCGCGAGCTGAGCCATGGCGCAAGTTGAATTGAAGCACATCGTCAAAAGTTATGACGGACAAAACCCGGTTCTGCACGGCATCAATCTGACCATTTCAGATGGCCAATTTGTGGTCTTGGTGGGCCCTTCGGGATGCGGCAAGTCCACCTTGCTGCGCATGATTGCGGGTTTGGAGACGGTGACCCAGGGCGACATCTTGATTGACGGTGTGCGCATCAACGACTTGCCGCCGCGTGACAGGGATATCGCCATGGTGTTCCAAGACTATGCTTTGTACCCGCACAAGACTTTGTTCGAGAACATGGCGTTCGGTTTGCGTCTGCGCAAAGAGCCCGAGTCGGTGATTCAGCAACGCGTGATGGATGCTGCTCAATTGCTCAAGATCGAACACCTGCTGGACCGCAAGCCCGCCGCTTTGTCCGGCGGGCAGCGCCAAAGGGTGGCGATTGGCCGCGCGATTGTGCGCCAACCCAAAGTCTTTCTGTTTGACGAACCCCTGTCCAACCTGGATGCGCAGTTGCGCGGCGAGATGCGTGCGGAAATCAAAAAACTGCACCATCGATTGGGCGCGACCATCATTTATGTGACCCACGACCAAGTCGAGGCCATGACCTTGGCGAACCAAATTGCGGTGATGCGTGGCGGCCATGTGATGCAATTGGGCTCCCCCGATCAGATTTACAACCAGCCGCAAGCCTTGTTTGTGGCCGGGTTCATGGGCTCACCGGCGATGAATTTGCTGGATGTGCAGCTGTCGCCAGAGGGCTTGCGCATTGGCGATCAGGTTATGGCCCTGGCCAGCAGGCGCTGGACAGCAGCAGCCGCTAATGTGGCCTTGAAGATGGGCCTGCGACCTGAGAACTGCCGCATCCAACGCGCCTCGCCGCACGATTTGCAATTGCAGGCGCAACTGGTTTTGCTCGAACCATTGGGGGCTGAAACCCTGGCCACCTTTCAGCTGCAAGGCCAAGAACTCACCGCCCGGTTGGCTGCTGATTTTCGCTTGCCTCTGGGCACGACTTGCCCGCTTTACTTTGATCCTTCGCATATCCATGTGTTCAATGCCGACAGCGGCCTTGCGCTGTAACCCTTTCCTCAGTCCACACCTTTCAAAACAGGAGACACACCATGAAAAGCACCTTATTCACCCATCGCCTCGCAACCTTGGCCGCCGCATTGTGCGTGAGCGCAGGCTTGTTCAGTCTGCCCGCTTGGGCCGACACCAAGCTGCGCGTTTTTTCGGGCGGTCAAAACCAACGCCCAGACTTGATGCGAAAGTTGTTTGATAAATTCCAAACACAAAATCCGGGTGTGACGATTGACATTGAGACCGGCGGCGCTACCAGCGAATTGCAGCGTCAGTACCTGAGCACCGTGCTCAACGCCAAAGACACCGCCATCGACATTTACATGATCGATATCGTCAATCCTGCGCAGTACTTCAACGCCGGTTGGTTGGAGCCGCTGGACAGTTATGTGGGCGGTGCGCAAGCCCTCAAACCTTACTTACCCGTTTATTCCCAAGCCAACCTGGTCAATGGCAAAGTGGCCGCCATGCCGGCCTTTGCCGATGCCATGTTCATGTACTACCGCAAAGACTTGTTGGACAAACACGGCATCAAAGAACCCAAGACCTGGGACGAGTTGGCTGCCAGCGCCAAGAAAGTGCTGGATGCTGAGAAGAACCCGAATCTGCAAGGCTTGAGCATTCAGGGCGCGCCGATCGAGGGCGCGGTGTGCACCTTCTTGCTGCCTTACTGGAGCCAAGGCAAACAGTTCAACGATGCCTCAGGCAAGCTCACGCTGGACAAAGACACTGCCGTCAAAGGTCTGGACATGTGGCTCAAGATGGTGGACAGCGGCGTCATGAAAAAGAACATCGCCGAGGTCACCACGCCGATCACGGTGAATGAATTCAAAGCTGGTCAGGTGGTGTTTGCCATCAACTGGGGCTTTGCCTGGGATGTGTTCAAAGACGCGCCTGACAGCCAAGTCAAAGGCAAAGTCGGCGTGATGCCATTGCCCGCCATGGCCGGTGGCAAGAGCGCCACCTGCGTGGGCGGCTGGCAATGGGCGGTGAGCGCCTTCAGCAAAAACAAGCAAGCGGCAGCCGACTTGGTGAAATACATGAGCACGCCCGAAGCGAGTAAGTTCTTGGCCGTGGAAGGTTCTTTGTTGCCCGTCTTCCAAAACGTGTATACCGACAGCGCAGTGCTCAAGCAAGCACCATGGTTCAAAGACGCGGCCAACGTGATCATTGCCGGACAAGCGCGCCCCATCAGCAGCCAGTATGGGCAAGTCAGTGACGTGGTGCGTACCAATACCAATGCCGCATTGGCCCGCACCAAGAGCCCAGCCGAGGCGGTGTCTGACATTGAAAGCCGCTTGAGCCGAGTGATGCGCTGAACCGATGAAGTCCTGGCGTGACCCTTCGGAAAAAACGCTGGCGCTGCTGCTGCTGGCACCCGCGTTTTTTCTGATTGCCTTGATCGTGATTTACCCTGTGGGTAAATTGCTTTACAACAGCGTTTTTGATATGCAGCTGAGTGGTGAGGCCCGTGCGCTGGAATTTGTCGGGATGCGCAATTTTGCAGACGCGCTGAACGACAAAGAGTTTTGGCATGCGGCGCGCAACACCCTGTTGATCACTGTGGTGACCGTGCCCGGTGCACTGTTGGTGGGCCTGGGTTTGGCTTTGCTGGCGAATTTGCCGTTTCGCTTCAAGTGGGTCGTGCGCTTGTCCTTGCTGCTGCCTTGGGCTTTGCCGCTGAGTTTTTGTGGGTTGATTTTTGCCTGGTTTTTTCACACCGACTACGGCATCGTGAACGATGTGTTTCGGCTGCTCGGTGTGCGCGAGCCCACCATGTGGCTGCTCGATCCGCAATGGGCCATGGCCGCGATTTGCCTGACCATCATCTGGAAAACCAGCTCTTTCATGGCGCTGATTTTGCTCGCCGGTTTGCAGATGATTCCGCGCTCCTTGTATGAGGCCGCGCAGGTCGATGGCGCCACGCGGTGGCAGCAGTTTTGGCAAGTGACCTTGCCTTTGCTGGTGCCCAGCATCGTGGTGGCCTTGATTTTTCGCACGCTGACCGCACTGCAAACCTTTGACATTCCCTACACCATGACCAAGGGCGGACCGGGCAGTAGCACCGAGACGCTGGCGATGCTGATTCACAAAACCACCATCGACTATCTCGATCTGGGTTACGGCTCCGCCTTGGCGGTGTTGTTGTTTGTGATGTCGATGGTGGTCACCGGCGTGTATTTGCGCCAGATCGGCAAACAAGCATGAGCGCTTTGTGGACTTCGGCCCGGCTGCGTTTGGTGGCCGCTGTGTGGATTGTTTTCAATGGCGTATTTCCAGTGTTGTGGATTTTGTTCACCTCACTCAAGCCCGAGGCTGAGTTGGTGCAAAAACCCATCACCTGGTGGCCGCATCATCCCACGCTCGTGCATTACGCGCATGCGTTTACCGAACAACCTCTGCTGCATTACCTGGGCAACAGCCTGATTGTGGCCAGCTTGTCCACGGTGCTGTCGCTGCTGGTGGCAACGGGGGCCGCCTACGCGATTGCGCGCTTGAACCTGCGTTTCAGGCAGTGGATCTTGACGGCCATCGTCGCGTCCAGCATGTTTCCTTTGATTGCTTTGTTGGTGCC
>CANFMK010000205.1 GCA_947448325.1 Comamonadaceae bacterium
CAAGTGGCCTTGCTCTCGCGTGTGACGCAAGGGTGTCGTCCGATCAGCGCCGAGCGTGTGGTGACCGAGGCCGAAGGGCATGTGCTCTACCAGTTGGACGGCCAGCCTGCATTGCAAGTGCTGCTGGGCGATTTGGACGTTTCGCTGAATCAACCCCAACACGCGCTCCAAGCCGTGCGCGCGACCTTGGCAGGCATCTCGCCTGAAGGCGCAAGCGGCGTGGGCAAAACCGGGGGCTTTGGCGCCGATGTGACGGTGCGGCACATTGTGGGGCTCGATCCGGCGCGCCAAGGCGTGGCCTTGGCCGACCATGTGCACGCCGGCATGAAGATCGCTTTTTGCCAACGCAATGTCCAAGCTGCCAAAGCGGACTTGATGCGCATTTGCGCTGAAATCCGCGAAGAGTTGGAGCCCGAGATGCTGTCCATCGAGGCCATCAATGCGTTCAGCGACGACCCCGTGCCCACCGTGCCGCAAGCAGGCAAGCGCATCGCCGGTGCGGTCTATGTCAGCTGCACCGGACGCGGTGGCCCACACTTTGGCGCCCCCAGCGCCGAGCTGCAAATCATTCGCCATGCGCTGGGCGATGTGCCGCTGGTGGGCTTTTTTGCTGGGGGCGAAATCGCTGGCAGCAGCTTGTACGGTTACACCGGGGTTTTGACGGTGTTCACCACACCCGCTGATTAACCCTGTCGCTTGCAGGCCAGCGCCTACAGGTGCGCGATCACACGCCGCGCGCGCGGTCGCTTTTGAACTGCGCCCGGAACGCGCTGAACTGCCCAGCATCTAACGATTCGCGCACTTCGCGCATCAGGTTCAGGTAGTAATGCAGGTTGTGGATCGTGGTCAGCATGGGGCCGAGCATCTCGCCGCAGCGGTCCAGGTGGTGCAGGTAAGCGCGCGAAAAGCCGTCGCGCCCACCTTGGTCCCACGACACGCCAGTGGTCCCTGCACACGCGTGGCAGGTGCAGGTGCTGTCCAGCGGTTGCGCATCGTTTTTGTGGCGCGCGTTGCGCAACTTCAAGTCGCCAAAGCGGGTGAACACCGTGCCGTTGCGGGCGTTGCGGGTGGGCATCACGCAGTCGAACATGTCCACACCCTCGGCCACGCCTTGCACCAGATCTTCGGGCGTGCCCACGCCCATCAGGTAGCGCGGTTTGTGCGCCGGCAAGCGGTGCGGCGTGTGCGCCATGATTTGCAGCATCTGCTCTTTGGGTTCTCCCACGCTCACGCCGCCGACAGCGTAACCGGGGAAATCCATCTCGATCAAGGCTTCCAGCGATTCTTGGCGCAGGTTTTCAAACATGCCGCCTTGCACGATGCCAAACAAGGCGTTGGGGTTGTTCAAGCGCTCGAACTCGGCTTTGGAGCGCACCGCCCAGCGTCGGCTCATCTCCATCGACTTGCGGGCCTCCAGCTCAGTGGTCAGGTGGCCTTTGGTCTCGTAAGGCGTGCACTCGTCCAACTGCATCACGATGTCTGAGTTCAAAATCGTTTGGATTTGCATGCTCACTTCGGGCGACATGAACAGCTTGTCGCCGTTCACGGGTGAGGCAAAGGTCACGCCTTCTTCGGTAATTTTTCGCATTTGGCCGAGCGACCAGACTTGAAAACCACCGCTGTCGGTCAAGATGGGTTTGTCCCATTTCTCAAATTGGTGCAAGCCGCCAAAGCTTTGCATGACATCCAGTCCGGGGCGCATCCACAAATGGAAGGTGTTGCCCAAAATGATCTGCGCGCCCATCTCGTGCAAGCTGCGCGGCATCACGCCTTTGACGGTGCCGTAGGTGCCCACCGGCATGAAGATGGGCGTTTGCACCACGCCGTGGTTCAGGGTGAGCTGGCCGCGCCGGGCGTGGCTGGAAGGGTCGCTGGTGAGCAGATCGAATTGAAGCATGGGGAGGATTGTAGGAGGCGGCGGCGTTGTGAGTGCGTGTCAAGCACTCGATCAGATCAGCTGTGCAGGGCTGTCTTTGGCGCCATCGCCAAAAAGCTGGCTGACTTGCCCTCGCAGCCAATGGTGGCCCGGGTCTTTGTGCAGGCGGGCATGCCAAAATTGATGGATGGCGCTGCCGTCCACGCTCAAGGGCAAAGGCCGGGTGGTCAGGCCAAAGGGGCGGGTGACGCGCTGCGCGAAGCGCTCTGGCACGGTGGCGAGCAGATCGCTGTGTCCGAGCACGTCGCCCAATGCCACGTAGTGCGGCACCGTCAGGCGGATGCGCCGTTGCAGCCCTTGGCGCTCCAGCGCTTCGTCCACCCGCCCGTGCCCGGTGCCCGCGGCGACCACGCGCACGTGGTTGGCGGCGGCAAAGTCGGCCAGCGTCAGCTCAGCTGCCCCAGCCAGCGGGTGGTCTTGGCGCATCAGGCACACATAGGGTTGACGAAACAGCGCTTGCTGAAAAAAACCCGCTTGCAATTGCGGCAGCAGGCCCAGCGCCAGGTCGATGCGGCCAGAGGCCATGTCGTCTTTGAGGCTGGCACTGGTCACGGCCACCACTTGGAGGGTGACGCCCGGCGCGGTCTGGGCCAGCGCGTCCATCAGCACGGGCAGAAAATACATTTCACCCACATCGGTCATGGCTAACGTGAAGCGGCGTTCGCTGACCAAGGGGTCGAACGAGGCGCGCACGTTCAGCGCTTGCTGCAAACCGTCAAGCGCCGCCGCCACCGGCTCGGCCAGTTGCAGCGCATACGGCGTCGGTTGCATGCCGCGCTGCGTGCGCAAAAACAATTCGTCGCCCAAGCTGATGCGCAGCCGACCCAGCGCGCTGCTGACCGCCGGCTGGCTCATGCCCAATACAGCGGCCACGGCGGAGACGCGCTTTTCGCGCAGCAGATGGTGAAACACCAGCAGCAGGTTCAGGTCGAGGCGGGCAAGTTCCATGAAGTGGGTGCCAGTGTTATTTGAATTTCAGATATTGATTATCATTGAAATTCGATTTACGAAATTAAATGCTTTGCGCATGATGGCGTCCACTGTAGGAGCGACGCCCCCGTCGCGAAGGATTTCGATTTGCGGACGCCCGATCGCGACGAGGGCGTCGCTCCCACAAAAAGGAATTGAGGAGCGCTACCCATGACTGAACACCCCATCCACTGGGAAACGGACGGCACCAGCCGGGTTCCGTTTGCGGTGTACACCGACGAGGCGCGGCACAAGAAGGAGCTGGCGCGCTTCTTTTACAAAAGCCATTGGAGTTATGTGGGCCTGGAGGCCGAGATCGCCAACCCGGGTGACTTCAAGCGCACCGTGGTGGGCGAGCGCTCGGTCATCATGACGCGCAGCGATGATGGCCAGATCCACGTGGTGGAGAACGTCTGCGCGCACCGGGGCATGCAGTTTTGCCGCGAGCGCCACGGTAACAAAAAAGAGTTTGTCTGCCCTTACCACCAGTGGAGCTACAACCTCCAAGGCGATTTGCAGGGTGTGCCGTTTCGCCGGGGCGTGCGCCAAGACGGCAAGGTCAACGGCGGTATGCCGGCCGATTTCCATCCCAAAGACCACGGCCTGACTGCCTTGAAAGTCGCCACGCGGGGCGGCGTGGTGTTTGCTTCTTTCGATCACGAGGTCGAGTCGCTCGAAGACTTCATGGGCCCGACCATCCTGCAGTACTTTGACCGCCTATTCAACGGCCGCAAGTTGGTGGTGCTGGGCTACAACCGCCAGCGCATTCCGGGCAACTGGAAGTTGATGCAAGAGAACATCAAAGACCCCTACCACCCCGGCTTGCTGCACACCTGGTTTGTCACCTTTGGCCTTTGGCGCGCCGACAACAAGAGCGAGTTGCGCATGGACGCGCACCACCGCCACGCGGCCATGATCTCCACACGCGGCACCGCGGGCCAAGCCACGGGCGCGGCCTCGCAAGTCACGCAGGTGAGCAGCTTCAAAGAAAGCATGCAGCTCAACGACCCGAGCTTTCTGGACATCGTGCCCGAGCCTTGGTGGGGCGGTCCTACTGCGGTGATGATGACGCTGTTTCCGAGCGTGATTTTTCAGCAGCAGGTCAACAGCGTGTCCACCCGCCACATCCAGCCAGACGGCCATGGCGCGTTTGACTTTGTCTGGACACATTTTGGTTTTGAAGACGACACCCCCGAGATGCACGAGCGCCGCCTGCGCCAGGCCAATCTGTTTGGCCCGGCCGGTTTTGTCAGCGCAGACGATGGCGAGGTGATCGAGTTTTCGCAGCAAGCCTTTGAGACAAAACCCGAGCACCGCATGCTGGTCGAGCTGGGCGGGCGCGATGTGGGCGAGACCGACCACATGGTGACCGAGACCCTGATCCGGGGCATGTACGAATATTGGCGCAAAGTGATGGAGGCTTGAACATGGTCGATATGAACACCTGGTTCGGCATCCAGCAGCTGTATGCCGATTACGCCAGCGCCGTGGACAGCGGCGACTGGAAACTGTGGCCCGAGTTCTTTACCGAGCAGTGCGTGTACAAACTGCAGCCGCGTGAAAACCACGAGCGCGGCTTTCCGCTGTGCACGCTGTCTTTCACCAGCAAGGGCATGCTCAAAGACCGCGTCTACGGCATCCAAGAGACGCTGTACCACGACCCTTATTACCAACGGCATGTGGTGGGCGCGCCCATCGTTCGGCGGCTGGCGGAC
>CANFMK010000206.1 GCA_947448325.1 Comamonadaceae bacterium
CGGGATGAACAAGCGCTTCAAACGCGCTCAGTCACCCAGGCTTGCACACTGGCCAGCGCGGCGGGCAAAGCCGCTGCGTCGGTGCCGCCGGCCATGGCCATGTCGGGCTTGCCGCCGCCCTTGCCACCCACCTGTTGGGCGACAAAATTGGCCAACTCGCCGGCTTTGACTTTGCCCACGCTGTCCGCTGTGACACCGGCAGCGATGTTCACCTTCTCGCCATCCACTGCGGCCAAAACAATCACGGCGGTTTTGATTTTGTCTTTGAGCTTGTCCATGGTGTCGCGCAAAGTCTTGGCGTCCGCGCCTTCGAGCTTGGCGACCAGCAACTTCACACCTTTGACGTCCACGGCTTGCGTCAACAACTCGTCGCCCTGGAAGGACGCCAGTTTGCCTTTGAGGGCTGACATTTCTTTTTCCAGCGCTTTGACTTGGTCGAGCACCTGGGCAATACGCTGGGTCAGCTCAGCGGTCGGCGCTTTGAGGGACGAGGCGGCTTGCGCCACCGTGTTTTCCAGCGACTGCAAATACGCCAAGGCATTGGCACCGGTGACGGCTTCGATGCGTCGCACGCCAGCGGCCACACCGCCCTCGCTCACCACTTTGAACAGGCCAATGTCGCCGGTGCGCTGCACATGCGTGCCGCCGCACAGCTCGCGGCTGGAGCCAATGTCGAGCACGCGCACGGTCTCGCCGTACTTCTCGCCAAACAGCATCATGGCACCGGTTTTTTGCGCGGACTCGATGTCCATCACACGCGCTGCAGCAGCGGCGTTGGCCCAAATTTCGGCGTTCACACGGGCTTCGATGTCGGCAATTTGTGCGTCGGTCACCGGGGCGTTGTGCGCAAAGTCAAAACGGGTGCGCTCGGCATTGACCAGGGATCCTTTTTGCTGCACGTGATCGCCCAGCACTTCGCGCAAGGCTTTGTGCATCAAGTGGGTGGCCGAGTGGTTGCGCACGGTGGCGGCGCGCAGGTCCGTGTCCACATGGGCTTGAACCGCATCGCCGACTTTCAAGCTGCCCGAGGCCAACTCACCGTGGTGGCCAAACACATCGGCCTTGATCTTGAGGGTATCAGCCACCTGGAACTGACCACCCGCGTTGTGGATCTTGCCTTGGTCGCCCACCTGGCCACCGGACTCTGCATAAAACGGTGTCGTGTCCAACACAACCACGCCAGATTGACCGGCTTTCAGTTCGCTCACAGCATTGCCGTCGGCATACAGTGCCAACACTTTGGCGTTGGACGTCAAATCTTCATAACCGACAAAGTCGTTGCCTGCACCGGTGTAGTCCAGCGCCTTGTCCATCTTGAATTTGCCAGCGGCGCGGGCTTGGGCTTTTTGCTTTTCCATGGCGGTGGCAAAACCGGCTTCGTCCACCGACAAGCCACGTTCACGGCAAACGTCCGCCGACAAATCCAGAGGGAAGCCGTAGGTGTCGTGCAGCTTGAAAGCCACTTCACCAGGCAAGACCTTCACGCCACCGGCCAAAGCGCTGTCCAAGATGTGCATGCCGGTTTCCAGCGTTTCAAAGAAGCGCTCTTCTTCGATGCGCAAGATCTCGGCAATGCGCTCGGCTTGGTTCGCCATGTTGGGATAGGCCTCGCCCATCAAGCGCACCAGGTCGGGCACCAGTTTGTGGAAGAAGGGCTTTTTCTGGCCCAACAAATACCCATGGCGAATCGCGCGGCGCACGATGCGGCGCTGCACATAGCCCCGGCCTTCGTTGCTTGGGACCACGCCGTCGCTCACCAAGAAAGAAGTGGCGCGAATATGGTCGGCAATCACGCGCAAAGACTTGTGGCTCAGGTCCTGGCAACCGGTTTCGCGGGCAGCGGCTTTGATGAGCGCGTCAAAAATATCGATCTCGTAGTTGCTGTGCACGTGCTGCAAGATGGCAGCAAGACGTTCCAAGCCCATGCCGGTGTCCACGCAGGGCGCGGGCAGCGGCGTGACAGCGCCGGTCTCGTCCATGTTGAACTGCATGAACACGTTGTTCCAGATCTCGATGAAGCGGTCGCCGTCTTCTTCAGGGCTGCCGGGTGGGCCGCCGGGGATGTGCGGTCCATGGTCGTAAAAGATTTCGGAGCAAGGACCGCAAGGACCGGTGTCGGCCATCATCCAAAAGTTGTCGGATTTGTAGCGGCCGCCTTTGTTGTCGCCGATGCGGATGATGCGGGTTTCCTGGACGATGCGCTCTGGGGTCCATCCTGCTTTGACAAAAATGTCTTGCCAAATGCCATAGGCCTCATCGTCTTCCATGTAGACCGTGGCGTACAGTTTATCGGCGGGCAGTTTGTAGACTTCGGTCAGCAGTTCCCACGCCCATTGCAGGGACTCGCGTTTGAAGTAATCGCCAAACGACCAATTGCCCAGCATCTCGAAAAAGGTGTGGTGGCGCGCGGTGTAGCCCACGTTTTCCAAATCGTTGTGTTTGCCACCCGCACGCAAACACGCTTGCACCGAAGCTGCACGCACATAAGAACGTTTGTCAGAGCCCAAAAACACGTCTTTGAACTGCACCATGCCTGAGTTGGTGAACATCAGGGTGGGGTCGTTGCCGGGCACCAAGGGGCTGGACGCCACCACGGTGTGACCTTTGGACGCAAAAAAGTCCAAAAAGGTCTTACGGATGTCGGCAACTGAAATGACGGGTGAGCTCATGGTGTTTTTCGCAGGGGAAGCTGGAATAAGGTGCAACCAGACATTATAAGTTTGCGGCTTGCAGAAACTTCCTAGTCGGGGGACATGAGCGCAACCATCAGCCCCATGACCCTGGCTGATTCAGGCGACGAGTCCCCCAACCACTTTGGCGACAATTCAAAGCCAAAGACTGCGCTAAGCTTTCTCCCATTGCGTATCCTAGCCACCCCGTACACATTCACTGGAGAACCCCATGGACATGAAAACATCCCCCCTCGCCTTGTTGAACGACCCCAGCCTGCTGAAAACCGATGCGCTGATCAACGGCCAATGGGTGGCGGGCGCCAGCCGGTTTGACATCACCGACCCAGCTACCGGTGCGGTCTTGGCCAACGTCGCCAATCTGGGCCCCCTAGAGGCCGAGCAGGCCATTGCCGCCGCCAACGCCGCCTGGCCGGCCTGGAAAGCCAAGACCGCCAAAGAGCGCAGCATCATTTTGCGCAAGTGGTACGACTTGCTGATGGCCAACCAAGACGATCTGGGCCGCATCATGACCGCCGAGCAAGGCAAGCCGCTGGCCGAAGCCAAAGGCGAAGTCGCCTACGGCGCCAGCTTTGTCGAATGGTTTGCCGAAGAGGCCAAGCGCGTCAACGGCGAGACCCTGCCGCAGTTCGACAACACTCGCCGTCTTTTGGTGCTCAAGCAGCCCATCGGCGTGTGCGCCGCCATCACGCCATGGAACTTTCCGCTGGCGATGATCACCCGCAAGGTCGCCCCTGCCCTGGCCGCCGGTTGCCCAGTGATCATCAAGCCGGCCGAGTTGACCCCCCTGACCGCCCTGGCAGCAGCAGAACTGGCGATCCGCGCAGGCATCCCCGCAGGCGTGCTGAACATGATCACCGCCGACAGCGACAACTCGATTGCCGTGGGCAAGGTGCTGTGCGCCAGCGACGTGGTGCGTCACATCAGCTTCACAGGGTCCACCGAAGTGGGCCGCATTTTGATGGCGCAATCGGCCCCCACCGTGAAGAAAATGTCACTCGAGTTGGGCGGCAATGCGCCCTTCATCGTGTTTGACGACGCCGACATCGACAGCGCGGTCGAAGGTGCTTTTGCCAGCAAGTACCGCAATGCCGGCCAGACCTGCGTGTGCTCTAACCGCTTGTACGTGCAAGAAGGCGTGTACGACGCATTTGTGAAAAAGTTCGCCGCCAAGGTGCAGACCGCCAAAGTGGGCAACGGCTTTGAAGACGGTGTGAACCAAGGCCCCTTGATCGAAGAAGCGGCACTGGTCAAGGTGGAGCGCCATGTTCAAGATGCCGTGGCCAAAGGTGGGCGCGTGCTGGTCGGCGGCAAGCGCCTGTCCAGCATGGGCTCAGGCCAGTTCTTTGAACCCACGGTGGTGGCCGATGCCACTGCCGACATGCTGTGTGCCAAAGAAGAAACCTTTGGACCGTTTGCGCCGATCTTCAAGTTCAAGACCGAGCAAGAAGCGATTGACGCGGCAAACAACACCGAGTTTGGTTTGGCCAGCTACTTCTACAGCCGCGATGTGGGCCGAATCTTTCGCGTCAGCGAAGCGCTGGAGTACGGCATGGTCGGCATCAACGTGGGCATTTTGGCGACCGAACATGTGCCGTTTGGTGGCGTCAAGCAGTCCGGCCTGGGCCGCGAAGGCTCGCATCACGGCATGGACGACTATGTGGAAATCAAGTACCTGTGCATGGGCGACATCCACAAGTAAAGCGGGGTCCAAAGACTGCATGCCTGCATGCAAAAGGCCAGCCACTTTGCAGGGGCTGGCCTTTTTTTCGTACCTCGGCTTAACTCGTTTTGTCTTTCTTTGGCGCAAACCAAGACACATACAGCGCGGGCAACGCCACCAAGGTGAGCAGCGTGGCGGTGAACAAACCGCAGATCACCACAATCGCCAAGGGACGCTGGGTCTCGGC
>CANFMK010000207.1 GCA_947448325.1 Comamonadaceae bacterium
GGCCGAGCTGTTCAAAGACGCTGCACGCCAAGCCATGGCGCGCTTCAAGCCCGCCGCCATGCTGGTGGGCTCGTCGTGCACCGCCGAGCTGATCCAAGACGATCCGGGTGGTCTGGCGCAAGCCCTGCAATTGCCGATTCCCGTGGTCGCCCTGGAGCTGCCCTCCTACCAGCGCAAAGAAAACT
The DNA here is from genome assembly GCA_947448325.1 of Comamonadaceae bacterium. Classification (GTDB taxonomy): domain Bacteria; phylum Pseudomonadota; class Gammaproteobacteria; order Burkholderiales; family Burkholderiaceae_C; genus Limnohabitans_A. The sequence continues at coordinate 186 of CANFMK010000207.1, forward strand.
GGGGCGCCAGCGAAACCTTTTACCAACTGTGCCGCAACCTGGTGCACAAACCCGGCAGTGAAAAACCCGCCAAGGCCCGACCCACTTGCAACCTCCTGGGGCCCAGCGCCCTGGGTTTTCGGCATCGCGACGATGTCAAAGAAATCACCCAACTGCTCAATCAACTGGGCGTCGATGTGGCCGTGGTCGCCCCCTTGAACGCCAGCGTGGCCGACATCCAAAAGCTGGCCGAAGCCGATTTCAACGTGGTGCTCTACCCCGAAATCGGTCTGTCCGCCGCGCAGTGGCTGCAGCGGCAGTTCGACCAGCCCTACACCCAAACCGTGCCTTTGGGCAGCCATGCCACGCGCGACTTCATCGCCGAGGTCTGCGCCCTCACCGGATTGCCCCTGCCCGCCCAAGACCCTGAAAACGCCCACGCGCCTTGGTATGCCAAATCGGTCGATTCGACCTACCTCACCGGCAAGCGCGTCTATATTTTTGGCGACGCCACCCATGTGGTGGCCGCCGCGCGCATCGCCAGCCAGGAGATGGGTTTTGAAGTGGTCGGCCTGGGCACCTACAGCCGGGAATTTGCCCGCGAAGTGCGCGACTGCGCCAAGCGCCACGGCATAGATGCCTTGATCACCGACGACTATCTGGAAGTCGAAGACCAAATCAACGCCCTGCAACCTGAGTTGATCTTGGGCACCCAAATGGAGCGCCACATCGCCAAGCGCCAGGGCATTCCCTGCGCCGTGATTTCAGCCCCGGTGCATGTGCAAGATTTTCCGGCACGCTACGCCCCGCAAATGGGCTTTGAAGGCGCCAACGTGCTGTTTGACACCTGGGTTCACCCCTTGATGATGGGTCTAGAAGAACACCTGATTGGCATGTTTCGCGAGGACTTTGAATTCCATCCCGGCGCCGCACCGTCGCACTTGGGGCGCAGCCGCAGCCCCGCCGAAAACGCGCCGGTGCCCACCCCTACCCCAGCCCCACAACCCGTCCTCACACCGGCCACAGCGCAAGCGGTGGCTCAACCGGTGCCCGCCGCTTCGAACCAGGCCCACTGGAGTGTCGAAGCGGAAAAAGAGCTGGGCAAGATTCCGTTTTTCGTGCGTGGCAAAGCGCGCCGCAACACCGAACGCTTCGCCCTGGACCAGGGCGTTGCGACCATTACCGTGGAGACGCTCTACGATGCCAAAGCCCATTACAGCCGGTAAACAGGTCAAGCCCCAAGCCGCGCGCATGAGCGTGGTGTTGCTGACCATGGACAACCACTTGGCCAGTGCTGCAGAGCATGCCGCCGAGCGATTGGCCGCGCAAATACCGGGCTTGCATCTGCAAACCCACCACGCCTCGGCCTGGCGCGACAGCGACAAAGCCCTCAGCGACGTGCTGGCCGCGGTAGCCCAAGCCGACATCGTGATCGTCACCATGCTCTTCATGGAAGACCATTTCCTGCCGGTGCTCGATGCCTTGAAAGAGCGCCGCGAGCACTGCGACGCCATGGTCTGCATCATGTCCGCGCCGCAGGTCACGCAGCTCACCCGCATGGGCAAACTGGTGATGGGTCGTGAATCCAGCGGCCTGATGGCTTTGCTGAAAAAACTGCGTCCCTCCGCTAAAAACAAAGAGACGGGCGAAGACAAAGGTGCGCCGGCCAGTGCCGGGGCCAAGCAAATGGCCATGCTGCGCCGTCTGCCCAAGCTCTTGCGCTTCATTCCGGGCACGGCACAAGACCTGCGCCTGTTTTTCCTGACCATGCGTTACTGGTTGGCGGGCTCAGAGCACAACATCGAGCACATGGTCCAGACCCTGGTGCACCGCTATGCCCAAGGCCCACGCCAGCCCCTGCGCGCACTGGCGCAGCCGCAGGACCCGATCGAATACCCCGAGGTCGGCTTGTACCACCCGCAGATGAAAAACCGGATCAGAGAGGACCTGAACGATCTGCCGGGCCAGGCGCACAAGGACCAACCCACCGTCGGTTTGTTGCTGCTGCGCTCTTATCTGTTGGCCGGCAACACCGCGCATTACGATGCGGTGATCACCTCCCTGCAGGCGCGCGGTCTGCGGGTGATTGCCGCTTTCGCCAGCGGCCTCGATGCCCGCCCGGCCATGGACCGGTATTTCAAACCGGGTGGCGAAACGCGCATTCAGTCTTTGGTGTCATTGACGGGTTTTTCACTGGTCGGTGGCCCTGCCTACAACGACGCCAGCGCCGCCGAAGTGGCGCTGAGCGAACTCGATGTGCCTTACATCGCCGCACACCCGTTGGAGTTCCAATCGATTGAGCAATGGGGCGACTCCACCCGTGGCCTGCTGCCCGTGGAAAACACCATCATGGTGGCCATACCCGAGTTGGACGGCTCGATCTTGCCCATGGTCTACGGCGGACGCCCGGGCCCGGCCGGGCAAACCTGCCACGGCTGCGAGCGGCGCTGTACCTTCCCCAGCGGCCCGCGCAGCCAGGACATGTTCACCTGCGCTGAGCGCACCGAGATGCTCACGGCCCGCGTGGAGCGGCTGGTTCGCCTGCGCCACAAGCCGCGCGCAGAGCGCAAACTGGCCATCGTGTTGTTCAACTTTCCACCCAATGCGGGCAGCGTGGGCACGGCGGCGTATTTGTCGGTTTTCCAATCCCTGTTCAACACCTTGCAGCGTTTGAGCACAGAAGGCTATCGCGTTGAGCTGCCCGACAGCGTGGACGATTTGCGCCAGCGTCTGCTGCAAGGCAACGCCAGCCAATACGGCACACAGGCCAATGTGCTGCACGCCATCGACACCGCTCACCATGTGCAACACGAACGCTGGCTCAGCGAGATCGAGGCACAGTGGGGCCCAGCCCCCGGCAAGCACCTGACCAATGGGCAATCCATCTTTGTGTTGGGCGCGGCCTTTGGCCAGGTGGTGGTCACGGTGCAACCGGGCTTTGGCTACGAGGGCGATCCGATGCGCTTGTTGTTTGAAACCGGTTGCGCCCCGACCCACGCCTTCAGCGCTTTTTACCGCTACCTGCGCGAAGACTATGCCGCCGATGCGGTGCTGCACTTTGGCACGCACGGTGCACTTGAATTCATGCCCGGCAAGCAAACAGGCTTGTCGGCCCAATGCTGGCCAGACCGCCTGATCGGTGAGATGCCCAATATTTACCTGTATGCCGCCAACAACCCTTCGGAAGGGGCCCTGGCCAAGCGCCGTGGCGCTGCCACCTTGGTCAGTTACCTCACACCCTCACTCACGCATTCGGGCTTGTACAAAGAGCTGGTCAGCTTGCAGCAATCGATCGAGCGCTGGCAGCAAATGGGGCCCGACCAGGCGCTGGACCGCGCCAGTTTGAGCGAGCTGATCCACGAACAAGCGACAAGCATAGACCTGAGCGTCCCCACGGTAACCGACAGCAACCCTGCCGCTTGGATTGAACAACTGCAAAACCAGTTGCTGGAACTTGAATACGCCTTGATCCCTGAGGGGCTGCACGTCATGGGCCAAGCCCCCACGCGCGCGCAGCGCTTGGGCACCCTCAAAGTCATGGCCGATGCCATGGGCTTGCACGCAGGCATGACGGCCGAGCGCAGTGCCGCCCTGATGGAGGCCCTGGTCGATGGGGCCAGCCAAGCCCATCTCCATGCGCACTTCAGTGTAGACAAAGCCCAAGCCGAGAGCCTGCGCCAGTTGGTACGCAGCAACCATTTGCTGGGCGAAGACCACGAGATGCAAGGCCTGATGCGCGCCCTGGATGGTCGCTATCTGCAGCCTGCTCCAGGCGGCGACTTGATCCGCAACCCACAGGTGCTGCCCACCGGGCGCAACTTGCATGGTCTGGACCCCTTCCGCATGCCCTCGGCCTTTGCGGTTCGGGACGGCCAGCGTCAAGCCGAGAAGCTGCTCCAGCGTTACCAAAAAGATCATCAGGCATTGCCTGAGACCGTGGCCATGGTGCTTTGGGGCACTGACAACCTCAAGACCGAAGGCGGGCCCTTGGCCCAAGCCCTGGCCCTGATGGGCGCGGCACCGCGCTTTGACAGCTATGGCCGTTTGGCCGGCGCGCAACTGATCGCGTTGACCGAGCTGGGACGTCCGCGCATCGACGTGGTGATCACTCTGTCGGGCATCTTCCGCGACCTGTTGCCCATGCAAATCCGGCTGTTGGCCGAAGCCTCCTTCTTGGCCGCCAGCGCCGATGAGCCTGAAGCACAGAACTACATCCGCAAGCACGCCCTGGCTTTCATGGCGGAGCATGAAGGCAGCACGCTGGAATGCGCCTCGCTGCGGGTCTTTGGCAACACCGAAGGCGCTTACGGAGCCAATGTCAACCATTTGATCGACAGCAGCTGCTGGGACAACGAAAACGAGCTGGGCGATGCCTTCACCCAGCGCAAAGGCTTTGCCTACGGGCGTGAGGGCCGCCCGGTGCGCA
>CANFMK010000208.1 GCA_947448325.1 Comamonadaceae bacterium
AGTCAGGTGCAGTTCACCCCGGCCCATGACTTCAAAGATACCTTCTTCATCGGTTTCATTGACGCGCAAAGCCACGTTGTGTTGCAGTTCTTTTTGCAGACGGTCCCAGATTTGACGGCTGGTGACGTACTTGCCTTCGCGACCCGCCAAAGGCGAGGTGTTCACGCAGAAGTTCATGGTCAGTGTGGGTTCGTCCACTTTGAGCATTGGCAGTGGTGTGGGGTTCAGCGGGTCTGTGACGGTCACGCCAATGTTCAGATCGGCAATACCGTTGATCAGAACGATGTCGCCAGGACCGGCTTCGGTCACTTGCACACGGTCCAGGCCTTGGAAAGTCAACACTTGATTGACACGGCCTTTGATGGGGGCGCCATCAGGCCCCTCCATGAACACCACGTCCATATTGGGCTTGATCGTGCCTTGACTGATACGGCCGACACCGATGCGGCCCACGAAGGTTGAAAAGTCCAAGGCGGAAATTTGCAATTGCAAAGGCGCTTTGGGATCGCCGGCGTTGGGTTTGACGTGTTGCAACACGGTGTTGAAGAGGGCCGACATGTCAGGACCCCACTGCTCGCCGGGCTCACCTTCGACCAAAGAGGTCCAGCCGTTGATACCCGAGGCGTAGACCACTGGGAAATCCAACTGTTCGTCGCTCGCGCCGAGTTTGTCAAACAAGTCAAAGGCCGCATTCACCACTTTGTCGGGGTTGGCGCCGGGCTTGTCCACCTTGTTCACCACCACAATCGGCTTGAGACCCAAGGCCAAAGCCTTCTTGGTCACAAAGCGGGTTTGCGGCATAGGGCCTTCTTGCGCGTCAATCAGCAACACCACGCCGTCCACCATGGACAAGGCGCGCTCGACTTCACCGCCGAAGTCCGCGTGACCGGGGGTGTCAACGATGTTGATGTGGGTGCCTTCCCAGCTCACGGCGCAGTTTTTGGCCAAGATGGTGATGCCGCGTTCGCGTTCGATGGCGTTGTTGTCCATCACAGTATCGACCACTTTTTCGTGATCGGCAAAGGTGCCTGACTGACGCAGCAGTTGGTCGACCATGGTGGTTTTGCCATGGTCAACGTGGGCAATGATGGCGATGTTGCGAATTTGCTTACTCATGCTTTTTTCCTTCATACCTGGCCAGCCCGGATGGGCACGGCAGCAGGCTCTACTTCTAAAATTTGTTGAATTTCAATGGGGCTCAACAATCGCCCGGGGATCAACTCACCTGCTTTGACATGGGCAGAGCCCAGCAAAGCATGTGGGGCGCTGCCGTAAACGGCAACATGCTCTGAGTCAGGCCACTCGCCACGGCGGCGTACACCGCTCAAGAAGCGCCCTGCATCATCGGCTGGCAATGTGACAACCGTATGGGTGGGTAACAAACAATCTACAGATTTCAGTCGGGCTGAACGTTCTTGTTCTGGCATGGCTTCTAAAGCGGCCAAAGTGACGCATTCAGCGGCATCAAAAGGACCTGTATGGATACGGCGCAAAGCGCTCAGGTGCGCGCCGCAACCCAGCGCTTCACCAATGTCTTCGCCCAAAGTGCGAATGTACGTGCCCTTGCTGCAATGCACACGCAAAGTGATCGACGGTGCATCACCGCTCAGCTGCATGTCCAGCAAATCCAAATCGCGAATCACCACTTGCCGAGCTTCACGCTCCACGGTTTCGCCTTGACGCGCGTATTCATACAAAGCCTTGCCGTCTTTTTTCAAAGCACTGTGCATGGGGGGTACTTGGCTGATGGGCCCCATGAATCGGTCAAGGACTTCCACCACCTGACCAGGGGTACAGGTCACAGGGCGCGACTCAATGACCTCGCCTTCGGCATCCGCGGTGGTCGTTTTCTGACCTAATCGCAAGGTGGTTTCGTAGGTTTTATCGGCATCCAAATGCTGTTGGCTGAACTTGGTAGCAGCACCGAAACACAATGGCAAAACCCCTGTAGCCAAAGGATCCAATGTGCCGGTGTGGCCGGCCTTTTCGGCGCGCAGCAACCACTTGGCTTTTTGCAAAGCCTGGTTACTGGACAAGCCGAGTGGTTTATCGAGCAACAGCACCCCATGCACAGGGCGCCGTTGCACCCTGGTGCGCAGCGCGGTCATGTCAGTCCTCGTGCTGAGAACGAGAGGCCACGGCCTTGGAAATCAAGGCGTTCATGTCGGCAGCGCGTTCGGTGGTGCGGTCGAAGATGAAGTGCAAAGTGGGCACAGTGTGAATGTGCAAACGTTTGAACAGACCGTTGCGCAAAAATCCAGCCGCTGCATTCAAGCCAGCCGTGGTTTCCACCGGGTCGCCGGTGATGATGCTGAAATGCACTTTGGCATGGGCATAGTCGGGCGTGACTTCGACCCCGCTCAAGGTGATCATGCCGACACGCGGGTCTTTCAACTCACGCGCGATCAACTCGGCCAGATCCCGTTGGATCTGGTCGGCGACACGAAAACCGCGATTAGGGGTAGAAGAAGCTTTGCGGACCATGGTTTACAGCGTACGGGCCACTTCCTTGACTTCGAAGAATTCCAACTGATCACCCTCGGCAATGTCGTTGTAGTTCTTGAGTTTGATACCGCACTCGAAGCCTTCTTTGACTTCGCGGACATCGTCTTTGAGGCGCTTGAGGGAGTCGATATCGCCGGTGTAGATGACGATGTTGTCGCGCAGCAAACGGAACCGCGAAGAACGGGTGACAAAACCCGAAGTGATCATCGAACCGGCCACAGTACCGATCTTCGAGGCCACAAACACGTTGCGGATCTCTGCAGTACCGGTGATTTCTTCTTTTTGTTCCGGTGCCAACATGCCCGACATGGCCGCTTTGAGTTCGTCCACAGCGTCGTAAATGATGTTGTAGTAGTGAACGTCAACGCCATTGCCTTCGGCCAATTTGCGCGCACCGGCATCGGCACGCACGTTGAAACCAATGACCACGGCCTTAGAGGCAATCGCCAAGTTGATGTCCGACTCGCTGATCGCGCCCACAGCGGCGTAAACCAACTGCACTTTGACTTCTTCGGTCGACAACTTGAGCAATGAAGCAGCAAGGGCTTCTTGCGAACCCTGTACATCGGCCTTGATGATGATCGGCAGGTTTTTGACTTCACCAGCAGAAATATCTGCAAACATGTTTTCCAATTTGGCGGCTTGTTGCTTGGCCAATTTGGTGTTGCGGAACTTACCGGCGCGGTAGGTGGCGATTTCACGGGCGCGACGTTCGTCACTGAGCACCATGAATTCATCACCGGCTTGAGGCACTTCCGTCAAACCCTGGATCTCGACCGGGATCGATGGGCCCGCTGATTTGATGGTTTTGCCATTCTCGTCCAGCATGGCGCGCACGCGACCGAAGGTTTGACCCGCCAGCACAACGTCACCGGTCGACAAGGTGCCTGACTGAACCAAGATCGTGGCCACAGGACCACGGCCTTTGTCCAAACGCGCCTCGATCACCAAACCTTTGGCGGCTGAAGCGACAGGCGCTTTCAACTCCAAAACCTCGGCTTGCAACAGCACTTGTTCCAACAAGTCATCAATGCCCATGCCTGTTTTGGCAGAGACAGAGACAAAAGGTGATTCGCCGCCAAACTCTTCAGGTACGACTTCTTCAGAGATCAGCTCGGCGCGCACACGTTCAATGTTGGCATCGGGCTTGTCCATCTTGTTGATGGCCACCACGATGGGAACGCCTGCCGCCTTGGCGTGCTTGATGGCTTCTTTGGTTTGCGGCATCACGCCGTCATCACCCGCCACCACCAAAATCACGATGTCCGTGGCTTGTGCACCGCGTGCACGCATGGCGGTGAAGGCCTCGTGACCGGGGGTATCCAAGAACGAGATCATGCCCCGTGCAGTTTCGACGTGGTAAGCGCCAATGTGCTGGGTGATACCGCCGGCTTCACCCGAGGCCACTTTCGCACGGCGAATGTAGTCCAGCAAAGACGTCTTACCATGGTCCACGTGGCCCATGACGGTGACCACTGGCGCACGCGACAAAGACGGCGCATCTTGTTGAGACACTTCTTCATCGGTGAATGCTTCGGGATCATCCAATGCAGCGACGATGGCGGTGTGGCCCATTTCCTCCACCACGATCATGGCGGTGTCTTGGTCGAGGGGCTGGTTCATGGTGACCATCTGACCCAATTTCATCAAGTGCTTGATGACTTCACCAGCCTTGATCGCCATCTTGTGCGCCAACTCGGCCACAGTGATGGTTTCAGGCACGTGCACTTCAAGTACGCGCGCTTCCACTGGGGCTGCCGGGGTGTGATCTTCACGGTCACGGTCGTTGCCACGGCGATTTTTAGGGCCACCGCGCCAATTGTTACGACCAACACCGCCGCTGGTATCGCCGCGGGTAGGAATGGCTTTTTTCTTGGCCGGATCACCCGCCCAACTGGAAGACAGTTTGGCTGATTTGACTTCTTTATTGGCAGAGGGTGTCGAAGTGCCGGGCGCTGCAGCGGCATTCGAAGCGGAACGTGAGCCCGCAGCCGGTGTTCCAGCTGGCTTGTGCAAAGTGCCTTTGGTCGCGGCCTTGGCCTCAACCTTGGGTTCTTCTTTTTTAGCCGTCAGTACTTTTTTGGG
>CANFMK010000209.1 GCA_947448325.1 Comamonadaceae bacterium
AACTTGGGCATCCATTGCGCCTGGGTGTAGAACCAGACGATCTCCACCACCACCGAGACGGCCCAGAAAAAACCGATCAAGAGTTTGCTGTAGCCCAGCGAGTCCAGAAACAAAGAGAAAAACACATAAATGCCGATGTGCGACAGCACATGAAAAAACGCCGCGGCAAAAAACCATTGCACCGGGCGCTGGCGGAGCACAGGCCAGAGCAAGACTTTTTCGTGCAGCGCAGGGACAGCTTCTTTGAGGTCGGGCAGCATCCAAGCGCTGACCGTCACGGCGAAAAGGCTCAGCACCGTCCAGGCCGGAAAGTGCCGCATGCCAAAGCCTTCAAACCAGGCGCCGGCCACAAAAACGGTGATTAAAAAACCCAGCGAGCCAAACAGGCGGACCCGACCGTAGCGCTTGGCATCGAATGCGCCGCCTTGGCTCACCAGGTGCGCCATGGCGGCTTCGCTCATCGGCATCATGGCGCTGGTGTGGGTGAACATCACCAACAGCACCACGCCCAGCCACACGGGCGTCAAGTCCAAAAACAAAAAGCAGGCACACAGCAAAGCCGCACTGGCACCGTAACGCAACAGCTTGACGCGCTCGCCGGTGTGGTCACTCAGCCAGCCCCAGGCATAGGGCGCAAACAAGCGTGTGGCCGCCTGCACCGAGGTCAACATGCTGATCACCAGCAGGCCAAAACCCATCTCTTTCAGCCACAGCGGCAGGTAGGGGTTGAAGAAACCGATGTGCGCGAAGTAACTCGCCGAGACCGCCGCGAACGGCAGCAATTGTTTGCGCGAAGTGGGCCCGCTCGCGCTCATTCCCGCCCTGCGGGAATAGCGGGTTGGGCATGCTGCACATCGCCACATTGGGCACGGTGCTGCAAAGCGTGGTCGATCAGCACCAAAGCCAGCATGGCCTCGGCGATCGGTGTGGCGCGAATGCCGACGCAAGGATCGTGACGCCCCTTGGTGATGACTTCGGCCGACTCGCCCTCGGTGTTCAAGGTCTGACGCGGAATCAAGATCGAGCTGGTGGGTTTGACCGCGATCGACACCTCGATGTTCTGCCCGGTGCTGATGCCGCCCAGCACCCCGCCGGCGTTGTTGCCTTCAAAGCCTTGCACGGTGAGCGAGTCGCCTGCGGTGCTGCCTTTTTGCGTCACACAGCCAAAGCCCGCGCCGATTTCCACGCCCTTGACGGCGTTGATGCCCATCATGGCGTAAGCGATGTCTGCGTCCAACTTGTCAAACAGCGGCTGGCCCCAGCCCACAGGCACGCCCTGCGCCACCACGCGCAAGCGCGCACCACAGGAGTCGCCCGACTTGCGCAGGGCGTTCATATAGTCTTCCAGCGCGGCCACGTCGGCCACCGGGGCGAAAAATGGGTTGTTCGGCACATGCTCCCAAGACTCAAAGCCAATCGGCACATCGCCAATTTGCGTCATGCAGCCGACCAAGGTGGTGCCGTGGTGTTCTTTCAGCCATTTCTTGGCCACAGCACCGGCCGCCACCATCGGCGCGGTCAGGCGTGCCGAGGAACGACCGCCACCGCGCGGATCGCGCACCCCGTATTTGCGCCAATAGGTGTAGTCGGCGTGACCAGGGCGGAAGGTCTGCAAAATATTGCCGTAGTCCTTGCTGCGCTGGTCGGTGTTCTGAATCAGCAGGCAAATCGGCGTGCCGGTGGTCACGCCCTCATAGACGCCAGAGATGATTTGCACCGCATCGGGCTCGTTGCGCTGGGTCACGAACTTGCTGGTGCCGGGGCGACGCCGGTCCAGGTCGGGCTGGATGTCCGCCTCTGACAACCGCATGCCCGGCGGGCAGCCGTCAATCACGCAGCCAATGGCTGGGCCGTGGGATTCACCAAAGTTGGTGACCGAAAAAAGGGTGCCAAAGGTATTGCCGCTCATGCAGGCGATTATCCCAGACTCGCCAAGTCCGGGCTGACCCCGTCGGACACCACGTTTCTGGTGCATCAAACCAGGAACAGTTCGTGCTAAGGATTGTTCACAGCATCTGTGCCATGCTGACTTTCAAGGAGTGCCCCATGCTTGACCGCACCACCACCGAGTTCTCTCACGTCAAACCCACAGACACCGCTTTTGCGATGGGCGGACTGCGCGATTTCTTTCTGTACCGCGACCTGGGCGTGGCCGAGGCCACGCACGGCAAAGTGATTGCGCACCTGGTCAAGGCCAACCTGGCCCCAGAAAAGGGCACGGGCTGGCACCGGCATGAGGCAGATTTTCAAATCGTGATCATGACCCAAGGCTGGGCCAAGTTCATGTACGAAGACAAGGTCACGTTGGTGCAAGCCGGTGACTGCGTGCACCAACGCCCGGGCATTCGGCACTTTTTATTCGACTACTCGCCCGACATGGAATATCTGGAAATCGTCTCGCCAGCGGACTTCAAAACCATCTCGGTCGACCCCGTATGCGAGATTCCCGACCCCACGCCCTGGAACTGATCTTGTCAGTCACCGCCAACGCTCATCAGGCGGCAAGGCGGTGACATATTCACACCGGCCCGTCACATCAAGGCCCGAAGGGCCGTGGCTGTCTGGCTCAGAATTCAGCCTCTAACATCTCGATCTCGTCAGGCTCCAAAGCCGCGCCGGCCACCCACTCTTGCATTGAAGGCAAAGCCATCATGGTTTTGACGTAGCCTTTGCACACCGCGTCCAGCTTCACGTCGTAAGTCAAAAAGCGCGTCACCACGGGCGCGTACATGGCGTCAGCCATGCAGGGTTGCTTGCCGAACAAATAGGGGCCGCCATACGTGGCCAGGCATTCACGCCAGATGTCGGTGATGCGGTCAATGTCCGCCTGCGCACGCGACCAGATTTTGAATTTGGGGAAGTGCGCCTTGATGTTCATCGGCAGCGAAGAGCGTAACGCGCTGAAGCCCGAGTGCATCTCGCCGCAAATGGCACGGCAATGCGCACGTGCCGCCAAATCAGCCGGCAACAAACCGGCCTTGGGTTTGATCTCGTTGAGGTACTCGCCAATCGCCAGGGTGTCCCACACATGTATGCCTTGGTGCTGCAGCGCCGGCACCCGCATCGATGAGGAGAGCAACATGATTTCAGCACGCATGGCCGGATCGTCAGGCGAAACGATGTGCTCTTTGAAAGGCAGTTTGGCCCACTTGGCCATCAACCAGCCGCGCAAGGCCCAGGCGCCGTAATTGCGGCTACTCAAAGTCAAAACGGTGCTGCTCATGGCCTGTCTCCGGTAGTGGGTGTGCACTGAGGCGATTGCAAGCCCTGTGCCAGACCTGAGGCTGCGCCCGCGCCAACGCAGCGCACCCCGCGCCCCTTTGTTGCGCATCACAGCACCTGCGCGGTGCACAAAATGCACAAGTGCATGGCATTGCCCAAGATCTTGCTGGCCCGCAACTTGCCTAAGGACTCAGACACCGAACCATCAGGACCCACCATGCTTTACCAAGCCTACCAGCTTCAATCCGACCTGATGTCCCCGCTGCGCTTGGCCGCCCAACACGGTGCCTCTGCCTTATGGCTGGACTCAACAGAGAACAGTTGGTTGCGCAGCCTCTCGGCGGCGGGCGAGGTGTTTTCGCGGATGCGCCTGACCCACACCCGTCCTGACTTTGAAATCACCCACGTCACGATACAAGGCCACAGCGTGCCGGTGGTCGAAGACAAAACCCTGACCACCCCGTTTGGCACCTTGCTGCACTTTCGCAAAGTGCAGCCTGCCGGCAGCGAGCCCCAACCGGTCGTGCTGCTGGTGGCGCCATTGTCAGGTCACTTTGCCACCTTGCTGCGTGAGACCGCACGCACTTTGCTGCAAGACCACGATGTGTACATCACCGACTGGCACAACGCGCGCGACATTCCCCTGGCGCACGGCACGTTTGGACTGGACGAATACATCGAGCACATGATGCAGTTCATGGCCGCGCTTGGCCCAGGCACGCATGTGGTGGCCGTGTGCCAACCCTGTGTGGCGGCGCTGGCTGCCACGGCGCTGATGGCCCAAGACCAACACCCGGCCCAACCCCGCAGCCTGACGCTGATGGCCGGCCCGGTGGACTGCCGCATCAACCCCACCGGCGTGAACGAGTTGGCCATCACCAAGCCGATTGAATGGTTTGAAAAAAATCTGATCAGCCACGTGCCCCTGCCGCATGCCGGCTTCATGCGAAGGGTCTACCCGGGATTCGTGCAGCTGTCAGCCTTCATGAGCATGAACATGGACCGCCATAAAAGCGCCTTCAAAAACATGTACCAATACCTGCTCGAAGGCGACTTGCAAAAAGCCCACGCGGTGCAAACCTTTTACGATGAGTATTTGGCCGTCAACGATCTGCATGCCGAGTTCTATCTGGAAACCGTCGAAAAAGTCTTCCAGACCTACGACCTGGCGCGCGGCGAGCTGATGTACAAAGGCCGCAAGGTGGACACCCACGCGATCCGCCAAACCGCCTTGATGACGGTGGAAGGCGAACGTGACGACATTTGCGCGATTGGCCAAACCGTGGCGGCCCACGACCTGTGCTC
>CANFMK010000210.1 GCA_947448325.1 Comamonadaceae bacterium
ACCAACGATTTGACCCCTGTCGACCACGCCAGTGGCGGCGTGCAATTTTTTGTGGAAAGGCTGGTTTCGACCAGGACCTGACGCACCATGGGAATTTCCACACGTTTGTATGAGGAAGTGCAAAACAACAGCGAAGCGCTGGTGTTGGCGCATCTGGGCATGGTCAAACGGGTGGCGCTGCATTTGAAGGTGCGGCTGCCGCCCTTCATGGAATTGGATGAATTGATCCAGGTCGGGATGATCGGCCTCTTAGAAGCCTCGCGGGCCTTCGACCCTGCCAAAGGCATTGAATTTGAAAATTTCGCGCACAGCCGCGTGCGCGGCGCCATTTTGGATGAAGTGCGGCGACTGTCATTTTTGCCCCGTTCCGCGGTGGCGATCAATAAATCCCACAGCGAAGCCACCCATGAATTGGCGGCTGACTTGGGCCGCACCCCCACGCAAGGCGAATTGGCCGAGCACATGGGCAAGGACATTGAGCTGTTTCACAAAGAGCGCAGCCAAGCCAGGCGCTTTGAGACGTACTCGATGGAGGTGGTTTCCGATGAGGTCATGAACATGGCCGGAGACGCCTCTCAGCAACCGGAGGCCATTGTGGAGCATGAGCAGTTCATGCAGGCACTCACAGGCGCTATTGGCGAGTTACCCGAGCGGGAACAATTGTTGATGAATTTGTATTACGTTGAAGAGCTCAATTTGAAAGAAATTGGTGAAGTTCTTGGCGTCACTGAGTCGCGCGTCAGTCAGTTGCTGACCGCGGTGGTGAAGAAATTGCGCGGCACCTTGAATGTCACCCCTGTGGCGACCTCCAAGTCCCGTGTGGGTAAAGCGTAAAGAATAAGAAATCGCATAGTGAATTCGCTCAAGTTTTCTGCAGCAGCTCCGATACCTGTTGTAGCAGATACAACAGGAGCGACAGATCATGCGAGTAAATTTCAAAGCTATCGAAGGTTACGGCGAAGGCAATCTGACATCACAGGCGCTGGTGGCCAACAAGGTCGAGCTGATACAGATGTTGTTCGACGGATTGATCGAAAGCTTGGTCACTGCGCGTGGGCACATTGAGCACGGATCGATTGAAGACAAAAACAAAAGTTTGACCCGTGCGGGTCGCATTGTGATTGGTTTGCAAGGCGCTTTGGATTTGGACAAAGGTGGTGAGTTGGCGGGCAACTTGCATGAGTTGTACAGCTATGTGACACGCCGCCTGATTCATGTCAATGCGCGCAATGATTTGGAAGCATTGCAAGAAGTTCAGACTTTGATGGGTGAGATTCGCCAAGCTTGGCGTGACGTGCCCAATTTGCTGCCAGCGGCGAAAAGCCTGACAGCGAACTTGGGTGGTAATTCGGTTCACTGAAGGCCGTGAGATACAAGTCTCATGGCGCCGGTGACTTGTATGTGAAGGTAAGACAGTTGTAGACAAGCCCCCTCGGCACTACCTGTCTTGCTCTTAATTAGAGAGATGAACCATGGTAGCGATCATAGGTCTAGTTGTTTTGATGGTGTGTGTGTTCGGGGCCCCCGTCATGCACGGCGAAATGGGCCCCATCATCGAAGCAGCGCCACACGAGTTGTTCACTATTTTTGGCGCCGGTGTGGGCGGCATGCTGATTGGTAACAGCGGCGACACCGTCAAGGCCGCTTTGGCAGGCATTGGCAAAATTTTCAAAGGCCCCTCCTTTCACAAAGCCGATTATTTGGCCACCATCTTTTTGGTCTCCAAATTGATGAAAGTACTCAAAGCCGAAGGCGCCGTCGCCCTGGAAGCCCACATCGAAAACCCCGATGCCAGCGCCATCTTTGCTGAATTCCCCAAAGTTTTGAAGGAACATGCGCTGTTGCACCTGATCACCGACACCGTGCGGTTGATGGTGGTGTCCTCAGGCAACTTGGACCCGATGGCTGTGGAAGACGTGATGAACTTGAGCATCAAAACGCACCACCACGGCGCGCTCAAAGCGGCTGACACCCTGGGTACGTTGGCCGGCGCTTTGCCTGCGCTGGGTATTGTGGCTTGCGTGTTGGGTGTGGTGAAAACAATGGGCCAAATTGACCAACCCCCCACGGTGTTGGGCGGCTTGATCGGTAGTGCGCTGGTGGGTACGTTCTTGGGTGTGTTTTTGGCCTACGGCTTTTTTGAGCCATTTTCCAAACGCCTGGCAGAAATCATCAACGACGAAGGCGAGATTTACGGCGTGGTCAAACAAATCATCATCGGCACTTTGAATGGTCACCCGATGCCTTTGATCATTGAAGCTGCTCGCGTCGGTATCAGCCACCATAACCAGCCGAGTTTTGCGGAAGTCTTTGACGGCATGCGAGGTTAATCGCCATGGCGGATGAAACTGCAGCCCCTGCGGAAGAGCTGAAACCGGAAGCCGAAGCCGCGGCCGCGGCGCCTGCTGCGCCTGAGGCGGAAGCGGCGCCAGCGCCGCTGGCGCCGATCATCGTCAAGAAGATCATGGACGATGGGCACGGCGGTGCCCACGGCGGTGCGTGGAAGATTGCGCTGGCCGACATGATGACCGCCATGATGGCCTTCTTCTTGTTGATGTGGCTGCTGGGCGCGTCCAATGCCGATCAACGCAAAAGCATTGCCGATTATTTCCGTCCTACCTCCCACAGCAACGTGACCATGGGCAAGTTGGCCGGCTCCGATGGCATGCTCGGTGGTCGCTCGGTGATCGATCCTGATGGTTTCCCCTTCTCTGCCAAGCAAACGGCAGCGATGGAGCGGGTGACGCCGCGTTCACAAGGCGGCCCCACCGAGAACGATCCAGCCCCCAATGCGCAAGAGCGCAGCGATCCTCAAAGCCTGAGCGAAGAGCAAAAAAAGCAGGTCGCTGAACAACAAGACAAAGCCAACTTTGACAAGTTGGAAAAAGAGGTCAAAGAGAGTCTGGCGAAAAATCCACGGCTTGAAAACATGAGCGAACAAGTGAAGTTCGTGCGTGAAAAAGAGGGCTTGCGGGTTGAGATCATCGACAAGGCCGACTTCGCCATGTTTGGCTTGGGCACCACGCAGCTCACGCCCAAAGCCCAGGTGCTCTTGAACGAAGTGGCCAAGAGCATGTCTAAATTGGACAACAAACTGGCCATTCGGGGGCACACCGACAGTGTGGCTTTTGCCAATACCGATGGGCGCAACAACTGGTCTTTGTCGGCCGAACGGGCCGAAGAAACCCGCAAAATCATCGCCAAAAAAGGCGTTCCCGAGGGCAGGTTTGCCAAGATTGAAGGCGTCGCCGACAGCGCACCCTACAACCCCAACGACCCCAAAGATCCTCGAAACCGACGCATCAGCATCACGGTGATGTACAAGGAATAATAGGCTGTCATGGCCTGACGGCTTTGTCCTTGGAGTGCCTGTGTCTCAATTGCTGAAATGGCCTTTGCCTGCGCTCTTGGTGTGGGGCGGGGCCTGGCTGATTTACCTGAATGGATCGGACTTTGTGCCCGAGTTATGGGCCATGGGCCTGGCTTGCGGCGTGGCTGTGGCGTTCAGCGGCATGGGCACCACCACCGCGCGTCGTTGGGCTCTTGCGCTGGGTTTTCCGGTGTCACTCTGGCTGTCAGGTGCAGCCACTTTGCCGGCCTGGGCTTGGTTGGTGCCTCTGGGATTGGCCCTCTTGATTTATCCGGTGCACGCCTGGCACGACGCGCCCATTTTCCCCACCCCGTTGAATGCATTGCGCGACCTGCCGGCCGCAGCCGCTTTACCTGCAGATGCTTTGGTCTTGGATGCCGGCTGCGGTGTGGGCGATGGCTTGCGGGCGCTGCGCTTGGCCTATCCGCAAGCGCGTTTTTGCGGCATCGAATTCAGCTGGCCCTTGCGTTTTGCGGCGGCGCTGCGCTGCCCCTGGGCACGCATTTGGCATGGCGACATCTGGCAAGCCGACTGGTCGGCTTACGACCTGGTGTATGTGTTTCAGCGCCCTGAGACCATGCCGCACGCCGTGGCCAAAGCCCGTGAGAACATGAAGCCCGGCGCTTGGTTGGTGAGCCTGGAATTTGAGGCCACGGAGTTGGTGCCAACTGCCGTGGTGCAGGCCAGCGCCGATCGACCTGTGTGGTTGTATCAGGCGCCGTTCCAACCTGCCCCGCTCAAGTCGGCAGCTCGTCGCCCACAATCGGCCCCGTCCCGCTGAAGCGCTCCAGCGCCAGGTAAATCACCGGTGTGATGTACAGCGTCACCGCTTGCGAAAACACCAAACCGCCAACCACAGCCAGTCCCAAGGGTTGACGCAGCTCTGCACCCGCACCCAGACCCAACGCAATCGGCAGCGCGCCCATCAAGGCGGCAATCGAGGTCATCATGATCGGGCGAAAGCGCAAGATGCAGGCTTCGCGAATGGCTTGCGCTGGCGTCATGCCCTCGTGGCGCTGAGCCTCCAATGCAAAGTCGATCATCATGATGGCGTTCTTTTTGACGATACCGAT
>CANFMK010000211.1 GCA_947448325.1 Comamonadaceae bacterium
CCGCCCGCATCGCGTCTTGCGTGCCCAAGCGGTTGAGTAGCCCGCCCGCGTCACTCACGTCGAGACGGAAGTTCATTTCGGTCTGGCGCGGGCTGATGTTGTCCTTGGCGGTCACCCAGCGGCCAGTGGCTTTGAAAGTGGCCTCGGGCGCGGACACGTTGAGTTTGTTGAGTCGCCACTCGTGTGCCGGTCCTGGGCGGGGGCCCAGGCGGGGCCCGCGAGTGGCATTGGCGTTGGCGACCATCTCTGCATTGGTGGCCTCGATTTCAATGCGGCCTAATTTTTTGCCACGCAACTCCAGCTCTTCCACCACGATATCCAGGGCGGGAATGTCCATGGGGCCGTTTTCGAGCAGTTCTTCCACCACGTTGTCTGCAGTCGGGGGTAGGCTCAAGCGGCCTAGCCTTGCATACACCCTGCCCAAATTGGCGCCAGACGATTGACGGTACTCCAAATAACCGCTGAACTCATGGGCATCCAAATTGGCGCGCCACAACAGGCCTTCTCGCGAGCCGCCCACCACGACGCGATGCAATGTGCGCCCTTGGATCACCAACTCTTGCGCTTGCAAGGTCATGCGGGTGGGCAAAAAGGTGGCTGCAATCGTGTCGTCAGCCGATTTGGAGACTGCGCCGTTGGCGCTGGGGGTGGACGGCAAACTTGCGGCCCCCATCCATGCGGCTTGCCACTCGTCCAACGAAAAAACGGGCAAGGCCATATTGGCGACCACGCCGCTGTCCGGTAAGGGCGGGGCTTGCACGCGGTCCAGGCCGACCCCGACACTGCCTTGCACCACCCGGGCTTTATCGCCATTCCATTCGCGCACGTAGGTGGCAGCCAAGAGGCGACCCAAATTGAGCTGGATCTGTTCTCGAAGCGGTTTGACGCCGCTTGCGGAAATGATCCGCGAGTCGATGCGCAATGCCAACTCGTCTGTGGGTGCTTTGACCATGGGCGCTGGCAGGTTCAAACCCAATCCCTGCAAACGACTGGTGATGGACAGTTCGGGGCGTCCTTGTCGAAAGCCAATCACCGCCGAGTAGGCGGTGCTGCCGCGCATGTGCTGCGCCAACTTATTCAACGGCGCCAACTCCACGGCTTGTTGTAAACCTTGCGCTGTAGCCGTGCCTTGAACGCGAAGTGTGATGGGCGCCTCGCTGCTGCTGGCTGGACGAGTACCCCCATCAACCCGCAAGATGCCGCCCAACATTCGCGCTTGTCCCGCCGTGATGGTAAATCCCGCCTCGTTGAATGACACCGTACCCTGTGCTTTTTCCAGCTTTGGCAATTCATTCACGATCCGCAGGTCGTTGCCGCCCAGCACCACGCTGCCTTGCAATTTGGTTTTGTCCAAGTTGGCCAGTGGCAAGCTCAGCTTGATGCGCCCGGACACCGTGCCTGTAGACGTGCTGTCGTGCAAACTGCCGCCCAGCATCGCGTCCAAGGGTGATTTTTGCACCAGGTTCAAGACCTCGCTGGCAGGCGTATTGCGTGATTCGGCGGCAACCTCCAAAAGCGCATTGTTGGCCATGTCGGCGATGCTGGCCTGGCCATTGATCAGAGGCACGTTGCCCACTTTAGCGGTGGCATTGCTCAGCTTCATGCTCAAACGGTCAAAGACCAAATCACCATTCAGACCCGACAGCAAGGGCCATGGCGCTTCGCCCGCAGATTGGAGTCGTGTGGGGACATACGCCATCTGCAAACCGCGCACTTTGCCGGCAAAGCGCAAATCACCGTTTTTGCTTTGCGCGAATGGCAGGTCTTTCAAGTCGCCCTTGATGCGCACCCCCATTTGTGTCACCTCACCCTGGCTGATGGCATCACGCACGTATTGGCGAACGGTGTCTGACAACACCAGCGGCAAATAGCGGGCAACGCGAGAGGCTTGGGCGCGCTGGATTTGGCCTTGTAAATCCAGAACACCGGGGCCCTCGCCGTCTTTGCTCATGCGCCAACTGCCATTGACATCTATCGAAGCATCGGCGTTGCTGGCTTTGACGTGCCACTTGGGAATCGACAACTGATGGTCTTTGACCGTCCAGCTCAAATCGGCCTTGAGCAAGTCCAGCGGGATCACGGGTTCTTCGAAAAAGGTGGGCAGTGTCAAGTGGCCATTGTCAATGCCCAAAGCCAGCTTGCCCCCGACTTGGTTGAAGGTGAACTCGGCCACACCGTTATGCACACCGGGTAGCTTGGCCCAGGGTGAAGAGGCTGGGCCGGTGGCGAGGGTCCATGTCAAACCATGCGCCCGCCCCGTCGCTTCGTAGCTGTCCAGTTCGGGCCAAGCACCTTGCCATTGCGCTTTCAGGTTTTCCACGGTACCGGCCACGCTCAGGGCTTGCAGCGGTCCCCGCAGCGCGTCTTCCAAGGGCAATCGTGTCAGCAGGCTGTGCAGGGCTTGCAAGTTCAATCCTGCGGCATTCAATTGCCCTTTGGCCAGAGATTTGCCTTGGGGATAGGCGTAGACCAAGGCCATGTCGCCGCCGGGCCAATGCAGGCCATCGGGGGTGTCCAAGGTCAGCTTCTCGGTGGAAACCTCAAAGCCTTGCTCATCGTTTCGCCCGGTGATGCGCCCTTGCAGACGCTCCAACTGCAAGGGTTTCAATTGCGCCCCCAATGTCAGACTCAGGTGGCTCAAGTTCACATCGGCGCCGGTTTTGACGGGCTGGCCGTTTTGAATGTTGACCCACAGGCTCAAGTCGCCTTGGCCCGAAGCCATGTCGATGCCGGTGGCCACGCTGCGTCCAATGGCGGCCAGATCGATCTCTGGCAGTTGAGCTTGGATGACTCCCGACCAGTCTTCCCAGCGCGCCGCATGGTTGGACAATAAGCCTCGGCGAAATTGACCCGTGACGTTGACGCGTGCGCCCCACTCGGGCGGCGGTGTGGTTTGCAGTTGCACGTCATGGCTTCTGGCGCTGTTGCGCAGACGCAGGTCGACGGCAGTGAACTCGACTGTGCGTTGGGGCTCTAATGACCACGCGTCGGTCCAGCGCACGGTGCCCTGTCTGAGCACGATGTCTTTTTGACCCAAGACCCAATCAGCCGCCGCCGAAGGGCTCGGCGTGGCACCAGACAGGGGCAAGCCAGCGATCAGAATGCGGCCATCTTGCATGCGGCGAACATCCAGGTTTGCACCTTCCAGCGCCAGTTGTTCCACCCCCAGGGTCAAAAGAGACTGGGCGCTGACCGTCACGCGCAAGGTGGGCAAGGTCAATGCCGCTGTACCGGCCGCGTCGTGAATGCGCAGGTTGTCAATTTCCAGCACCGGTGCCCAGCCGTTGGACTTCACGGTCAACGCCCCCATCTTGACCGGCAGCCCCACGGCTTGGCTGGCCATGTTTTCCAGTTGAGGGCGCAACTCAGAGATTCGCGGCACAATCCAAAAATGCAACACGGCCCAAGTCAAACCCACCAGCAGGCTCAAGCTCAGCACGCCCCAGGCCATAGCGCGCATGAGCAATGCAGGCAGAGTGGTTAGCCATGACAGTTTCAGCATTCGCAAGTATTCACGCTTTCCATACGGTGTGGCCGGAATTATGACCCGCACAGGCCCCTCTGACGTACCCTCGCCCTTAAACCCAGCGCAAATTGCCCAAAATGCCGGGTATTCACGCTTTCGCCAGCGCTTAGAGCGGCGCTACGCTGATCTTTGGACGATATGGCCGCAGGGCATCCCCGACCGCGAGGGCTTGCGCCAGGCCTTCGACATGGCCTGTGCGCACCACCCGGCCTGGCAGGCCGATCCCGGGGCTGTGCTGCGCATATTGCGCCAATGGGTCATGGCGCAATTGATCGACCAAGACTGTGATCACCAAGCCCCGATGCAAAGCATCACCTTGTGCATGACCCATCTGGCCGAATTTGCCTTGGATGTTGCTTGTCGTCATGCCCTGGCCGAGCTCGATCAGCGCCATGGTGTACCCACCTTGGCCTCGGGTGAGCGTGCGCAGTTATGGGTCGTGGGCATGGGCAAACTCGGTGCCCGCGAGTTGAACGTGTCCAGTGACATCGACTTGATTTACGTGTACGACGAAGACGGTGAAACCACCGGCACCTTGGACGGGCGCGGCCGCATCAGCTGCCAAGAGTATTTCAGTCGCGCCGTCAAAATGATGCAGGCTTTGATTGGCGACGTCACCGAGCATGGATTTGTTTTTCGGGTAGACCTGGCGCTGCGACCCAATGGCAACTCGGGCCCCAGCGTGGTCTCGCTCAGCGCCCTGGAGGAGTA
The DNA here is from genome assembly GCA_947448325.1 of Comamonadaceae bacterium. GTDB lineage: Bacteria > Pseudomonadota > Gammaproteobacteria > Burkholderiales > Burkholderiaceae_C > Limnohabitans_A. Next base: position 4,238 of record CANFMK010000211.1, read on the forward strand.
CTTGTTGGTGCAGGGCCGTGAATGGGAGCGCTTTGCGTGGATGAAGAGCCGGGTGGTGGCGCCGCGCAGCGCCATCACCAATGGCTCTGCCCTGTCATTGCG
>CANFMK010000212.1 GCA_947448325.1 Comamonadaceae bacterium
GGGCGTGAAAACCCCTATAATCGCAGGCTGAGATGAAAGAGCTCGAGTGCTTTCGCTCTGTCGCTGCAGTTTTGTAAGCACATTGCAAGCTGCGTTGACAATTTCCGGAAATTGTTTTTATCCCCCTGTTAAGGAAAATCATCATGAACAAGTCTCTCGTTTTGGCCGCCATCATCGCTGCTGCTGCATTGGCCGCTTGCGGTAAAAAAGAAGAAGCCGCTGCACCTGCCGCTCCTGCTCCAGCTGCTGCTCCAGCTGCTGAGGCTCCTGCTGCTCCAGCTGCCGCTCCTGCTGCTGACGCCAAGCCTGCTGACGCTGCTGCTCCAGCCGCTCCTGCTGCTGACAAGAAGTAATTCTTGAATTCGATCGTGGCTTGATTCATTTCAAGCCGCCATCAAAAAACCCGCTCGATGAGCGGGTTTTTTTTCGCCTGTGCACCAGGCTGGGGAGGGCGCAAAGGCCTGATCAGGCTAGAACCGAGCTTATTTGATCTCGCCAGCAATCAGCTTGAGGATTTTCTCGGCGTTCTCAGAGGTGTCTGGTGCACCTTCTGCTGTCAGCACGGCAATTTGGGACTTGCCGTTGCTGTAAGTCAGTGTGATGCGGTATTTGATCGGAGCAGGCGCCGCGGTTTCTTTGCTGAACAGCTTGCTGAAGAATCCTGGCTCCTTGCCGTTACTGCCTGCAGGGACATAGCGCACAAAGAACACACCTTTGCTACGGTCACGGTCTTCGACGGTGAAGCTGGTGCGGTCCAGCGCCACGCCCAGGCGCCGCCATGCGCGGTCGTAATCGTCTGGGATTTCAATCACTGGCAAGTTATTGACTTTCACCACGGCGGTCAAAACAGCCGGGGTAGCATCTTTTGATACAACGCCGGCCGCAGAGGCGGTGCTGGCTCCACCGATCTTGAGCATCAGGCGGCGCATGAATTCGATTTCCAACTCCGGGTCCGCAGCACGGGGCTGCCAAATGGTTTGGTCTTTGCGTTCGCTGGAATAGACCTCCACCATGCCGCGGTGGGTGATGTAGACCTCCACCCCGCCCTGGGCATTGCGTTCAACGCGGGTGCGGAAACGATCACGCTCGCCGGTAGAGTACAGACCGTCCAAGACGCGACCGATGGTTTTGCGGATAAAGTCTTGTGGAATTTTGGCGCGATTTTCCGCCCAATCGGTTTCCATGATTCCCAAGTCGGCTTGCTCGGTACTCAGGTTAAAGCCGTTTTCTTTCCAGAAGTCTTGCAGCGTGTTCCAGACCTTGTCGGCGGGTTGGTTGACCACCACCCAGCGCTGATTGCCCAAGCGTTCCATGCGTGCATCACCCACATTGACACTGGCAGTACCGTTATCGGCCGCTTTAGAAGCTGCACTTTGAAAGCCGGAGGCCGTGGCCGAGTTGCTTTCCAAGATGTAGCGCGAATCCTTGCGCAGTTGCGTCAAGTCAGGTGGCACTTCCAAGGTAGAGGCTTTGCTGGCGCTTTTGTAATTGACCTTGTCTTCCTCCAGGGCAGAGCAAGCGGCCAAGGCAGCAGCCAGTGCCAGCAGTGTGACTTGACGGGCGGAATGGGTAAAACGATTCACGTGTAATTTCCTGAAGAAGGAGCGAGGTGAGCTGAACGTGGAATGGCGAGATCGATTAAATCAAACCGCTGTCGCGCAAGGCGGCTTCCACCACCGGTTCCAAAGACTTGGACAGTGATGTCAGCGGCAAGCGCATGGTGCCTTGGCACAAGCCCATGCGCTGCATCGCCCATTTCAAGGGGATGGGGTTGGCTTCAACGAACAAATTCTTGTGCACAGGCATCAATTTGAATTGAATGGCCATGGCGGTGGGAATATCGCCTGCCAACGCAGCCATGCACAACTCGTGCATCAAGCGTGGAGCAATATTGGCCGTCACGCTGATGTTGCCTGAGCCGCCGCACAGCATGGTGGCCACAGCCGTCGGGTCGTCGCCCGAGTAAACCGCAAAGCCAGGGGGGACGTCTCGGATCAACCACTGCGCACGCTCCAAATTGCCGGTCGCTTCTTTGATGCCGACGATGCCCGGCACCTGGGCCAAGCGAATCACCGTGTCGTGCTGCAGGTCGGCCACGGTGCGGCCAGGTACGTTGTACAAAATGATCGGCAAGCCCGGCACAGCTTCGGCAATGGCTTTGAAGTGTTGGTACAGGCCTTCTTGGCTCGGTCGGTTGTAGTAAGGGACGACTTGGAGTTGGCAATCGGCGCCCACGCTTTGCGCGAATTTCGCCAGTTCAATCGCCTCGGCAGTGGAGTTGGCGCCGCAGCCGGCCATGATGGGGATGCGTTTGTGGGCTTGCTCGACGGCAACGCGAATGATTTCGCGGTGTTCTTCCACATTCACTGTGGGCGATTCGCCGGTGGTACCCACCACACACAGACAGTCGGTGCCCTCGGCGATGTGCCAATCAATCAGTTTGCGCAAAGTCGGGTAGTCCACGCTGCCATCGGCGAGCATGGGGGTTGCCAGTGCGGGGATGCTGCCTTTGATGGGCGTGAAAGTGGTCGTCATGGCCGTGTGTGATTACAGGTAAAAGAGCATTCTAACGACTGGCGTCCCCGCTGCGTTGACGGGGGCTGCTTGGACTGGCCAATGGGTAGACTTTGTGAGGTCCACCAGGTTCCTCACGCACCGCCGCAATGCGCTGGATGAACCTTGCGGGATCCTCCAAATAGCCATCCTCATAGGCCACAACCCGCAGGCCAGCGCAGGCTTTGAGCAACTCGCCGGGTTGCAGCAAAAAGTCAGCCCTGGAAGGTTTGCCCACGGTTTCGTTGCCTGCGGCAAAGGTTTCATAAAGCAGCACGCCGCCCGGCGCCAAGCTGCTGAGCAGGGTGGGCAGCAGTTCGCGCCACAGGTAATGTGTCACCACCACCGCGTCAAAGTGCAAACCTGCAAAGGGCCACGGGCCGTTTTCAATGTCGACTATCAGGGCATGACCCCAGGGGCTTGCGGCCTCAATGGCCTCGGGGGAGCGGTCCACGCCGGTGACCGCATGACCACGTTCGGCCAAAAATTGCATGTGCCTTCCCGCGCCACAGGCCACATCGAGGACACGGCCTTGAGGGACGATCAAATGGGCCCATTGTTCAATCCAGGCCGAGGGCGGCTGCGTGCCGTGAAGCTTAGGGGTCATAAAGTGAGGCTCACCTAGGGATGAAAAGCGCTTCAGCGCGGTTTGACTTCGTCTTTGAGCGCGGCCATGGCCATTTTTTCCACCAGGCCGGGTGCCAGAAGTTTCAAAAAGCGGCCGATTTTGCCTTGTGCCGACATGACGACCTCTCGCTCGCGCCGGTTCATGCCTTGCACAATCAGAGCGGCGCATGTTTCGACGCTCATGGCCTTGTCTTCTTTCAAGCCGCTGGAGCCGGCCGGTTGGCCCTGGGCGTTCAGCCCGCGGTAGCGAATTTGGGTCGCCACCACGCCGGGGTAAGCGGTGGTCACGCTGACGCCGCTGCTGCGCAGTTCAGCGCGCAGCGCTTCAAAAAAACCGGTCATGGCAAATTTGCTGGCGCTGTAGGCGGTGCGCCCCGGCACGCCCACCAAGCCCGCCAGGGAAGAAACCGCCACCAAGCGCCCCCGCGTGGCTTTCAGGTGCGGCAAGGCCGCATGCGTACACCACACACTGCCCCACAGGTTGATGCGCATCAGGTCTTCGTACCAACCCAAATCTTCGGCTTTGACTTCTGAAAAAAGCGCTTGGGCCGAGACGCCGGCGTTGTTGATCAAGGCGTCCAGTTGGCCAAAGTGCGCCATGGCCGTAGCCACCAACTGCTGGCATTGCGCGGGCACGCAGACATCGGTGGGCACCACCAAGGTGATGGCGCCCAGGCTTTGGCATTGGGCGGCCACGGCGTCCAGAGCTTGGACATTGCGCGCGGCAAGAACCAAACGGGCGTCAGTACCGTGTTGCCGCGCCAGTTGGCGCGCCAATTCAGCGCCAATGCCGTCAGAAGCGCCAGTGATGATGATGACTTGCATGGAATAAGGTTCTCTGAGGTCGTTCAAACAAGGCAGTTTAAGCGGCGCCAAGGGCGAGCTGGAGACTGTTGTGGACCCTGCCCCGCTGCAAGGGAAAACGATAGCTGTGATTGCATCCAGTGTTCGGCCGCGCTTCCCACTACAATCGGCGTCCATGGCTACCCCAACATCTGTCAAATCTCCCTCCGACTATTCCGAAGGCTCGATTCGGGTCCTCAAAGGACTTGAACCCGTCAAGCAACGTCCGGGCATGTACACCCGTACCGACAACCCCTTGCACATCATTCAGGAGGTGCTGGACAACGCGGCTGACGAAGCGCTCGCAGGCCA
>CANFMK010000213.1 GCA_947448325.1 Comamonadaceae bacterium
AAGGTGAACGGTTTGGCCGAAGAAAAATTGCGCGCCGCCTACCAAATCCGCAACAAGCAAAGCCGCACCCAAGCCTGCCGCGAGGCCTATGCCAGCGTCATGGCCAGCCTCAAAGCAGAAGGCGTGGAGTTTGATGGCGTCAAAGTCGAAGGCATGTTGTTTGACATCGAAGCCGGTATCGTGCGCAGTCAGATCCTGGCCGGTGAGCCCCATATTGACGGTCGCGACACCCGCACTGTGCGCCCCATCGAAATTCGCAACAGCGTCTTGCCACGCACCCACGGTTCTTCCTTGTTCACCCGGGGTGAAACCCAGGCCTTGGTGTTGACCACCTTGGGCACCGAGCGCGATGCTCAGCGCATTGATGCCTTGGCCGGTGAGTACGAAGACCGCTTCATGCTGCACTACAACATGCCTCCCTTCGCCACTGGCGAAGTGGGTCGCATGGGTTCGACCAAGCGCCGCGAAATCGGCCACGGCCGTTTGGCCAAACGTGCTTTGGTCGCTGTGTTGCCCACCAAAGAAGAGTTCCCCTACACCATGCGTGTGGTCTCCGAAATCACCGAATCCAATGGCTCTTCGTCGATGGCCTCGGTCTGCGGTGGTTGCTTGTCGCTGATGGACGCCGGTGTGCCGATGAAAGCCCACGTGGCCGGTATCGCCATGGGTCTGATCAAAGACGCAAACCGTTTCGCGGTCTTGACTGACATCTTGGGTGACGAAGATCACTTGGGCGATATGGACTTCAAAGTGGCCGGTACCACCAACGGCATCACCGCTTTGCAGATGGACATCAAGATCCAGGGCATCACCAAAGAAATCATGCAAGTGGCATTGGCGCAGGCCAAAGAAGCACGCATGCACATTTTGGAAGCCATGCAGTCGTCCATGGGCGAAGCCAAGACCGAAGTGTCTGACTTTGCACCCAAGCTCTTCACCATGAAGATCAACCCCGAGAAGATCCGTGACGTGATCGGCAAAGGCGGCGCCACCATCCGCGCCTTGACCGAAGAAACCGGCACGCAGATCAACATCAACGAAGACGGCACGATCACCATCGCTGCGACCGACGGTGCCAAGGCGGACGAAGCCAAGCGCCGCATCGAGCAGATCACCGCTGAAGTGGAAATCGGCAAAATTTATGAAGGCCCTGTGACCAAAGTGCTGGACTTTGGCGCCTTGATCAATCTGTTGCCTGGCAAAGACGGTTTGCTGCACATCAGCCAGATCGCGCACGAGCGTGTGGAAAAAGTCTCTGACTATTTGACCGAAGGTCAGATCGTCAAAGTCAAGGTCTTGGAGACCGATGAAAAAGGTCGCGTCAAGCTGTCGATGAAAGCATTGATCGACCGCGCGCCAGCCCATTCTGGCGAATAAATCGTTCTTTGTTTCAATGAATTGACAGGGGCTTCAGCAGTGAAGCCCCTGTTCTGCCTCCAAGGTGATGCTTATGCAAGTGATTGAAATTAACGCTTACGGCGAACCCTCTGCCCTGGTGCCTGGCACACGCCCTGAACCCACTGCGGGTGCGGGCGAGTTGCTGATTCGCGTCACGGCCAGCGGCATCAACCGCCCAGACGTGTTGCAGCGCAAAGGCATGTACCCTGTGCCGCCTGGTGCTTCGGACATTCCGGGACTGGAAGTGGCCGGTGTGGTGGTGTCTGGCGACAGCGTGGCCATGCAAGCAGCGGGCTTCAAAGTGGGTGACCGTGTGTGCGCCCTGGTCGCTGGGGGGGGCTATGCACAGCTGTGTGTGGCTCCCGTGGTCCAGTGCCTGCCAGTGCCTGAAGGTTTGAGCGACATTGAAGCGGCCTCCTTACCGGAGACCTTCTTTACCGTGTGGAGCAATGTGTTTGACCGTGGGCGTTTGCAAGCCGGCGAAACCTTGTTGATTCAAGGCGGCTCCAGCGGCATTGGCGTGACAGCGATCCAAATGGCCAAAGCCGCTGGCGCAACCGTCATCGTCACCGCGGGCAGCGACGATAAATGCCAAGCGTGCTTGGCTCTGGGCGCGGATCATGCGATCAACTACCGCAGTCATGACTTTGTGGCTGAAGTTCAGCGCATCACCGCAAGCGCCGGAGTGAATGTCATTTTGGACATGGTCGCTGGCGACTATGTGGCGCGTGAAATCCAAGTCATGGCCGAAGACGCCCGTTTGGTGATCATCGCCACACAAGGCGGCAACGACAGCCAGATGAATGCCGGCTTGGTGCTGCGCAAGCGTTTGACCATCACGGGATCGACCCTGCGTCCGCGTCCTGTGGCCTTCAAGGCGGCCATTGCGCAGAACTTGAAGTCGCACGTGTGGCCTTGGTTGGCCTCTGGAAAAATCAAGCCGGTGATTCACAGTGTGTTCGACGCCTGCGAAGCCGGTGGTGGTTTGCCCAGTGGCGCGGCTCAAGCCCACGCGCTGATGGAAAGCAACCAGCATGTGGGCAAAATTGTGGTGACCTGGAAAAACGCATGAAGCAAAAGCTGATCGTCGGCAACTGGAAAATGAATGGCAGCCTGGCTGCCAATCAGGCTCTGGTGCAAGGCGTTTTGGCCGGCATGCAGGGCTTGAACGTCCGCGCTGCCGTTTGCGCACCAGCGGCGTACTTGGCTTCTTTGCAAGTGCTGTTGCAAGGTCAAACGGCCTTGAGCAGCGGCGCGCAAGACCTGTCCATGCACGAATCGGGTGCGTTCACCGGTGAAATTGCAGCGGCCATGCTGCGCGAATTTGCGACGCGTTATGTCATCGTCGGTCATTCTGAGCGCCGTCAATACCATGGCGAGCAAGATGCGCATGTGGCGCTCAAAGCCCAGCAGGCCTTGAGCGCAGGCATCACGCCGATCGTTTGCGTGGGCGAAACGCTGGCCGAGCGCCAGGCCGGCCGCACCGAAGAAGTCGTGAAGCGCCAATTGGCGGCCGTGATTCACACCAACGGTCACTGCATCAGCGAGATCGTGGTGGCCTATGAACCCGTGTGGGCCATTGGCACAGGCTTGACCGCTTCGCCGCAAGAGGCCCAGCAAGTGCACCAGGTGCTGCGTCAGCAGCTCAAGGCGGCCACACCGCAAGCCGATCGTGTCGCAATTGTGTATGGTGGCAGCATGAATGCCGCTAATGCTTTGTCTTTGCTGCAACAGCCCGACATCGACGGCGGCTTGATTGGCGGTGCATCGCTCAAAGTGTCTGATTTCCTGGCCATCATGGCCGCCGCTTCGCAATGTGCGCAAGCGTCTTGATTGTTTACGTTTAGGAGTACCCCATGAACCTCATGATCAACCTTATTTTGGCGGCGCAAATGTTGTCGGCCTTGGCCATGATTGGCCTGATTCTTGTTCAACACGGCAAGGGCGCTGACATGGGCGCAGCCTTTGGCAGCGGCAGCTCGGGCAGTTTGTTTGGTGCCACCGGCGGCGCCAACTTTTTGTCGCGTGCCACGGCGGTTTTGGCCGCCGTCTTTTTCACCTGCACCTTGATGTTGGCGTATTTCGGTACCGCCCGTCCTGCCAGTACGGGCAGCGTTTTGGAAGGCGCCGCAGTCACCGCGCCTGCGCCTGTTGAGTCGGGGCCCGCTTCGCAAATTCCGGGCAACGCACCAGCCGCCTCTGGCGCGCCTGCAAGCCCCGCAGCACCGACCAAGTAAGCTGGCATTCAGGTCCACGTTGACCCTTAAATAATCCGATTTTCCGTAAGGGAACGAGCAGGTTTTCAGGGTAAACTACTAGTTGTTTCGGTGAGCAAAAGCCTTCTAAGGCGCCTCATGCAAGCCCAAACAAGCAAAACCCGCCGTCGTGGTGAAATTGGTAGACACGCTATCTTGAGGGGGTAGTGGCGAAAGCTGTGCGAGTTCGAGTCTCGCCGACGGCACCAACAATGTAGAAGCGCCTTTTGTTTATGGGCGTTTCATCCGGTGATTTGCAATTGACATGATGAACTTAGACCAGTACCTCCCCATCTTGTTGTTCATCTTGGTCGGCGTGGGGGTGGGCATCATCCCTCAGGTGTTGGGTTACATCCTCGGCCCCAACCGCCCCGACAGCGAAAAAAATTCCCCCTACGAGTGTGGCTTTGAAGCCTTTGAAGATGCGCGCATGAAGTTCGATGTGCGCTACTACCTCGTGGCCATTTTGTTCATTTTGTTTGACCTCGAAATTGCCTTCTTGTTTCCCTGGGCTGTGGCCTTGAAGGAAGTGGGCATGGCCGGTTTCGTGGCGGTGGTGATTTTCTTGGCCATTCTGGTCGTGGGCTTTGTCTACGAGTGGAAAAAAGGCGCCCTCGACTGGGAATGACAGCGAGCTTCAACAAGGATAAATGCAATGATTGA
>CANFMK010000214.1 GCA_947448325.1 Comamonadaceae bacterium
CCCCCACGCCGATGCAGCAAGCCTGGAAAAGCAACAACTCACCGATGCCGAAATGCTGGACATCAAGCAAACGGTGATGGACTCGGGTGATTTGGCCAACCGCGCCGCCTTGTTGGCGACCACCGCCAGTACCGATTTGCGCACCATGACCCAACAGGTCGCGCTCAGCATGGCCAAACAACAAAAACAAGCCTTGATTTTGTTTGGCATTGCTGGCGGGTTGATGGTGATTGCAGCGTCGATCTTTGGCGCCATGGCCTATTCATTGTCGGGGCGCGTGAAACAACTCGACACCATGGTCACCGTGGTGGGCAAACGCGTGGGCGATTTGGACAGCTCCATGGAGCTGGTGGGTTCGGTCAATGAAGCCTTGCAAGAACTGGTGGGCAAACAAGAAGGCATTGCTGCAGCCCAATCCAAAATGGACGGCCGCCTGGAAGACATGGCGAAGAAAGCCGACGAGTTGGCCGCCAAAGCCGCTGAAAAACCACCTGAAAAGCCCACCGCCAAAGCCGGCCCGGCCGACCCAGCCCTGGCCAAGCAAGTGCAAAGTCTGGATGGCCGTTTGCAAGCGCAAGCGGCGGCGCTCAAATCCATCGCCACCCATTTGCAAACCATCCAAGGTTCTGTGGGAGACGCCGGCAATCTGCGCAAAGAGATGGAAGCCGTGGCCAAATTGCAGCGTGAGCGCCAAGCCAGCGACAATGCCGCCGCGGCAGCCGCCACAGCGGCGCAACGCCAGCGCGAAAAAATGGTGCAGTTCCCACGCGCGTCGGCCAACGATGCGCCTCTGGCCTCACCCAATGTCATGGGCGCGCAACCAGCGAAATAACTCAGGCCGCGGCCGAGACGTTCAGCACGCCTTGGCGCAAATCGTATTTGTTGAGTTTCTCAATGAGTGTGGTGCGCTGCAGGTTCAGCAAACGCGCGGTTTGCGACACATTGCCTTCGGTACGCGCCAGGGCTTGAACGATCAAGTCACGCTCGATTTCGGCCAGTCGGTCTTTGAGTGAGATACCTTCAGCGGGCAAATTCTCCAAACCTTGCGCCAGCATGATGATGTCCTCCACTGGGTTGCTCTCCATTTCATCGATCAAACTGGGCGTGACCGAGCTGAAAATCGAAGTCACCTTGGCCGGCTTTGGCGCGATCGGTTTCAAAGCGGTGGCCGGATGCGCACAGCGTTCGGCCTGCATCTGCGCCAAGCCCTTGGGCAACAAGTCTGCAGGCACCGAGCTCAGATTCAAGTTCTGACCCGCAAAAAGAGTGCTGAAACGATCGACCAAATTCGACAGTTCCCGCACGTTGCCCGGCCAGGCATAGGATTGCAAAGCCTCCAGGAAGTCATCGCTGAACGCAATTGGTTGGGCCTGGTTTTGCGCACACAAGCGGGCAAAGTGGCTCAACAACTCTGGGACGTCGTCAGGCCGTTGGCGCAGCGCCGGCGTTTTCAAAGGCAAAACGTTCAGGCGGTAGTACAAGTCTTCGCGGAACTTGCCCGCGGCAATCTGGGCCTCCAGGTCGCAATGGGTGGCCGCGACCACGCGCACATCCACATGGACCGGCTTCAAACCGCCGACAGGATCCACCGTGCGCTCTTGCAATACACGCAGCAGTTTGACCTGCATGTCCAAAGACAAGTCGCCAATTTCATCTAAAAAGATGGTGCCGCCGTGGGCCATTTCAAAACGGCCAATACGGTCGTTCATGGCGCCCGTGAAAGCGCCCTTGCGATGGCCAAACAACTCACTCTCGATCAATTCTTTGGGAATCGCGGTGCAATTGATCGGCACGAAGTTGCCGCCAGCGCGATTGGATTCGTCATGCAGCGCGCGCGCCACCAATTCTTTACCCGTTCCACTCTCACCCGTGATGAGCACAGTCGCGTTCGAGCATGCCACCCGCGAGATCAAATCCCGGATGGACTGCGCAGCTTCGCTGGTGCCTTTGAACGATGTGATTCGGTGTGGTTGGGACATGTATGCGAGGTGGAATTCACTTCATCAAGTTTTTCAATACATCGCTGTATTTTGTTGAATTTGAACATAAATTGCCTAAATCACCAAAATTTTGTTTTTCGTCAAATTTACCAGTTGCATTCCCGCAACAAGCTCAAAAACTGCACGGATCGGCCTTGTGGGGCCTCAAGTTCGTCCGCCTCAGACCGAATCAGAGGGTGAAGGACTTGGTGTCCTGCCTGTTAAGGAATCTGTATGAAACGTATTTTGACCGCCTGTCTGGCCGTGGGCCTGCTCGTTTTGACCGGGTGCAAATCCATCAATATCGCCACGACAAAATCCACTGACAATGCCAATATGTTGGCTCCGATGGTGGAAAAACGTGAGACTTTGACGGCCACCGGTTACGCCGTGATCAGCGTGCAAAACCACCGCAATCCTGCGCAGCAACGCTTGATGGCCATTCGCGCCTCCAAACTTGACGCCTACCGCGCCTTGACCGAACAGGTCTATGGCCAGCAAATTGACGCCAGCTCCACCGTGGCCGACATGACGGTCACCAGCGACTCCTTCCGCGCCAAAGTCGAAGGCGTGATCTACGGCGCCACTTTGGTCAGCATCACCCCTGTCGGCGATGACACCTACGAAACCACTTTGTCGCTGGACAAAAGCGTGGTGCATGACTTGCGCGCCCTGTACTTGGGCCAAATCACGGCCCGCAGCCGCTGATCGACTTGGCCAGTTGTGCACCTGAACTTTTGGTTTTCACCATGCGACGCTTGATCACCTGGACGACCGCCTGCGCTGTGCTGAGCAGCAGCGCTGCGGTCTGGGCGCAAACCGCGAGCACCAGCTTGACAGCCCAGGAACGCCTGGACGCGATTCGACACAGCTTGGTAGAAACCGCCTTGCAAGGCGCCACGCAAGTGCGCAGCACGCAGTGGCTGGACGCGCAAGGCCAACTGCGTGACGCGAGCAGTTTTCGCTCCGGCATGGAGGTGCGCGGCGTGCAAGTCCTGTCGTATTCACGTGACAGCAGTGGACAAGCCCAAGCCAAATTGAACAGCCCGCGCCCCGCCAAAGACACGGAAAGCGCGCAAGGCGAGACCGGCAACCCCAGCGAAGCCAGTTGCACCGTGCCTGGCCATCTGCGCCAGGTCTTGAGTTTGTCGACTGTTTTTGAGCCCGGTCCTTTGGCCGCCATCCACACCCAGGTGCGACAGCAAATCGCCACCCAATGGCTCAGCGCCAATGAGAACCCGTGGCGTATGGTGGCGCTGACTGAGAGCAAGCCGGTGCTGTCCACAGGCAGCCAACTGAGCACCTACGAACAAACCTTGACGCGTTCTGGCCCGCCCCAACTTCCGTGGGCCGCGACCTTGCGGGTGCGCACCCAAGTTGCCGAATTGAAAACCTGGGAAAAAATAGCGGGCCGCATGCCGCACCACGCTGAGGTGGCGCTGGAGTTATCTGTACAAGGCGCCAATGGACAAAATAAAAAATTCCAAGCTTCTCAGCAACTGGTGCTGCCCTTGAACACGCGAGACGGCTCCAGCCGGGCCTTGGACGAGGCTGGCGCAGCGCAATTGCAAGCACTTTGGCAGTTGTGGGGGGAACGTCTGGGCCAATGGATTGGTTGCGACCCCTTGCAACCTCAGGTCACCCAACGCGGCGCCAACCAAGTGCAAATCAACGCCGGCGGCTTGGCCGGAGTGCGGCCAGGTGACGAATGGCTGCTCGCCGATCCGCAAGCTTTCCCCTCTCAAGTGGTCGGGCCCTCCTCGGCTGCACTGGTATTGGCCAAAGTGGTGGAGGGGTCCCCCCATCACGCCCGATTGGCTGTCTTGGCCGGCCCCGCCCAGGCCCTCAAAAACGATTGGCGCGCCTGGCCTGCCGAATCGCTGAACCGTTGAACCGGAGTTCCTCCATGAGCCGTTATTTTTCCTGCTTGAATTTGAGCCTGCCACGTGGGCTGTCTGCTGTACTGATCGCCCTGGTTGCGTTCAGTGCAACACCTGCCAGTGCCGCCACTGAGCCTGTTGCGCCAGCCACCACCACTTACACCACCAAAGCGGGTGACACCGTGGAGCGTGTGCTGAAAAACGCCATGGCCGACAGCCCCCTCAATCCCCAGGTGCTGCGCAAAGCTTTGGCCGATGCCAACCCCAATGTGGTCAACGGCAAAGCCGGACAAAAATTCAAACCAGGCACCGCCCTCCAATTGCCCGAGCACAGCGCTTTGGTACGCAACACGCTGGAGACCTTTTCGGCCCCTGGCAATGACGGTTATTCACGGAGCGGCACCAGCGCCAGCGACCCCGCATCGCGCCGGCACTGGATCCGGTA
>CANFMK010000215.1 GCA_947448325.1 Comamonadaceae bacterium
CGCATAGATTTTTTCTGTCTGCGCCTCTCCGTGCTGCGCCAGCTCGTGCATGCGCAAACTGCCTGTTGTGGGTTGAAGTTGCCCCGCCAGCAATCGCAGCAGCGTGGTCTTGCCCCGACTCTCGCCGCCTTGGATCAAGGTCACCCCTGCTTCAGGTACGACAAAATTCAGGCCCTTGAACAGCGGTGCTTCAGGGGTGAAGCCAAATCCCAAATTTTCAGCGTGTACCAATCCTGTTGCCACGGCGCAGCTCAGGCAGCAGGTTTCATCAGCACCGGTCCGCCTTTGGCGATGGCGCGTTGGTAGGCGGGCCGGGCGTTGATGCGCTCTTTGTAAGCTACGACATGCGGGTAGCCTGAGACATCACCGCCTCGCAACAAGGCGGCTTCGACCGCAAAGCTCATTTGGAAATCGGCCATGGTCAGGTGCTCGCCGCTGAACCAAGTGTGCTGGCTCAGATGCGACTCCATGAAGGCCAAAGCGGTGGCCAAGTTCGGATCGATCAGCTGGGTTTGCACATTGCTGCAAATGGCCCGGGCAATCGGTTTGACAAAAAACGGCATGGGCCGGGTGGGGATGGCACCGAACACCAGCTTCATCACCAGCCAGTTCATCAGCGAACCTTCGGCGTAGTGCATCCAAAAACGGTTTTGAAAATGTGCGGTGCTGCCGCGTTCGGGTTCCAGGTGTTGCAAGTCAGGCGCGCTCACTTGGCTGTAGGTCTCGACCAGGTACTCAATGATCGCACCCGATTCAGCCACCACCCGATCGCCATCGGTGATGACGGGGGATTTGCCCAAAGGGTGGATTTTTTTCAAAGCAGCCGGTGCCAGGCGCGTGACAGGGTCACGGGCATAGACTTTGAGCTCGTAAGGCAAGCCCAATTCTTCCAGCAGCCACAAAATGCGCTGTGAGCGCGAGGTTTCCAGGTGGTGTACGGTGATCATGGCGTGGATGTTAGCGGGTTTAATAGGCTGGGCAGTGGGTCATCACAGCGGCTGGATGCCCAAGCGCCACAGCGAGGTTACCTCTGCCGAACGTGCGGCGTGCAGGGGGTCTTCTTTGTCTGCGGCTTTGGCGTGGGTGGGGCGGATGTCGCCACGGCCCAGCACCCGCAGACCGGCGTGTTCGATCCAGCCGAGAAGTTCTTCGCGCGTGCGCAGGCCCAGGTGCTCGGCCAGGTCGGACAAGATCAACCAGGCTTGGCCATCGGGCGTCAGGTGCGTGCGCACGCCGCTCAAAAAGCCGCGCAGCATCTGGCTGTTTTCATCGTAAATCGCATGCTCAATGGGCGCATTCGCACGGGCCGGCACCCAGGGCGGGTTGCACACGATGAGCGGCGCTTGGCCTTCAGGGAATAAATCGGCTTGCACCAGTTGCACTTTGGGCAGCGCACCCAGGCGATCCAGATTTTCGCGTGCGCAGACCAAGGCGCGCGGGTCGTTGTCGGTGGCGACGATGCGTTTGACGCCGCGCCGCGACAGCATGGCTGACAACACACCTGAGCCCACGCCGATGTCAAAGGCCAGTGCGTGGTCTTCAGGCAGGGGCGCATTGGCCACCAGCGCCACGTACTCGCCGCGCACCGGGGAAAACACGCCGTAGCTGGGAAAGATGCGGTTGTTGGGGGCACCGCCCAGGGCTTCGACTTCAATGCCTTTTTTATGCCACTCGTGCGCGCCCACCACACCCAGCAACTCGCGCAGCGAGGTGACGGTGTTGTTCTTGTCCATGACAGGTCCCCAAGCTTGTGCACAGGCGAGTTTCATGTCCGGGGCGCGGCGCAGGGGGATGCTGCGGTCGGCATTCAAAGGAATCAGCAACATCGACAAGGTGCGTGCGCGTTGCGACTGGGCTTGCCGATGCAAATGAAAGGCTTGCTGCGGCGTGATGGGCGTGGCTTCTTGCGCGCGCGATTTGGCGCGGGCCTTGCCGGGTTTGACCGGCGCATTGGCCCGGCGCATCAGGGCTTGCAACAACAAACGTGCATTTTGGAAATCACCCCGCCACAGTAGACCCGTGCCTTCGCAGGCCAGGCGGTAGGCCGAGTCGGCGTTCAGCGTGTCGTCGGCAATGACCACACGTTTGGGTGGTGCTGCGTTGCGTTCGGAGCGCCACAGGGCGTGGCATTCGGTGCCGTTTTCACTCCAGCTCAGGGTCGCGTCGGTGAGGTCTTTGGCTGCAGGTGCGACCGTTGGGTGTGAGGCTTGATTCATTGAGCCATCATAAGGGGCGTTTCTATGTAGCCCATGCAGCGATGACTGGTTGGATTTGAATGCCCGAGAATTTGGCAGGCGTGGCTAGAATGAAGCCAATGTCCATGAACACCTCGACTTCACTCCCGCCTGAAGAGCCTCTGTACAAAATACCGATGTCGGTGTTGGTGGTGATTCACACGCCGGCGCTGGAGGTGCTGCTGATCCGCCGAACAGATATGGGGACTTGGCAATCGGTCACGGGCAGCAAAGACTTTGCGCATGAAGATTGGCACAGCACGGCAGTGCGTGAGGTGCATGAAGAGACAGGCATTGACGCTTTGCACCCGCACTGCCAATTGCAGGATTGGGGGCTTGAGAACGTGTATGAGATTTACCCCGAATGGCGCTGGCGTTATGCCCCGCATGTGGTGCACAACACCGAGCGCGTATTTGCCTTGTGTGTCCCCACGGCGCAACCGGTGCAGCTGCATGACAAAGAACACACAGCGTGGCAGTGGCTGCCCTGGCGCGAAGCCGCCGACACCTGTTTTTCAGCGTCCAACGCCGAGGCCATTTTGATGCTGCCGCGGTACATGAAATGAGGTACAGGCATGCCTGATATGAACAGCCATGCCCCGCTCTCTATTTTGCGCGTCGCCACCTACAACATTCACAAAGGTGTGCAAGGACTGGGGCCGGCGCGGCGTCTGGAGATTCACAACATCGGTCACGCGATCGAGCAACTGGATGCGGATGTGGTGTGTTTGCAAGAAGTGCGCAAAGGCCATCGCCGCGAAGAGAAGTATTTCAAGCGCTGGCCCGAGTTACCTCAAGCCGATTTTTTAGCCCCAGAAGGCTATGAGGCGATTTACAGAACCAATGCGGTGACCCGACACGGTGAGCATGGCAACGCTTTGCTGTCGCGCTGGCCTGTTCTCATGCACCAGCATGAAGACATGTCAGACCACCGTTTGGAGCAGCGCGGCTTGTTGCACGCTGAAGTACTGGTGCAAGACAAAACGGTGCATGTGATCGTGGTGCACCTGGGGTTGATCCCGGCCAGCCGGGTGCGGCAAATCACCCAGCTGCTGGCGTTCATTGAGCGCGAAATTCCCATCGATGCGCCAGTGTTGGTGGCTGGCGATTTCAACGATTGGGGCCGCCGCGTGAGCGTCATGATGCAGGGCGCGGGCTTGGTCGAATGGACACATTCCCGGGCGCTGACTTACCCTTCTCGGCTGCCTATTGTGCAATTGGACCATGTGTATGTGCGCGGCTTGCGGCCCACGGGCGTGATGGTGCCGCATGGCCGGATTTGGCGGCAGATGTCCGACCATCTGCCTTTGGTGGCTGAATTTCAGTGGAACTGAACTCCCGATGCGTCACAGCCAAGCCAGCCACCTGATTCGTGACGGTCACCGCATTCGCTTGCTCGAAGGGGGTAAAGAGTATTTCGCCGCGCTGATGGCGGCGATCGACACTGCGCGCTCGCAGGTGCATTTGGAAACCTATATTTTTGACTTTCATGGCGCAGGCGCTGATGTGGCCCACGCCTTGATGCGGGCCGCACAGCGCGGCGTGCGGGTGTGGGTGGTGGTGGACGGGGTCGGCTCTGGGGCTTTGAGCCAAGAATGGCGTGAAAAATTTGCACAAGCGGGTGTCGATTGGCGGGTGTATTCGCCTTTGGGTTCTTTGGGATTGTTGATTCCCAGCCGCTGGCGCCGCTTGCATCGCAAATTGTGCGTGGTCGACGGACAACTGGCTTTTTGTGGCGGCATCAACATCTTGGACGATTTGTACGACCCTTACCACGGCACGCTGGAGCAGCCTCGTCTGGACTTTGCGGTGTCGGCAACGGGGGCATTGGTGCAGCAGGTACAAGAGACCACGGCCCAGTTGTGGTGGCGCATCCAGGCGGTGCGCCATGTGCGGCAACGGCATTTTCCCGAAGCGTTCAGTTCCTTCAAAGCGGCAGGTTTGCATTTGCCCTGGACCGATCCCCCAGAGAGCGAAGCGAGCCCATATCGGGTGGCCCGTGCAGGATTGTTGCTGCGCGACAACTGGCGGCATCGCGGGCAGATCGAAAAAGCCTATTGCAA
>CANFMK010000216.1 GCA_947448325.1 Comamonadaceae bacterium
AGGTGGCGCGGCATGCGCAGGTGCGCGCTTTTTGCGCCGGACTGGCCGACCTGGCTGGCCTGATTGGCGACCCGCAAGTGCGCGCGCGCGGCACTTTGGGCGGCTCTGTTGCCAACAACGACCCGGCGGCCGACTACCCGGCGGCGGTGCTGGGCTTGGCGGCCACCATCGTCACTTCGACGCGCGAGATCGCTGCCGATGATTTCTTCCAGGGCATGTTTGCCACCGCACTCGCACTCGATGAAATGATTCAAGGTTTGCGTTTTGCCAAGCCCCTCAAAAGCGCATACGCCAAGTTTCGACACCCCGCCACCGGCTACGCCATGGCTGGCGTGTTTGTGGCGCTGACCGCGCAAGGCGATTGGCGCGTGGCCGTGACTGGCGCGACCGATGGCGTGTGCCGCTGGCCGCAAGCCGAGGCCGCCGCCGGGCATGCGCCCGCTGACCTGCGCTTTGTGCATGACGGCGTGCTGGACGACATCCACGCCCCGGCCGCTTACCGCGCGCACTTGGTGGGCCATTTGTATGCCCAAGCCATCGCCAACTTGACTTGACCAGAACACGGAAAAAATCCCATGCGCCCTATTTCACTCACCGTCAACGGCCAGACCCATGCGGCCCAAGTCGAAGACCGCACCCTGCTTGCCGACTTGTTGCGAGACCAGTTGCACCTCACCGGCACCCATGTGGGTTGTGACACCAGTCAATGCGGTTGCTGCACCGTGCTGATGGACGGCGACGCCGTCAAGTCCTGCACGGTGCTGGCGGTGCAAGCGCAGGGCAGCCACATCACCACCATCGAAGGCCTGGCCCCAGGGCCTGACTTGCATCCCATTCAGGCCGCGTTTTCGCAGTGCCATGGGCTGCAGTGCGGGTTTTGCACGCCCGGCATGATCATGGCCACGGCCGGCTTGTTGTCGCACACCCCGCAACCGAGCGAGGCGCAAATCCACGAAGGCTTGGCGGGCAATTTGTGCCGCTGCACCGGTTACATCCACATTGTCGAATCCGTGAAACTCGCGGCAAAGACCTTGCAGGCGCCTGCAGCATGAACGCGCGCTTCACACCCTCGCGGCAAGAAGACCTGCCCTTCATCACCGGGCACGGGCGCTTCACGGCGGACCACCATTACCCGGGCATGTTGCACGCCTTTGTGATTCGCTCTGTTCATGCCCACGCCCGCATCACATCGCTGGATCTGGACGCGGTCCGTGCCTACCCCGGCGTGCGTTGGGTGGTCGCTGCGCCCGACATCCAAGCCTTGGGTGCGGGGCATATTCCCCATCCCATCACGGCCAAAGGCGCAGCGGGAGAAGATCAACACATCGCCCTCATGCCCTTGTTGGCCGAAGGTGTGGTGCGCTTTGTCGGCCAACCGGTGGCCATGGTGTTTGCCGAGTCCGCACTGATCGCCCAGGATGCAGCCGAGTTGGCGGTCATTGAGTACGATTTGCTGGACGCCGTGACCGACCCCGAAACCGCCACACAAGCGTCTGCGGTGCAACTGCATGCACATGTGCCGCACAACCGGTCGGTGCACTTTGCTTCGGGGGATGCGGCCAAGGTGGAGGCGGCGTTTCAACAAGCGACGTACACCAGCCAATTGCGCGTCCTCAGCCAGCGCCTGATGGGTGTGCCCATGGAACCCCGCGCCGTCGTGGCGCGTCACGATGCGGCCAGCGGTGTGACCACGGTGCACACCCCGCACCAAGGCGTGTTGGGCATGCGCAATTTTCTGGCCATTGCCGCCGGCGTGCCGCCTGAATCCTTGCAGATTGACGCCAACGATGTCGGAGGCTCTTTTGGCCTGCGCGGTGGCTCTTACACCGAGCATGGCGTACTGGTTTTGGCGGCGCGTCACTTGGGCTGCGCTGTGGCTTGGACGGGTTCGCGCAGTGAAATTTTCTTGAGCGACTGGCATGGCCGTGCCTTGGTGCTCAATGGTGAGATCGCCCTCGATGCCCAGGGCCATATGCTGGCCATCCGCTTCAAAGACACGGTGGACGCGGGCGCTTACAACTGCATGATGAGCACCTTCATCGGCACGCGCAACCTCTCGGTCACCATGGGCGGCGTCTACCAAGTGCCGGCGCTGTCCATGGAATCCGAAGTGGTCTACACCAACACCACGCCGGTCTCGGCTTACCGTGGTGCGGGGCGCCCGGACATTGCCTATGCGATCGAGCGCTTGGTGGACTTTGCGGCGCACCAGTATGGCTTCGATCCAATTGCTTTGCGGCGCAAGAATTTCATTGCCGAGTCGGCTTTTCCTTACACCACCGCCAACGGCAGCGTGATCGACACCTGTTTGAGCGACAAACTGTTGGACCGGGCCTTGGCGCTGTCGGACTACGCCGGTTTTGAAGCCCGCCGCGCCGAAGCGCTGACCCGGGGCAAATACCGCGGCATTGGCCTGTCCACCTTTTTAGAAGCGTCGGGTGCGGGCACAGCGCCCAAAGACCAGGTGTGGGGTGAATTCCAGACCGACGGCTGCTTGCATGTGTATGGCGTGACCGGCCCCTCGGGCCAAGGCCACTCCACCTCGTTTGCCAGCATCATCGAAAAAGCCTTGGGCTGGCCCGCAGACCGGGTGCGCTACGCGGCAGGCAGCGCCGCGCACAAGCTCTTGGGCAACGGCACCGGCGGGTCGCGCTCTTTGTATGGCGCAGGCAGTGCCATGGTGGCCATGTGCGGCGTGATGCTCAAGTCCCTGCAACCCCTTGCGGCGCAGGCCATGGGATTGGGAGTGGATGAAGTGCGTTTTGAGGGCGGACGGTGGCAAGGCCCCAGCCAAACCTTGAGCACGCCGCAAGTGATCGACGCCTTGCCCGCACACGCCCAAACCGCGCTCAGCGCCTTGGGCGAAGCCAGCTCGGGCACGACGTATCCCAACGGCTGCCACGTGGCCGAGGTGGAAATCGACCCGGCCACCGGCGTGACCGAGTTGGTGCACTACTACGCGGTCGACGACCTGGGCCAAGTGATCTCGCCGCTACTGGTGCGCGGCCAAGTGCATGGCGGCGTGGTGCAAGGCTGGGGCCAGGCGTTTTGCGAGCAGGTGGTGTACGACGCCCATGGCCAGTTGCTGACCGGCAGCTTCATGGACTATGCCATGCCGCGCGCGGGCTGCGTGCCGCACCTGACCAACGAAACCTACGAAGTGCGAACGTCTTTGAACCTGCTGGGCTCCAAAGGTGTGGGCGAGTCCGGTTGCACCGGATCGCTGCCCGCCTTGGCCAATGCCGTCATGTGTGCGCTGCGCCCCTACGGCATCGACCAAATGGACATGCCCTTCACGCCGGCCAAAATTTGGGCAGCGTTGCAAAAAGCTTGACGCTTTACTCCACGGTAACGGTATAAGTTTCGTATGACATGGTTTTATCACTTCAATTTGGGGGACTTTTTTGATGTATCAATGTCTACAGACACCTCTTTTTGTCCATCACCTAAAAGATACCCTTGCCCTTTTGCTCTTGGATTCTTCCACTCAAATTTGTCATTCACATAGGGAATCTTGAAGTTGATTACTACCTCATGAGCTTGCTTGTCTAGCGTTGCGACAGTGATTTTTTCGATCACACCTCTCAAGAAAATTTGCTTCTCTTGTGCTGAAAAGCCTTGCATCTTTTCAATCCTCTCACCAAATTTGCTGAACCAATCAAGCCACTTTGATTTCGTTTCAAGAGCGTGCATCTGAAGTGCGTTCTGCTCTTTCATAGCTTGTAGTCGAGTTCTTTCAGACTCCACATTAGCAATGATCGCTTGAAGTTCACTTGAGTTCCTTCGCTTCAAAATGTTGTCAGTCTCAAGATTGATGAGCGTCTTTGTAATGTCCTCAACTTCTTTTTGAATCTGCTTGTTTTTTTTCTTCAGATCATGGATCTGCTCACTTCTAGTAAGCAGCTCGCCACTATTGTCTTCGCCCTTCACTTGCTTCTTAATTTCTTCCTTGAACAAGTGTGACTTTGAGAGAACCTCTACAACGGTGTCCCATACAAGTTCGTCAGTCTCTTCAATTTTCAAATATCTTCGGTTTTCGCATTTTTTATGCTTTTCACCTTTTGTAGTTGCATAGTTTCGCTCCATCTTCGGACAGTAGTAGACAGCACGATACTGCTCGGGAAATATTCGACCACTGTATCGAGGGGGGTGTCCTAGATTTTGTGTAAACGGTCTAATGGCAGGAAACTGCCAAAGTTCTCAAAGGAAGAGAAATGACCGTAAGCAACGAACTGATAGACCGCCTGTTGGCGGATTACAAAAAACCTGAAGACCTCATTGGAGAAAACGG
>CANFMK010000217.1 GCA_947448325.1 Comamonadaceae bacterium
GAGTGCGCTTTGAATGGTGGCATCGAAACCGCGTGTCAAATGCCGCAACTCGCTGCTGTTTTTGCAAGCCAGTGCGCTGTGGATGAGTAAACGGTCTTCATCGGGCAATTGCAAGCCATCGAGCAAACTGGCCACGATTCGGGCATCGGCCAAATCCACTTGCGGATTCTCCACCTGCGCAACTTTCAACTGGTCTAGCGCCAACTGCAGGATTTCCAAATCGGCTTCCAAACCTGCGTGACCATAGATTTCAGCGCCCAGTTGCAAAGGTTCCCGCGTCGCATAGGGACGATCGGGTTGCGTGTGCAACACCGGGCCGCAGTAACACAGACGGGTCACACCAGAACGGTTGAGCAAATGCGCATCGATACGGGCCACTTGCGGTGTGGTGTCGGCACGCAAACCCATCATGCGTCCAGACAACTGGTCCACCAGCTTGAAAGTTTTCAAATCAAGCGCTTGGCCCGTGCCCGTCAAAAGGGACTCCAAATGCTCCAGCAAGGGGGGCATCACCAACTCATAGCCATAGCCACGGGCCGTATTGAGCAAAGAGCGGCGGAGTTCTTCAATGTGCCGAGCCTCAGAGGGCAAGACATCGGCGATGTGATCCGGGAGAACCCAGGCAGACATAAGATAGTGGGGGGAATGACAAAAGTGCGATTTTACCTTTTGAAAAGGCAGATCACGACACACAAGCCAAGAGAATCAAGCCTGCGGCCACACTGCACAGACCGAAAAAGCGAATTTGGCCATCTTCCAGTTGCAAAAGCTGCTCGAACAAACGACGCCAGCGCGAAGGTGAAGCCATAGGCAAAAGGCCCTCGATGATCAACATGAGGGCCAGTGCGGTCAAAAAATAGGCGATCACGCTTTACTTTTTGGCAGGTGCTGGAGAGGGGTTGCCCTTCATGGCTTTGAAGAAGTCAGAAGCGCTGGGGTCCAGCACCATGACATCTGATTTTTTAGCAAAAGTGGCTTTGTACGCATCCAAACTGCGGTAGAACTGCGCAAACTGAGGATCTTTGCCAAAGGCTTCGGCGTAAATACGGGCCGCTTGGGCATCGCCAGCACCTTTGATTTTTTGCGCTTCTCGGTAGGCATTGGCAATCGTCACTTCACGCTGACGGTCAGCATCGGCGCGGATTTTTTCGCCTTCAGCGCCGCCGGTCGAGCGCAACTCATTGGCGACGCGTTTGCGTTCGGCTTCCATGCGGCGATAGACCGATTCAGTGATGGCGTCGACATAGTCGGCGCGGGTGATGCGCACATCCACCACATCGACCCCCCAGGGCTTGTCGCCGCGGACTTTTTCAAGCACTTCGCGTTTGACGTCGGCCATCAAAGCTTCACGCTGCAAGGACAACAGCTCTTTCACTGTGCGCTTGTTGATTTCTTCTTGAAACGCATTGCGAACCACGCGGTTGAGTTGATTAGCGCCTGATTTCTCATCCAGGCCCACGTTGCGAATATAGGCCATCGGATCGGTGATGCGCCAACGCACAAACCAATCGATCACTACACGCTGCTTCTCTGCCGTCAGCATGGGTTCAGTGTCAGGGCTGTCCAATGTGAGCAAACGTTTGTCGATGTAGGTGACGTTTTGCAAAGGCGGAGGCAGCTTGATGTTCAAGCCAGGCTCGGTGATCACTTCTTTGATCTGCCCCAGCGCATAGACCACGCCAAATTGGCGCTGATCGACCACAAAAACCATGGAGCTGAACAGTGCCAGACCGATGAGTAAAGACGATATCCAAAAACCAAGTCGGTTCATCACAATCTCCGTTGCTCAGCGCACATCACGTTCGCGCGAACGCGAACTGTCCCGCGAACGCGCGTCGGCGGGCACAGGGGGCAAAATAGTCGGTTGCACACCACCGGCCGCGCTTGAAGCCGCCGCATTGCTGTCAACTGCAGGGCCGTTCACCACCGAAGCGCCCGAACCGCTGGTGCTCATTTGCATGATTTTGTCCAAAGGCAAATACATCAAGTTAGAGCCTTGTTTGCTGTCCACCACCACTTTGGTGACGTTGCTGTAAATCTGCTGCATGGCGTCGGTGTACATGCGGTCGCGCGTGACTTGCGGCGCTTTTTGGTATTCAGGCAAGATCGATTTAAACCGCTGCGCGTCACCTTCGGCCTGTGCAATGATGCGCTCACGGTAGGCTGAAGACTCTTCCTTCAAGCGCGAAGCAGCACCCACGGCGCGTGGCACCACATCGTTGGCATAGGCCTGCGCTTCATTTTTGCTGCGCTCACGCTCTTGACCCGCTTTGAGCACGTCGTCAAAAGCGGCTTGCACCTGTTCGGGAGGGCGAACGCCCCCCTGCTGCAAGTTGATGCCGACCACTTCAATGCCCACTTTGTAGCGGTCCAAAATCACCTGCATCAACGCACGGACGCGGGGCGCGATCTGGTCTCGCTCATCCGACAAAGCCGAGTCCATTTTCATTTTGCCCACCACTTCACGCACCGCTGTTTCCGCGGCTTGGACGACAGCCTCGGTGGGGTTTTTGCTTTCGAACAAATAGGCACGTGCATCGTTCAGGCGGTACTGCACCGCGAACTTGATTTCGACGATGTTTTCATCTTCAGTCAGCATGGCAGATTCACGCAGGCCTGTGGCTTTGACGACGTTGTCACGGCCAATGTCGACAGAGCGAATCTGAGTCACAAACACCAATTCATGGCGCTGGATCGGGTAAGGCAAGCGCCAATTGAAACCCGCACCCACGGTGGATTTGTATTTACCAAACTGGGTGATCACGGCTTGTTGGCCTTCTTGCACGATGAAAAAACCAGTGCCAAACCAAATGAGCAAAGCGACAGCAGCGATCACGCCCAAGCCGATGCTGTTCATAAAGGGCGGTAAACCTGAAGGCATGCCCGGGCGACCTGAGCCGTTGCCTCCATGCCCACCTTTGCCGCCAAACAAGCCACCCAGTTTGCGATTGAAGTCACGCCAAAGTTCATCTAAATCGGGAGGGCCTTGTGTGGCCCCTTGTCGTCCAGGACGATCAGAAGGACGATCACCCACCGGAGGTGATACCGGAGGCTTGTCTGCCTCGTGGGGTGAGGCAGGTTCGTTGGGCTTTTCGTCCCCACGGCCCCATCGGGGATCATTCAGATTGAACATACCGCGAAGGCGTGGCAACAGTTCATTCCATTGAAAGGCGCGCAGATGAAGGGTCATTCGCAAGGATCTTGTGGTGAATCAAAAATAAACAATTGTGCCCACTTAAGGCATGTTCATGGGCAATTGTGCTGGAATTTCGAGGGGCTTGGCATCATCCTGATCGTCCAAGGGAATTAACCGCCCCGCCCGCTCAGCCAAACTGAGTCGCAATTGAGCCAAACCCGCGCCAGAATGCGCGCTGACAAACAAGCGCTCCAAGGAAGTGCCGTCCTGCTCGTACTGATCATGAAGGGTCAGTGGCTGCCTGTCGGCAGGAATGGCATCGAGTTTGTTGAACACCAGCAATTGGGGGACGTCACTGGCGCCAATCTCGGCCAAAACACGCTGGACCTCGGCCATTTGTTCGGGAAAGTCCACGTTCGAGGCATCGACCACATGCAACAACAAGTCGGCTTCAGCAGCCTCTTGCAAAGTGGCCTCAAAAGCATCGATCAAGCCATGGGGCAAATCACGGATGAAGCCGACCGTGTCCGACAAAGAAACCGAACGACCCGCCTCTCCCAAATACAGCTGCCGGGTGGTGGTGTCGAGCGTGGCAAACAACTGATCCGCTGCATAGGCTCGGGCTTTGACCAAAGCGTTGAACAGTGTTGATTTTCCCGCATTGGTGTAGCCGACCAAGGAGATCGTGAAGGCATTGCGGCGATCGCGCTGCTTGCGTTGGGTTTGTCTTTGCTTCTTGACTTTTTGCAATCGCTCTTTGGTGCGTTTGATGGCGTCACTGATCATGCGCCGGTCCAACTCGATCTGCGTTTCACCGGGGCCGCCACGGGCCCCGATACCGCCGCGCTGTCGCTCCAAGTGCGACCAACGCCGCACCAGACGCGTGCTCAGGTACTGCAAGCGTGCGAGTTCGACTTGTAATTTACCCTCGTGGCTGCGCGCACGTTGCCCAAAAATCTCCAAAATGATCAAAGTCCTGTCATTGACAGGCAAACCAATGTGGCGCTCCAAGTTGCGCTGTTGCGCCGGACTGAGGGATTGATCAAAAAGAATTTCTTGCGCGCCATATTGCTCGGCCATGAATTTGATTTCATCCGCCTTGCCACTGCCCACAAACAAAGCCGCGTCGGGAGC
>CANFMK010000218.1 GCA_947448325.1 Comamonadaceae bacterium
AAGGCCGCAGCGGCCGCCGCCACGATGAAAATCGGCTGCTTCATGATCTCTTTGAGGGGTCGGCCTTCGCTGCTGCCTTGCACTTTGGCGGGCACCGCAGGAAAGCGGATGAAGGCCATCAACACCATGCCCAGCAAGGCCACGGCCACCAGCGACAAATAAGCGCCCATGAACGGTGTGTCCAGCAAGCCCTTGGTGTGAGACGCCAAATTGGGGCCGACGATGGCACCGATCAAACCGCCCGCCAAGACCAAGGACACCGCTTTTTCGCGAAACGCCGGCACCGACAACTCGGCAGCGGCAAAGCGGTACAACTGCCCGTTGGCGCTGTAGTAACCCGCGACCAAGGTGGCGCACACCAACAAGGCAAAGTTATGGTCGTACACCGCATAAGCGCACAGCAAGGCCGACAGCAAACCCACCAGCAAGCCAATTTGGAACGACACCCGGCGACCGAAGCGGCTTTGGGTGCGCGCCACTAAGCCGGTGGACAAGGCTCCGCCCACCACATAGCCCATGACCGGCAGGGTGGCCATCCAGCCCAAAGGCGCCAGACTCAAACCCACCAAGCCGTTGATGGCAATGAAGGTGACGTTGTTGGTCAAGAAAAGTCCTTGACATAGGGCAAGCAAGATGAGGTTGGGGTTCATCAGGTCAGTGTAATGGCTTCAGACTTAGGCACAATTCGGTCTATGTCTCCTGTGTCCCATTCCACGGCCATCACGCCAGCCACTGGCCTTTTCCTGACGGCTGCGTTTTACAAATTTGTCGATTTGCCCGACTTCACCGAGCGCAAAGCGCCATTGCTGGCTTTTTGCGAAGCGCACCAGGTCAAGGGCTTGATTTTGCTGGCCAGCGAAGGCATCAACAGCACGATTGCCGGCGCGCCTGACGATGTGCACGCGGTGCTGGCTTATTTGCGCCAAGACCCGCTGCTGGCCGACTTGCAGCACAAAGAGTCGTTCTCGGCCAAGCCGCCGTTCTATCGCATGAAGGTGCGCCTGAAAAAAGAGATCGTGACCCTGGGTGTGCCCGGCATCAGCCCCACGCAGATGGCCGGCACCTATGTCAAGCCGCAAGACTGGAACGCGTTGATTTCAGACCCGGATGTGGTCGTGGTGGACACGCGCAACGACTACGAAGTGGAGATCGGCACCTTTGCGGGCGCGATCAACCCGGACATTCAAAGTTTTTCGCAGCTGCCCGACTGGGTGAACCAGGCCGAAGCACTGCAAGCCAAGACCGGGCGCAAGCCCAAGGTGGCGATGTTTTGCACCGGCGGCATCCGCTGCGAAAAATCCACCGCGTTGATGCGCGCCCAAGGCTATGAAGAGGTGTACCACCTGGAAGGCGGCATTCTCAAATACCTGGAGACGGTGCCGCGCGAAGACAGCCTGTGGCAAGGCGAATGCTTTGTGTTTGACGAGCGCGTCTCGGTTGGCCACGGCCTGGTGCCGGGCCCACACCAACTGTGCCGTTGCTGCCGTGACCCGCTGCCCGCAGGCGCGCTGGAATCACCTTTGTACGAAGCCGGCGTCAGCTGCCCGCGCTGCCATGCGCACACCACCGAAGCGCAAAAAAACAGCGCCCGCGAGCGACAACGCCAGTGGGAGAAAGCCAAGGCGAGTGAACAAGTGCACATTGGCGCATCGCACAAAGCAGCCGACGTCGCCGCCCGCTCGGCGCGCACCGCTGCACTGCTGCCCCAGGGTGCACCGGTGCTCTATTCATTTCGCCGCTGCCCCTACGCCATGCGCGCGCGCCTGGCCCTGCTGGCGGCCGGTGTGCGCTGCGAGCTGCGCGAGGTGGCGCTCAAGCAAAAGCCCGAAGCGCTGCTGCAAGCCTCGCCCAAAGGCACGGTGCCGGTGCTGGTGTTGCCGGGGCGGGTGATCGAGCAAAGCCTGGACATTGTGCTGTGGGCCTTGGCGCAGCATGACCCTGAAAGTTGGCTGCCCCTTGATGCCGCCATGCAAGCCGACGCGCTGCAACTGGTGGCGCAGTGCGATGGCGACTTCAAGCACCATTTGGACCGCTACAAATACCCGAATCGGTATGACTTGCCGGATGGTTTAACGCACCGCGCCCAGGGTGCGGCGTGGCTGACGGCGCTGGAAGCGCGCCTTGCGGCGCAAGGCTTTGTGGTGGACCGCCAATGGCGCTGGGCCGACGCCGCGATAGCGCCGTTTGTGCGGCAGTTCGCCCGCACCGACGCGGCCTGGTTTGAAGCGCAGCCTTGGCTCGCCTTGCAGGCGTGGCTGGCGGCGTTTGAAGCGTCACCGGCTTTCGGGCGGGTGATGAAAAGCTACAAGCCTTGGCAGCCAGGGCAGGGGCAGGTGACATTTCCAGAGCCCGAATGAGTAAGCGCAAAGTGCGCTGACTTGAATTACGCCAAAGTCAACGCCGCCAACACCGCCAGCGGTGCGGTTTCGGCGCGCAGCACGCGCGGCCCCAGGGTCACCGGCACAAAGCCTGCGGCAAAGGCCAGGGTTTCTTCAGCGGGGGTCAAACCGCCTTCCGGGCCACTGAGCAGGGTCACGTCAGTGTGACCTTGCACCGCCGTGCGCAGCGGCTGTGTGCCGGGTGACAAAGACAAGACCAAGCGCACGCCAGTGCCCGCAGGGTGCTGCGCCAGCCAAGCGGCCAAGGTTTGCGCTTCATCGATGCGCGTCACGCGGTTGCGCCCGCATTGTTCGGCTGCCGCCACGGCCACGCCTTGCCAGTGGGCCAGCTTTTTCTCGGCGCGCTCGCCTTTGAGTTTGAGCACGCTGCGCTCGGCAGTCAAAGGCGTGAGACTGGTGGCGCCCAGTTCGGTGGCTTTTTCCACCAGCCAATCCATGCGTTCGTTGGCGGTGATGCCCGCCAGCAAATGCACGGCGCAAGCGGTTTCGCGCTCGGTGGCGTTGTGCGCCCCGATCTGCACCTCCACATCGGAGCGGCCCATGCGCATGACGGTGGCCGCAAACTCGCCGCCTTGGCCGTTGAACAGCGTGATGCCATCGCCCGGTTGCAGGCGCAGCACCTGCACATGACGCGCGGCCGAAGGCGGCAGACTCAACACATCGCCCGTGTGCAAGGGCAGGGGGCAGAAAAAACGCGCCATGGCTTACATGCGCCCGTAGGCGAAACCGGTCTGAACCTGGATGTTTTCCACCTCCTCGACCAAGCGCATCAAAGGCCGCAGTTCGCGGTAGCGACCGGCAGTGGTGCGGATGTAGTGGATGAAGCGCGGCGCATCCTGCAGGTATTTGGCTTTGCCGTCGCGCAGCGTCAAGCGGGCAAAAATGCCGGCTACTTTGAGGTGGCGTTGCAAGCCCATCCATTCGACCGCACGGTAAAACGCGCCAAAGTCGGAGCTCCAATCTTCGTGGTTGAGCAGGCCGGCTTTGCGGGCTTTTTCCCAATAGCGCACGGTCACGTCGAGCACAAAGTCTTCTTCCCAGGTCAAAAAGGCGTCGCGCATCAGGCTGGCCACATCGTAGGTCACCGGGCCGTAGACCGCGTCTTGAAAGTCGAGCACGCCCAGGCGCAAATCGTCGGCCTGGGTGGGCATCATCAAATTGCGCGGCATGAAGTCGCGGTGCACATACACACTGGGGGCGGCCAGGTTGTGCTGCACGATGTGGGCAAAGGCCTCGTTCAAGGTCTCGCGCATCTTGCCCTCCACGGTCAGGCCGCGGTGCTGGGTCAGATACCAATCGGGAAACAAACTCAGTTCGCGGTTCAACAAAGCCGCGTCGTAGGCCGGCAAAACGCCGGGCTTGGAAGCCAGTTGCCAGTCGATGAGCGCGTCCACCGCCTGCAGGTACAAGGCCAGATTGGCCTGGGGGTGGTCGCGGTCAATGGCCTCCATCATGGTGGTGCCGCCCAAATCGGTCAGCAGCATGAAGCCGTGCTCAGCGTCCCAGTCCAGCACCTCAGGGGCTTTCAAGCCCGCAACCTGCATGAGATGCGCCACTTGCACAAAGGGTTGGCAATTTTCTTTGTCAGGAGGGGCGTCCATGATGATGCGACTGGCCCCGCCTGAGGTTTCGATGCGCAGGTAACGGCGAAAACTGGCATCGGCCGAGGCGATGCGCAAACTCGCTTCTTGCAAACCCTGGACGGGGGTGATGCGCGCCAACCAAGCTTCAAAAGCGATTTGCCGCTGCGGATCGGCCCAAGTGACGGCAAGGTGGGCGGACTGTGGATCGGGGGCGGGGGTGTAATGAGTGGTCACAACGGGAAAAGCTTGGAGGTGGGAGTGCTGGCACTCATGGA
>CANFMK010000219.1 GCA_947448325.1 Comamonadaceae bacterium
ACATTGAAGCCAGAGCGGATGATCATTTCTTTCAATCGGCCCACCACCTGCAAAGCGCCATCAGGATCTTGTCGGCCCAAATCGCCACTGGCGTACCAGCCGCCAGGTTTCATCACTTGGTCGGTGATGTCGGCATCGCGGAAGTAGCCGGGCATCAGGCCCACACCACGCATCCAAATCTCGCCGGTCTCGCCGGTGGGCAAGTCTTGGCCCTGTGCATCCACGATGCGCAGCTCGGCCCCTTCGACCACATAACCGGCGCTGGTGTCCTCGCGCCACTCGCCCCGTCGACACAAGGCCAAAGCGCCTGCATATTCCGACAGGCCATAACCGTGGTGCAAAGGCAGGCCAAAGCGTGCCTCGATCGCCTTCTTGACGCTCATGTCCAGTGGCGCGGCACCGGTGTAGACGTAGCGCAGGTCGGGTGCTGCGGGCTTGTCAATACCCTGCGCATCGAGCCAAGCCAGCAAGCGGGTGAACATGGCAGGCGGGCCTTGCAACTGGGTCATGCCTTGGTGGGCCAGGGCTTCAAACACATCGGCTGGGTCGAACTGGCTGCGCATCAGCAAACCGGCGCCGGCATACAAAGAAGCCATGAGCACGGTGCCCAGACCGAAGATGTGGGTCATCGGCAAGTAGGCATAAGAACGGTCGGTGGGCACCAACTGGCGGGACTGCGAGGAGACCTTGCCAAATTGCAGCAAGCCTGTGTGGGTGAGCATCACACCCTTGGGTTGGCCGGTGGTGCCCGAGGTGAAGATGATCGCAGCCACGCGCTCGGCCAACTCGCCCGTCTGCACCGTCGCCAAGGGGTGGGTCTGGCTACGTTGCAAAGCAGGCAGCACACTGGCCTGGGTGTTGTGCTGATCCGCGTGCTGACGTGCGGCAGCAGAGGCGCCCACCGTGAAGTACACCACGCGGGCATCGGCTTTGGCGGCAAAACCGGCCAGCTCCGATGCCGTCATGCGGGCATTCACCCCACACGCCCAAGCGCCCACGCGGCTACAAGCCAGGACCAAAGCCACATGCTCGGGGCAATTTTCTGCAGCCACCAGCACGCGATCGCCCAGGCGCACGCCTGCCTCACGCAACTCGACTTCGAGCGCATCCACCTGCTGGGCCAATTGGGCCAGCGTCATCACCCTCTCTGGCATGAACAGAAAGGGGTGGTGCGGCGCTTGCGCGACGCGTTCGTCAAACAGTTGATGAATGCGGCTGTGGGGGGAAGTAGAAAACGTGGTCACTCGAACGTCATGCCCTTGGTCACTTCGGCCCACAGCGCATGTTCACGGCGCATGCGCTCGGCCAGATCGGTGGCTTTGCCGTTCCAGATCACATAGCCTTGGTCGATCCAACGCTTGCGCAGGTCAGGGTCTTGCAAAGCGCGTGCGGTCGCCGCAGCGATGCGTTGGCTGGTGTCGGCATTCATGCCCAAGGGGCCATACAGGCCGTACCAACCGCCCACGTCATAGTCGCGCACGCCCAGCTCGGTCATGCTGGGCAGTTGCGGCAAGGCCGGGTTGCGTTCTTTGGAGGTGACCGCCAGAGGTCGCACTTTGCCGCCGTCGATGTACGACTTGGCACCGCCCACGATGTCGAACATCATTTGAATTTGGCCGCCCATCACATCGGTCATGGCCGGCGCATTGCCCTTGTAGGGCACATGGGTCATGCTGATGCCAGCGCGGCGCGCAAACAATTCGCCACTGAGGTGGTTGGACGCGCCCATGCCGGCAGAGCCGTAAGCCAGTTGACCCGGATTGGCTTTGGCATACGCCACCAACTCGGGCAAAGTTTTGAAAGGCTGGTTCTGGTTAATGACCAACACGTTGGCGTAAGTCAGAATCGGGGCCAAAGGCGCCAAGTCTTTGAGCGGGTCAAAGGTCATGGCTTTGAGCACATGCGGGCTGATGGTCATGGTCGGGCTGGCGGCAAAAAACAACTCAGCGCCTGTCGGAGCCGACTTGACCACGGTTTGACCGGCCACGGCCCCGCCTGCACCCACGCGGTTTTCCACAATCACGGTTTGTCCCAACTCGCGACTGAACACGGGGGCAAACACACGGGCGGCGGCATCCACCGGACCGCCTGCGGCGTAGCCCACGATCAGCTTGACGCTCGGTGCAGGGCTTTGGGCCTGTGCTGAGCCCAACATAGCTGCGCACACTGCAGCCAGCCACCAGCGGCGAGAAGGTTGAAACAAGGGGGTCATCGTCGGTCTCCAGTTTTGTGATGTTGTTATCTGTCCTGCGCCATCGCATGGCGCGGCAAACTCAATTCAAGGTGATTTTGGCATCACGGATGATCCGCGCGTAAACCTCGGCATCTGACTTGATGACTTTGGCGAAGTTTTCTTGCGATTCACCCCCAGGCACCAGCCCCATGGCCTCGATTTTCTCGCGTACATCCGGTAATTTCAAAATGCGCTGCACTTCAGTGGAGAATTTGTCCACCACCGGTTTGGGCGTGCCAACCGGTAAGAACATACCAAACCAGCCCAGGGGCTCAAACGAGTTCAAGCCCTGCTCTTTCAGGGTGGGCAACTGGGGCAACCAGGACAGGCGTTCGCTGCCCGTCACACCGAGCAGCTTGAACTTGGGAAAATGCTGACGCGAAGAGCCGGCATCCAAAAATGCGCTGGTCAACTGCCCGCCCAGCATGGCGGTGACCAAAGGCGCAGCCCCTTGGTACGGGATGTGAAGCATGTCCATGCCGGTTTGCAGATTCAGCAACTCGCCTTGCAAATGCGCCGAGGTGCCGGGCCCATAGGTGCCAAAGCTGTATTTGCCTGGATTGGCTTTGACCAGCTTGACCCATTCGGACAGGTTGTTCACCGGAATGCTGGCGTTGACGGCGAACACGCTGGGACTGATGGCCACACGGCTGATGGGCGCAAAGTCTTTGATCGGGTCATACGGCAGCTTCATCAGGGTCATTTGCTGCAGCAAAGCGACGATGGAGAACAAAGCGGTGTAGCCGTCGGCCGCTCCCTTGGCCACTTGGTTGGCGCCAATCGTGCCGCCCGCGCCTGGTTTGTTTTCCACCACCACGGTTTGCTGCCAACTGTCTTGCAGCTTTTGCGCCATCATGCGGGCCAACGCATCGGTGGCGCCTCCTGCAGGGTATGGCACGATCAATTTGATGGGCTGGCTCGGGAATGCGGCTTGGGCCAGCGCCGATCCCGTGCAGGTCAAAGCACTCAGTGCGGCTAAAGCCTGGCGGCGTGAAATGGGGGTCATTGTGTCTCTTTCGTTTTTATCAAAAATCTTCTTCACATCGCCGCGCGGGCTTCACGCATCATGTTGCGGCCAATGATGAGTTGTTGAATCTGGGTCGTGCCTTCGTACAGCCTGAACAAGCGCACATCGCGGTAAAACCGCTCAATGCCGTAGTCGGCCAAATACCCCGCACCGCCCAAAATTTGCACCGCCCGATCGGCCACGCGGCCACACATTTCGGATGCGTACATCTTGCAGCAAGACGCTTCAGTGGCCACGGCGCGGCCTTCATCGCGCTTGCGCGCCGCGTCAATCACCATGCATTCGGCCGCATAGAGTTCGGCCTTGCTGTCGGCCAGCAGAGCTTGCACCAGTTG
Organism: Comamonadaceae bacterium; assembly: GCA_947448325.1. Taxonomy (GTDB): domain Bacteria; phylum Pseudomonadota; class Gammaproteobacteria; order Burkholderiales; family Burkholderiaceae_C; genus Limnohabitans_A. Next base: position 3,596 of record CANFMK010000219.1, read on the forward strand.
AAAGTCACCAATCGCTTGGCCAAACTGCTGTCGCTCCACTGCATAACGCAACGCATCGTCCAAGATGCGCTGGGCTACGCCGACGCAAACGGCGGCCACATGGATGCGGCCTTTTTCCAGGACTTTCATCGCGGTTTTGAATCCTCGACCTTCCACACCGCCAATCAAGTTGGCGGCAGGCACGCGCACGTTGTCGAAAATCACATCGCAGGTGTGCGCGCCTTTTTGCCCCATTTTTTTATCGATCTTGCCCAGGCTGATGCCCGGCGACTTGGCGTCCACAATGAAGGCAGAGACACCAGAGGCCCCTTTGTCTTGCGGGTTGGTGCGCGCCATCAAGGTGAAGATCGTGGAATGCGGCGCGTTGGTGATGTAGCGCTTGGTGCCGTTGACCACGTAGTGATCCCCGTCCAAGATCGCTGTGGTGCGCAGCGAGGCGGCATCCGAACCGGCATCGGGTTCGGTCAGGGCAAACGAGGCCATCAATTCGCCGGTGGCCAACTTGGGCAGGTAATAGTCTTTTTGCGCCTGCGTGCCGTCCATCAAAATGCCTTGCGAACCAATGCCCACGGTGGTGCCGATCACCGAGCGAAAAGCCGGCGAGGTTTTGCACAACTCAAACAACAAGCGCGACTCTTCCTCCATGGTCA
>CANFMK010000220.1 GCA_947448325.1 Comamonadaceae bacterium
AATTTGGTGAAGTTCCATTTGATGGCTTTGCTGCCCAAGATGCCTGGGGCCTCGGCGCTGAGCCATTGGTACAGCGGGTGCGCGCCGTCGCCGTTGACCTTGATCTTCTCCATCATTTGGAAGCTGACGCCGTAATTGCGCTGGCAAAAAGCGCCAATCTCATCATTGCTGCCGGGGTCTTGGCTGCCGAATTGGTTGCACGGAAAGCCGAGCACCGCCAAGCCTTGCGCGGCGTAGCTTTGGTGCAGTTGTTCCAAGCCGGCAAATTGCGGCGTGAAGCCGCAGGCGCTGGCGGTGTTGACGATCAGCAGCACTTGGCCCTTGAAGGCCGACAGATTCACGGGTTGACCGTCGATGGCCAGGGCTTCAAAGTCGTAAATGGATGGCATGGACAAACTCCTTGTGAGGCAGGCGGGCAGGGGACGGCGGCCTTGCGGACCCCCAGTGTGCCTGTTTTTTCAGGCGTTTTGGGACGGCGGCCAAATCGACAGCAAGGCCGCGCACACGATCAGGCTACCGCCCCACAGGGTGTTGGCGCTGAGCTGCGCGCTGCCCAGCCAGACCGCCGACAAACTGGCGAAGACAATTTCAGACAGCATCACCAGCGCGGTGGTTTGCGCACTCAGTTTCGCTGCGCCGTATTGCAGTGCCAGATTACCCACCAAAAAAGCCAGCGACAGCAGCAGCACCGGGAGCGCCCAGTCGGCACTGAGGACGGGCATCGGCGCCATCAGGCCCAGACTCACCCCGACCAGCGCAGTGAGCGTGGCCATCAAGGTGCCACCGCCAAACATGGCCAGCATGCGCGCGGGCTCGGGTGAGTCGTGCAGTTTGCGCAGCAGCGCGTTGGTCAAGGCGAAACAAAAGCCGCCCATCAAGGCCAAGGCGTCCGCCGTGGATTCAGGCACCGGCCAGGGCGTGTCGGGTTTTTTCAGCACGATGGCCACGCCGGCCAAAGCCAGCACCAGGCGCACACCGGCGCTGCGGGTGGGCTTGTCGCCCAGCAGCCACCAGGCGATCAAGATCGACCATGCGGGCATGAGGTAAAACAAGAGCACCACCCGCACCACATCGCCAATCGTCACCGCCCAGTTGAAGCCGACATTGGTCAAGCCGGAAGCGAAAATCAGCAGCCACAGCCAGGGATGCTCGCGCCAACCGCGCGCAGCTTGGGGTCTCAACGCCCAGACCACCACCAAGCAAAGCCCATAGACCAGTGCAGTGGCCCACAAAGGGTGCAGCCCCAAGGTGTGCAAGGTTTGAAACGGCCACCAAGACACGCCCCACACCAGGGCGTTGAGCAGCAGCGCGGCAACGGCCAGGCCGTGGCTTTGGGGTGGTTGGGTCATGTTGGCAATCGGCGAGGCCGTGAGGCTCAGCCGTGCATCTGGTCGTTTTTGGCCAGATTGATCAGGTGGTCCACCACCTCTTTGTGCGCCACACAGTTATGGGCATGCCATTTCTGGATCACCCACATCACGCTGGCCACCAGCAAGCCAAAAGCGGTGATCGCGCCAAAGGCCGACAAGCCCAGACCGGTGGACAAGCTGTAAAAGCCGCCCAAAGCCAAAATGCAGGCCTGTTCGTTGAAGTTTTGCACCGCGATCGAGCGGCCTGCGCCCATCAGGTTGTGGCCACGGTGTTGCAACAAAGCGTTCATGGGCACCACCAAAAAGCCGCCAATGGCACCCAGCAAAATCAAAAACGGCGCCGCAGCCCACACGTTGGTGATGAAGTTCATGGCCACCACCAGCAAGCCCATGGCAATGCCCAGCGGCATGACGCGGGTGGCTTGGTGCAGCTTCATGCGCACCGAGGCGACCACCGCGCCCACGGCGGTACCAATCGCCACCACACCCACCAGGCTGGACGCCTGCGTGGTGCTGTAGCCCAAAGCGGCGGCGCTCCAGGCCAGCACGATGTAACGCAAATTGCCCGACACGCCCCAAAACAAGGTGGTGGTGGCCAAGGAAATTTGACCCAGACGGTCTTTCCATAAACGGGTGTTGCAGTGCCAAAAGTCGGGCAGCAAGGCCAACAGGTTCTGCGGCAGCGGGCGCAATGGGGCATCGGTGTTGGGAATGCGGGTGTTGAACCAAGCTGCCAGGGCATACACCAAGATCAGCAGGGCAATCGCCGCTTCGGGCGCGGTGTCGATGCCGGTGTCGATGAACGGAAAGTCCAGGCCCAAGAGCATGTCGGTGGCATGCGCGCCCACCAGTTGACCGCCCACCAGAACACCCAAAATGATGGAGGCGATGGTCAAGCCCTCGATCCAGCCATTGGCCTTGACCAACTGAGACGGCGGCAGCAACTCGGTCAAGATGCCGTATTTGGCGGGCGAGTAAGCGGCAGCGCCCAAACCCACAATCGCATACGACAGCAAGGGGTGGGTGCCAAACAACATCATCAAGCAGCCCACCACCTTGATGGCGTTGCTGATGAACATGACTTGGCCTTTGGGGCGTGAGTCGGCAAAAGCGCCGACAAAAGGCGCCAACACCACGTAAAACAAAGCAAACATGGGCACCAAAGCAGCACGTTGCCATTCGGCACCACCGCTGGTGCGGATCAGCTCCACGGCGGCCACAAACAGCGCGTTGTCGGCCAACGAGCTGAAAAACTGGGCCGCCATGATGGTAAAGAAACCGCGCTTCATGAAATCCTGGGGTGAGAGGGCCGGCCACAGAGCCTGGCCCAAGTCTGAACGGAGAGACAACTTCGGGGTCAAAGGGTTATATCACGGCGTTGCAGTGCCACAATGGAGGCTGTCTTGACCTCTGGCCCTGTGACAGGGCCGACTGCAAAGCCCATGCCCCGACCGATACAGGCCACGATCCACACCGCTGCTTTGCGCCACAACCTGGCGCGCGCCCGTTTGGCCGCGCCCGACGCCCAGGTGTGGGCGGTGGTCAAGGCCAATGCCTACGGTCACGGCATTGAGAGGGTGTTTGAGGGTCTGCGCGGTGCCGATGGCTTTGCGTTGCTGGACCTGAACGAGGCCGAGCGGGTGCGCGCTTTGGGTTGGCGCGGCCCGATCTTGTTGCTCGAAGGGGTGTTTGAAGCGCGCGATCTGGAGCTGTGCTCGCGTTTGCACCTGTGGCACACGGTGCACTGCGACGAGCAGATTGACATGCTGGCCTTGCACAAAACGCATGAGCCGCACCGCGTGTTTCTGAAAATGAATTCGGGCATGAACCGGCTGGGCTTTGCGCCCCAGCGTTACCGCTCGGCCTGGACGCGGCTGAACGCCTTGCCGCAGGTCGACGAAATCTCGCTCATCACCCATTTCAGTGATGCGGACGGCCCCAAGGGCATCGCCGCCCAAAGTGCCCGTTTTGAACTGGCCACCCGCGACCTGCCCGGCGAGCGCAGCCTGAGCAACAGCGCGGCGACTTTGCGCCATGCCGGGCAGCCTGCGGTCAAAGCGGACTGGGTGCGTCCGGGCATTGCGCTGTACGGCAGCGCGCCCGATTTTCCAGAGCACGATGCCGCCCACTGGGATCTGCATCCGGCCATGAGTCTGAACGCCCGCATCATCGCCGTGCAGCATCTGCAACCGGGCGACAGCGTCGGTTACGGCTCGCAATTTGTCGCCGATCACGCGATGCGCGTGGGCGTCGTGGCCTGCGGCTACGCCGACGGTTACCCCCGCCTGTGCCCCACTGGCACGCCGGTGCTGGTCGACGGGTTGCGCAGCCGCACCTTGGGCCGGGTCAGCATGGACCTGCTGGTGGTGGACTTGCAAGAGATGCCCGATGCGGGCGTGGGCAGCACCGTCACGCTGTGGGGTCATGCGGCCAACGGTGAAGTGCTGAGCATTGACGAGGTGGCGCAAGCGGCTGGCACTGTGGGGTATGAGCTGATGTGCGCGCTGGCCGCGCGGGTGCCGGTCCATCTGGCCTAAGACCGGCGTTTGCAGCCGGGGTGACAGCCGCGTGGGCGTCGCCCTGAGACAATGGCCCATGCCCCATCGCCCTGTGCACCCCCACGATCGCTTGACGCTGTTTGTCGCTTTAGGCCTGATCGTCATCTGGGGCGGCAACTTCACGTTGCAAAAATACCTGTTCCACATGATTTCGCCGACGGGCTTTTTGCTGGCCCGCTACAGCCTGATGCCCCTGAGCGCGTTGGTCTTGATGCGCTGGCGCTGCGGCCGTTGGCTGCCACCTTTGCCGCGCCAAGACCTGATGGAGATGGCACGGCTCGGTTTCATTGGCCACTC
>CANFMK010000221.1 GCA_947448325.1 Comamonadaceae bacterium
AGGTTGCCTTGCGCATCGATCGCAATGTTGTGCACCCAATGGAAGTCGCCCGCCTGGCGGCCTGAGCGCCCGAAAGTGCCCAGGATTTCACCGGTCTCACGACGCACAATGCGCACCTCGTTGTTGGTGCCATCGGCAATCATCAAAAAGGTTTGGCTGGGGTCCTCACTCGCCACCAGATCCCACACCGAACCCGAGCCTCGGGTGTTCGCTTCAAACACCATTTGCCTGATGAATTTGCCCTCTTTGGTGAACACCTGAATGCGGTTGTTCATGCGATCGCACACCAGCACCGTGCCGTCGCGCATCAAACGAACGCAATGCACCGGGTTACCAAAATACGTGGCCTGTGTGTCGTAGCCTGGAAATGATCCATCTTGCGGGGCTTGCCCATAAGCCCCCCACATGCGCTTGAAGGCGCCCGTATCAGCATCAAAGACAATGATGCGGCGATTTTGATAACCATCGGCCACGTAGAGCTCACGCGCAGACACATCCATCTCCATGTGCGCAGGGCGACCCAATTGCGATTTCGACAAACTGCCTTCGCTTTGACCGGCATGGCCAATTTGCATCAAGAATTTACCCTGCGCTGTGAACTTCAAAATCATGTGGTCTTTGGCATCGTTGCCGCCGATCCAAATGTTGCCTTCAGGATCGGCGTAGATGCCGTGTTCGTTCTTGGGCCACTCGTAACCTGCACCCGGTCCGCCCCAAGACTGCAAAAGATGACCGGCGGCATCCAATTGCAGCACGGGGGGCGCTGCGGTACAACAATGGGAACGCGGGGGATTCAAGGTCGCGCCCCACTCATCTTCAGTCAAGGTATTGGGGCGATGGATGACCCAAATGTTTTGATTTTTGTCCGTGGCTATACCCGCCACCTGTCCCAGCAGCCAACGGTTAGGCAATGGCTTGGGCCAATAGGGGTCGACCGCATAAGCAGGCCCTGAACCTGGCTTAGCGCCTTCCACGCGCTGCGCCGGAGTCAAATTCGCACAACCCACCACAGTGATCGCGCTGGTGAAGCAAACGACACGAAAAAACGACGCGAGAAGAGGATTCATCAAGGAACTCCGTGAAGTTGAACGAACATAATCGAGTCGCTTCAACGCGCAGGCAAACAACGCTGTGGCGCTTCAACCGCCAAGTTCTCTAAAGGGGCTGTTTTGACGGGGTAAGACTGCTTGAGCTGCTCATACGCCACTTGCTGCAAGGCTTTGATCTGCGGCACCGACAGGCCCAACTCAAAACCCGAGCATTCATTGCCGCCCAAGGAGCGAGGATCCTGCAAAGTCAGCGCGCCAAAGACCACCAAGCCCTTGAGGTAGTAGCCCGCAGTGCTGGCGTGGTAGTTGTCATAGGTCCACAGGTTCAACTTGCCTGCGTCGGTGCCGTCTAATGAGTTGTTGTCGGCCACACCGGCATCCATGGCGCGCACCCAGGCTTCGCCAACCGGGATCACACCCTTGATCACCGGGCTGGACTTGGCCGCCAAGTCGTACCCCGCTCGGACATCCTTGGCCATATCGCCAATGGTTTTGCCATACCAAGCGCCTTTGGGGCCATAGGTTTCGTCGGCGCGCGGAAACGTAGCCTCCAAGCGCAAATCGGCTTTCGGATTTTTGGCTTGGAGTGCTTGCGCCAGTTGCTGCGCGGTTTGCACCAATTGTTCTGAATTACCGGGCTTTTTGGCATCCAAGGTGCTGTAACCATGCGCCACCACAATGTCCCATGGCTGCTGGGTGATGACACTCAATCGATTGGCCACATGCCAATCAATGCCGGTGCCGCCGCGGGTTTCAATCGCCACGTCGTAGTCCATACCGACTTGCTGGGTAAAGGACTTGAACAAGGCCGGCACACCGCCCTGGCCTTCTCGGTTCAAATCACGGACCGTGTCTGCGCGGTAAAACCGAACCGCCGAGCCATGCCCATAGGTAAAGCTGTTGCCAATGAACAGCACACTGGTGGCGGCCTGAGCCACAGGCGCAAAACAGACGCAGGAAGCCGTCAACACGGTTGCAGCGAGTGAGTGGAATTTCATGATGGACTTTCAGTGAAGTTGGACATTAAAGTGACTGTAAAAATTCAACCACGCTCTTGACCGTTTTGGCCGTGGAGTCAGGGTTGTGGCCCACATGCGCTCCCACCGCGACACAGGGATCGGTGTAGCTGAAGGGGGCGCCACTTTGGACGTTGAACAATTCGCCCTTGGTTTTTTCTACAAACTGGCAATTGCGCGTGCTTTGCGCTGTCGGCACAGCCAGTTTCTCGGGGGCCAAAGGACTGTCGTAGCCATGCTGCGTGTTTGGAAATTCGGTCAAGGTAGCGTCCACGCCTTTGTTTTTTAGCTCTGCAACAAAGGCACGACAAGGCACGACATTCACATAGTCGTCTGAGGTACCGTGGAAAAACCGCATCGGCGCACCCGTCACTTCTGAATCAGCCATGAAGCGGGTATTGCAAGGGGTGTAGAGCCCAATGTGGGATGCAAACTTGGCCGGACTGCCATACAGTGTTTTGAATCGGGTGGATGCAGAAAACACCGACGCTACAGCGCCTTTTGAAAATCCCATGATGGAAATTTTGGTCGCATCAATGCGCGGATGCTTGGCCAGTAAATCCAGGCCGCGATAACCGTCGACCATCATCGCCAAACTGTGCAGCAAGGTTTGGTCTTGCACGGTGCTGGTGATGCCGCGCCCCGAAAAAGTATCGACGACCAAGGTTGCAATGCCTGCTTGGTTCAAGGCATGCACCCACAGGTCCATGCTGCCGCTCACGCCTCCACTGCCGTGGATCAACACCACGGCAGGGAACTTGGCCTTTTGTCCTTGTGGAATGCGCAACTCGGCGCCCAGCAAGTGCGCTTTGCCTTTGTCGGTTCCTTTTAAAAATTCGTCGCCGGTGAGGGTTTGTGTGGGAAGGGCATGCACCTCTATGCGAGACGGCACTGCTGGGCTGAGGACTGTTTGCGCTTGGCAGGCCAAACTGCCCATGACCGCAATGACAGCGCACAGCATCGATTTCCCGATGAATTGAATCATGGCTTGTCTCCTGGTTGTGGCGACAATTTTGGGTGGGGCTTGCGCGCGCCCATGTCGCTAAGGCGGCAGCCCCTGGGGCCAGGCCAACGCGTGCCCCCACTTTTCATCCGACTCCATTCAAACCCTGATTGCTGTGTGCTGGCAGCAAGGCTACAGTGGCACGCAACTTAGGGGTCCGCATGCACCGTCGCTCTTTTCAATGGCAAAACTGGTTTTATGGTTCCGTACTCGCCTGTCTGCTCCCGTGGACAGCTTTGGCGCAGCCCACCGACTACCCCAACAAACCCATCAAGGTCGTGGTCACATTTCCGCCCGGGGGCAGTTCGGACGCCATCATCCGCATGCTGTCGCCTCGCCTCAACGACAAATTGGGGCAGACCTTGGTGGTCGACAACCGCCCTGGCGCGGGTGGCAACATTGGCTTGGCGGCAGTGGCCAAGGCAGCGCCCGACGGCTACACCTTGGGCGTGGGCGCTGCCGGCGGACTGACGGCCAACGTCAGCCTGTATCCGCAAATGCCTTTTGATGTGGCCAAAGATTTTGTCCCCATCACCATGTTGGCCGCGATTCCTTTTGTGATTGTGGGACACCCCTCTGTGCCCGCTGAAACGCTGCAGCAAGTGATCGCACTGGCCAAGGCGCAACCGGGCAAGCTGTCCATCGGGCATGGCGGAAACGGCACCGCCATGCACTTGTCGAGCGCCTTGTTCACCCAGATGGCAGACATTCAATTGGTGGAAGTACCCTACCGAGGCTCTGGCCCCGCCGCCATGGACACCTTGTCAGGGCAAATTCAGTTGTCGATCACCGATTTGCCTGCGGCCCTACCGCACATCAAGGCTGGCAAACTCAAAGCCTTTGCCGTCACCAGCCCCAAACGACTTGCCAATTTGCCCGAGGTCCCCACCGTGTCTGAATCGGGCCTCTCTGGCTACGACTCCACCGGTTGGTTTGGCTTGGTGGCCCCGGCCAACACAGCGCCGGTCATCATCAAACGCCTGCATGCCGAATTCACGGCCGCTTTGAACGACGAGGCCCTCAAATCCCAAATGCGCAGCAGTGGCATGGAACCCCTAGCCACCTCGGTGGAAGGCTTTGATGCTTACATCAAAAGTGAAACATCAAAGTGGGCTAAAGTCATTCGGCAAGCCAATATCAAACTGAATTGAA
>CANFMK010000222.1 GCA_947448325.1 Comamonadaceae bacterium
CCGGCGCCATCACGGTGAGCCAATGGCAAATGTTTTCGAGTTGGCGCACATTGCCGGGGAACTGGAACGTCGCCAGCAAATCCAATGCGGCATCGGAAATGCGCTTGGGTTCCACGCCCAATTGCTGCGCACTTTGCAGCAAGAAATGACGCGTCAGCATCGGCACATCTTCACGCCGCTCACGCAAAGCGGGCAGGCGCAAACGAATCACGTTCAGGCGGTGAAACAAGTCTTCACGGAACACCCCTTGTTTGACGCGTTGCTCCAAATTTTGGTGCGTTGCGGCAATCACGCGCACATTGGCCTTGACCGCATTGTGACCACCGACTCGGTAAAAGTGTCCGTCAGACAGAACGCGCAACAAGCGGGTTTGCAGATCGAAAGGCATGTCCCCGATTTCGTCCAAGAACAAGGTACCACCCTCGGCCTGCTCAAAGCGACCTCGACGCGAAGTTTGCGCGCCGGTGAATGCGCCGCGTTCGTGGCCAAACAATTCGCTTTCCAGCAAATCCTTGGGAATCGCCGCCGTGTTGATGGCCACAAACGGCCCACTGGCGCGGGGAGAGTGTTTATGCAGCGCGCGCGCCACCAGCTCTTTGCCGGAACCCGACTCGCCGGTGATCATCACCGTGACCTGGCTTTGCGATAAACGGCCAATCGCGCGAAACACATCTTGCATCGCAGGCGCTTGGCCCAGCATTTCTGGCGTGGCCGCCATCTTCACTTCAGCCACTTCTTCGCGCTGACTTTCTTCGACCGCACGGCGAATCAGCTCCACCGCTTTGGGCAAATCAAAGGGCTTGGGCAAGTACTCGAATGCGCCGTTTTGAAAAGCCGAAACCGCGCTGTCCAAATCCGAAAACGCCGTCATGATGATGACTGGCAGACCGGGCAAACGCTCCTTGATGGAGGTCAGCAAATCCAAGCCCGAACCCCCAGGCATGCGGATGTCACTGACCAAGGCTTGCGGACCTTCGGCTTCAGCCAAACCGTCCAAAGCCTTCAACACTTCGCGCGGATTGGTGAAGCTGCGCGTGGGCAAGCCTTCACGCAACAGTGCTTTTTCGAGCACGAAGCGAATGGATTGGTCATCGTCTACGATCCAGATCGGCTTCATTGTGAAACTTGCTTTCTATAAGAGGTCAAGGCAACGGGATCAAAATTTTGAAATCCGTTCGGCCAGGCATGCTTTCACACTCAATCAGGCCATGGTGTTGTTGTACAAAAGTTTGCGCCAGCGTCAGTCCCAGGCCAGAACCACCCTCTCGTCCCGAAATCAGCGGAAAGAAAATGCGGTCCTTGATCGAGTCTGGTACGCCAGGCCCGTTGTCGATGACATGCAATTCCAATGCCAAGCGATACCGCTGCTTGCCAAAAGTGACTTGCCGGGCAATCCGGGTGCGCAAAATGATCTCCGCGTCACCCTCTGCGCGCCGATCCGCCAAGGCCTGCGATGCGTTATGGGCAATATTGAGCACCGCCTGAATCAACTGTTCGCGGTCGCCCCTGAACTCGGGAATGGAAATATCGTAGTCCCGCACCACTTTCAAACCCTTGGGGAACTCGGCCAAAATCAAAGACCGCACCCGCTCACAGACCTCGTGCATGTTGACATCGCCGACCACGTGGGGCCTGCGGTGTGGGGCCAGCAAGCGGTCCACCAAGGTCTGCAAGCGATCCGCCTCATGGATGATGACTTGGGTGTACTCCGTCAGGTCCTTGCTGTCTAACTCCATTTCCAGCAGCTGCGCCGCCCCCCGAATTCCGCCCAGTGGGTTTTTGATTTCGTGGGCCAAATTACGGATCAACTCCTTGTTCGCCTGAGCTTGATCGATCAAGCGCTCCTCACGCTCTTGCCGGGTTTGCTGCTCAATCGGCAGCAACTCCACAATCACCTCATCGGCTTGGTCGGTTTGGGCCACGATCACATGGACCGGTAAAACTTCCTCGTGGTTGGCGCGTTGCAAAGAAGCTTCGTAACGCAGGGCTGCAAACTCATTGGAACGCGCGCCGTCCAGGGCGATTTCCAAGGGTTTTTTATCCACAAAGTAGTCAGCAAGGTGAACGCCTTGCAGAGTGCGGCGCGACAGGCCAATGGTGTCTTCCAAAGCGGCATTCACAAACAACACCAAACCTCGGCCATTGATCACCGCCACTGGGGTGGCGAGTAAATCGAAGGCTTGGAAACGAAGGCCCCAGGGAGTTGTTGAGGGACGCACTGGCGCGCGTGAAGGTGACGCCTTGTTCGGCGTACTGGAATCTGAAGAACGACTCATGGCTGTGCCACCTGCTGTGAAGGTAACCGAGACAACTCCCGCTGCAAACTGTCCATATCGCGCTCTGCCCGGGCAATACCTGCTTTCAAACTGGCCAGACGATCCAGGTATTTCTGATGGTTACGCGCTTCGCCGCCTACTTTGTCGGGCTCTCCTGCGTTGTATTCCATGACCAATTGGGCGTGCCGCTCGCGCGTTTGTTGAAGTTCCGCAACCAAGATCGCTCGTTTTTGCGCATCCCTGATTTTGGCATCGACCGGCTCGGAGGATGACACTCCCAATACCGGTGCGCTCGAAGGCTCTATTTTGGTGCGACCTGCTGGAGAAGGTGCTGCAGTGACTGCCAGCGCACCATAGGGGCGAGTCCCTGGTATGACGGTGATGATTTGGGCTTGCATCTCCTGACAATTCACGGGCTGAGTTGGGGCATTGGTGTACTCGTTGCCACAACGGTAAATCTTTTCAGGCACATCCGCGCCGGCCACTTCACAGGCCATGCAGGCTACAAGAAGCCACGCCTTCAGAAAAATGGAGAAGTATGTCAAACGCATGTCTTGCTTTAAAAGAAATTTTTCTCACCCTCATCATGCCCTTTCTGGCATAAAAAAAGGACGGCGCAGGCCGTCCTTTTTCACAGCTCAGTGCAAGATCACAGTGAGTAGTACATGTCGTACTCAACCGGCGAAACTTCCACGCGGCTGCGCGTGACTTCTTGCATTTTGAGTTCGATGTAGGCATCGATCCAAGAATCGGTGAACACGCCGCCCTTGGTCAAGAAAGCGCGGTCCGCATTCAAAGCGTCCAAGGCTTGGTCCAAGCTGGAGCAAACGGTCGGCACCAATTTGTCTTCTTCTGGAGGCAAGTGGTACAGGTCTTTGGTCGCGGCTTCGCCAGGGTGGATCTTGTTTTCGATACCGTCCAAGCCGGCCATCAACAAGGCTGCAAAGCCGAGGTAAGGGTTGCACAATGGATCGGGGAAACGCGCTTCCACGCGGCGCGCTTTGTCAGAAGCCACGTTAGGAATACGGATCGAAGCGGAGCGGTTTTTGGCCGAATAAGCCAATTTCACAGGGGCTTCGAAGTGAGGCACCAAACGCTTGTAGCTGTTGGTGCCGGGGTTGGTGATGGCGTTCAAGGCACGTGCGTGCTTGATGATGCCGCCAATGTAGTACAGGGCAAAATCAGACAAACCAGCGTAGCCATTGCCTGCGAACAAGTTCTTGCCGTCTTTCCAGATGGACTGGTGAACGTGCATACCGGAACCGTTGTCGCCAGCGTAAGGCTTGGGCATGAAAGTGGCTGTTTTGCCGTAAGCGTTGGCCACGTTGTGGATCACGTACTTTTGCAACAAAGTCCAGTCGGCGCGCTCGACCAAGGTTGAGAACTTGGTGCCGATTTCGCACTGACCTGCACCGGCCACTTCGTGGTGGTGCACTTCAACGGGAATGCCTACAGACTCCAGCAACAGGCACATTTCGCTGCGCATGTCGTGCGTGCTGTCCACAGGGGGCACTGGGAAGTAGCCGCCTTTGACGCGAGGACGGTGACCGCGGTTACCGCCTTCGATTTTGGCGCCGCTGTTCCATGGGCCTTCGTATTCGTTGATGGCGTAGAAGGTGTTGTTCGGCTCGGTGCTCCAGCGCACTTCGTCAAACAAGAAGAATTCAGGTTCTGGACCGAAGTAAGCGGTGTCGCCCAAGCCCGACTGCTTGAGGTAAGTCTCTGCGCGCTTGGCGATCGAACGTGGATCGCGCTCGTAGGCCTTGCCATCGGTCGGCTCGATCACGTCGCAAATCAACACCAAGGTGATTTCTTCGAAGAAGGGGTCGATCAAGGCGCTGTTGGGATCGGGCATCAACAACATGTCGGAGGCTTCGATGCCTTTCCAGCC
>CANFMK010000223.1 GCA_947448325.1 Comamonadaceae bacterium
CAATGGGCGATGCAGGATGCCGATATTGCCCACAATCACGGCGTATTTTTGTGTCAGCTGCACCAATATTCAGCCGCCTTTGAGCGCTTTGCGCGGGCGGTACAACAACCTTTGTATGACGCCAAAGCCAAGACACTGTGGGTTTGGGGTGTTTGTGTGCAGCAATCGGGGGATGAATCTGCCGCCCAAGACTTGTGGATTCAGTCCTTGAAACGTCAACCCTCAGCGCAAGCTGCATTGGCCTTGGCGCACAGTTACCGAGAGCAAAATCAGCAACTGCGCGCCCATGCGGTGTTGGCCGAGGTCAACAGCACGGTGGCTGCGAGCCCTGAGACTGTGTGGCTGGCCCTGGTCTGGTCGCGGAAAAATGCGGACGCTGCTGCTGTGCAGCGCTATGCCTCACAATTGCAACGGCAATTCCCAAGCTCGTCTCAATGGCAGGCATTTCAGCGTGAGGCTTTCGATGAATGAATCCACTCTGACATCTTCATCCAGCCCCTTGGAGGGGGCAGCTTTGACCCCGCAAGTCCAGACGGCTGGCGCTTTGCTGCAACAGGCCAGAGAACGTGCGGGAGTTCATCTGGACATGTTGTCTGTGGCTCTCAAAGTCCCTGTGCGTCATTTGATGGCGCTGGAGGCGGACGATCACTCGCCTTTTTCAAGCCCTGTTTTTGTTCGTGCTTTGACCAGCAGTGTGTGCCGTCACCTGAGGGTGGAAGCCGAACCCATTTTGGCCCTGTTGCCTCGCGCTTCTTCTCATTTGCAGGGGCCGCCGCCGAATTTGGATGCGCCTGATTGGCGCAGACATATCACTTGGCGTCGGGGCTCTGGCAATCGCCAATTTGTCCTTTTGGCCTTGGTTTTGTTGGTGTTGATTGGACTGGTCCTTGGGCTGCCTCCAGCATCCATCAAGCTTTCAGAATTGACCCAAGCGCCTTCAGTGGCGGGGGCCGATGAAGCAGCAAGCCCAGCAGCTTCACAAACGCCCGCCAACGCGATGGTGGTTTTACTGCCCTCGGAGTCTTCTGGCCAGCCAGAGGCGGTTCGGCCATCCATGCCCGTACAAACCGCAGGTCTGGCCGTGACAAACAAGCCCGACAGCGCCGCCTTGGAAGTGACCTTCAAAGGCAAGGCAGACGAAGCTTGGGTTGAAGTCAAGGACGGCAGCGGCGTTGTGGTCTTTAACAAATTGGTCAAATCAGGAGAAATTCACGCCGTCAAGGGTGTTCCTGTGTTGACCGTGGTGGTGGGGTTGGCTGATGCCGTGGACGTTATGGTGCGCGGCCAACCCTTGGATTTAACCCCTTTCAGTCGCGGTGCTGTGGCCCGCTTTGAGGTGAAGTGATGAATATGCCCACTCCTATTCCCCCCGCTCAACCGCACGCGCGGCGCAGCCTGCAAGCCCAAGTCAAATGGGGCAGCCATCTTTTGACCGTGGGCGGCGACGCACCCGTGCGTGTGCAGTCCATGACCAATACCGATACGGTGGACGTCATTGGCACGGCGATTCAAGTCAAGGAGCTGGCTTTGGCAGGCTCTGAAATGGTGCGCATCACCGTCAACACCCCTGAGGCCGCCGAGGCCGTGCCGCATATTCGCGAGCAACTCGATCGGATGGGCGTAGAGGTTCCTTTGATTGGCGACTTCCATTTCAACGGTCATCGTTTGCTGACAGATTACCCGGACTGTGCCCAGGCCCTCTCCAAATACCGCATCAACCCGGGCAATGTGGGCAAAGGTGACAAAAAAGACCGTCAATTCGGTCAAATGATTGAAGCGGCCCTGCGCTGGGATAAACCGGTTCGCATTGGTGTGAACTGGGGCAGCTTGGACCAAGAATTACTGGCCCATTTGATGGACGAAAACAGTCGTCGCTCCGTTCCTTGGGAATCCCGACAGGTGATGTACGAGGCCTTGATTTCTTCGGCCATCAGCTCGGCGCAATTGGCTCAAAAAATGGGCATGAAAGCGTCACAAATTTTGCTCTCGTGCAAAGTGTCTGGTGTGCAAGATTTGATCGCGGTGTACCGCGAGTTGGCAAAGCGCTGCGAATACCCCTTGCATTTGGGCTTGACCGAAGCCGGCATGGGCACCAAAGGCACGGTGGCTTCAGCCACGGCCTTGTCCATCTTGCTGCAAGAGGGCATTGGAGACACCATTCGTGTGTCCTTGACACCCCAACCGAACGAGTCTCGCACCCAAGAAGTGGTGATTGCGAATGAAATACTGCAGTCATTGGGCATGCGGGTGTTTGTGCCCAGTGTCACCGCTTGCCCGGGTTGCGGTCGCACCACCAGCAGCACCTTTCAAGAGTTGGCCAAACAAATTGACGACTATTTGCGTGCGCAAATGCCGCTGTGGCGCAGTCGCTACCCTGGCGTCGAGCACCTCAAGGTGGCGGTCATGGGGTGTATTGTCAACGGCCCTGGTGAAAGCAAGCACGCCGATATTGGCATCAGTTTGCCCGGTACCGGTGAAGCCCCAGCGGCCCCTGTTTTCATCGACGGAGAGAAAAAACTGACTCTGCGCGGTGAGTCGATCGCCACAGAATTCCAAACCCTGGTTGAAAATTACATTGAAAACCGCTTTGGTGCCGCCAAAGCCAGTTGATTGAACATGTCTGAGAAAAAACCCGCTACCGCATCCAAACCGACCAAACTGGTCGGGGTCAAAGGGATGAACGATATTTTGCCCCCTGATTCCGCCCGCTGGGAGTGGTTCGAGGGCAAAGTGCGCCATCTGATGGCCCGATACGCTTACCGCAACATCCGCACACCCATCGTCGAACCTACCGCCTTGTTTGTCCGCGGACTGGGAGAGGTGACTGACATCGTTGAAAAAGAGATGTATTCCTTTGAAGATCGGCTCAATGGCGAAGCTTTGACTTTGAGGCCTGAGTGCACTGCCGGTGTGGTGCGGGCTGTGGTGGAGCACAACCTGCTGTACGAAGGGGGCAAGCGCCTGTATTACATGGGGCCGATGTTTCGCCATGAACGTCCACAACGCGGCCGCTACCGTCAATTCCACCAGGTAGGCGCGGAAGTATTGGGCTTTGGCGGCGCAGAGGTCGACGCTGAATTGATTTTGCTCGCTGCAACCTTGTTCAAAGAACTGGGTTTGCGCGACATCCGTTTGGAACTCAATAGCCTGGGTCAACCGCCTGAGCGCTTGGCGCACCGCAGTGCCTTGATTGCCCATTTTGAGCAACATATGGACGTACTGGACGAAGAGGCCAAGCGCCGTCTTTACACCAACCCTTTGCGCATTTTGGACAGCAAAAACCCAGCATTGCAAGCCGTGGTCGAGTCAGCGCCGCAGTTGCTTTCGTTCTTGGGTGAGGCCTCCCTGGCGCATTTCAACGCCTTGCGAGGGATGTTGGATGCCAATGGGTTGGCCTACACCATCAATCCGCGTTTGGTTCGCGGCATGGACTATTACAACCTGACCGTGTTCGAATTCATCACCGACAGTCTGGGTTCACAGGGGACGGTGTGCGGCGGCGGTCGCTATGACTATCTGATTGAACAGGTTGGTGGCAAACCCGCTCCTGCTGTGGGTTGGGGTTTGGGTATTGAACGCTTGTTGGAATTGGTCAAAGAGCAAAGCCCACCCATGGCCGAGTTGGCTCCGGATGTCTACGCCATCATTCCTGACGCAAGCAGTTTACCCGCGGCTTTCAAAGTGATTGAGTCCTTGCGTGCCAAAGGTGTTGCGGTTCAGATGCATGCCGGCTCCGGAGAAGGCATGGGCAGCATGAAGTCGCAGTTTAAAAAGGCAGACAGTTCTGGCGCAACATTTGCCCTGATTTTCGGCGCCGACGAAATGGCGCAGGCGCAAGTCACTGTTAAATCATTGCGTGACGGCGCAGGTTCTCAACGCTTGCAAGACTTGGCTTCGGCTTCCGATTGGGCTCACACCCTACAATCTGCCCATTGAATTGAAATACAACCTATGGCAACACCTCTCGACCTCCAAGAACAAGAGCAGCTTGATGAGCTCAAGCACTTTTGGAAAACCTATGGCAACCTCATATCCTGGGTGCTGATTGTTGTTTTGGGCGGTTTTGCTGCTTGGAACGGTTATGGCTACTGGCAAC
>CANFMK010000224.1 GCA_947448325.1 Comamonadaceae bacterium
GTGGCACGTCGCATGATCGAGATGACCCAGCACATCAACGCAGACTGGCAGCCGCACGTGGCGCAAACCGGCGTGACCTGCTACACCTGTCACCGCGGTGAACCTGTGCCCAATGCGATCTGGTTCAAGTCCAATCCACAGCCTTACGGCTCCAATTTCATGGGCGACAAGGCCGGGCAAAACACGCCTTCACCGGTGGTCAATCTGTCTTCGCTGCCCAATGACCCGTTCACCCCGTTCTTGCTGGATGACCAAAAAATCCGCGTCAACGGCCCGACGGCCTTGCCATCAGGCAATCGGCAATCCATCAAGCAAGCCGAGTGGACGTATGGCTTGATGACCCACATGTCTAATTCTCTGGGCGTGAACTGCACCTATTGCCACAACACCCAGTCATTTCAAAACTGGACCAACAGCCCGCCCCAGCGTGTGACGGCCTGGCACGGCATCCGCATGGCCCGCGACCTGAACCGCACTTACTTGGAGCCATTGACCGACGTCTTTCCAGATCACCGCAAGGGGCCCACGGGCGACGCGCCCAAGCTCAACTGTGCGACTTGCCACCAGGGCGCCTACAAACCATTGAACGGTGCGCCCATGGCCAAAGACTATCCAGAGTTGCTCAAACCCGCTTTGGTGCCTACCAAAGTGGCGGCCAAATAGGTTCAATTTTTTAGACTTGCCGAGCCCTTGGCCATGGACACCACCCTTCCTCTGAACGACACCTTGTCAGGCGTGGTGGTGGTCCTGTTGGCCGATTTTCTGCGCCAGCATCAGGGCTGGGGTTGGATGCGCTTGGTGGCCGGGGCTACCCCCTACAAACAGGTACCCGGTCTGACCATGGCCAAAGTCATGGGCAGTGGCCACGGCGGGGGCTTCAGCCTGCGACCCAGTGCCACGCACCAAGGTTTGATTTGCACCTTCACACACCTGGATTTGGCGCTGGATTTCCTGCAAAGTTCCTCTGTTCAAGCCTACCGCAGTCGCGCACGTGAATGCTGGGCTGGGGTCTTGTCGGTGCAATCGGCCCGAGGCCATTGGGACAAGCAAGCTTGGCAAGCCAGCTCGCCGCAATCTTGGGGCGAACATGAGCAGGCGAAGGGGCCTTTTGCGGTCTTGACCCGGGCCAGCATCGTGCCGACCAAGGCCATGGCATTTTGGCGTTACGCACCGGCAGCCCAGGCCGATTTGGACCAAGCCCCTGGCTGCCTGTTGGCCATGGGTTTGGGCGAGGCACCCTTGGTCCGTCAGTGCACTTTCAGCCTGTGGCAAGACACCGCATCCATGCTGCAGTATGCCCACCAGGGCGCTCACCAACAGGCCAGCGCCGCGGCGTACAAACACCAATTTTTCTCAGAGTCCTTGTTTGTGCGCATGCAGGTGCAGCACATGGCTGGCGTCTGGAAAGGTCTTCCCTTTCACATGCCGCGTCCAGACAAGGCGCTCTCGCCCGTGCCGTCCACCTCGATGCCGGAGCTCGCCCATGTCTGAGCACAAAGTCGTCATCGTGGGCGCCGGTATGGCCGGTTTGAGCAGTGCGGTGCGCTTGGCCCACCGGGGCTTGGATGTGACTGTGGTCGAAGCCGCAGCAGGGCCCGGCGGCAAAGTGCACAGCCGTGAAGTCGATGGTGTCGCCATCGACAGCGGCCCCACCGTGTTCACCATGCGATGGGTCTTCGATGAATTGCTGCGCAGCGTGGGCACCAGTCTTGAAGCTGAGCTGCAGATCAGCCCTTTGTCGGTGCTGGCGCGTCATTTTTGGCCCGACGGCAGTCAGCTGGATTTGTCGGCCCGAGCGCAAGACAGCGAGGCGGCCATTGCCGAATGGTCGAGCCCGCAGGAGGCGCAGCGTTTTCGGGCGTTTTGTCAAACCACGCGCGAGTTGTACGCCACCTTGGAGGGGCCGATGATCCGGGCCCAACGCCCTAAGTTGGGCGGCTTCACGGCCCGCTTGGGTATGCAAGGTTTGGGTGTCTTGGCCCGCATGGGGCCTATGCGCAGCCTGTGGCAACAACTGGGGCACCAGTTCACCGATCCGCGTTTGCGTCAATTGTTTGCGCGCTACGCCACTTACTGCGGTTCCGATCCGTGGCAATCGCCCGCCACGCTGATGTTGATTGCCCAGGTGGAGATGGACGGTGTCTGGTCGGTCGATGGCGGCATGGTGAGCATGGCACAATCGCTGGCCAGGGTGGCACGTCGGCATGGCGCTGATTTTCGCTACCGCAGCCCCTGCGTGCACATCGCAGCGCGCCAAGGCCGGGTCTGTGGAGTCCATTTGCAATCGGGTGAGTTTCTGCCGGCAGACCGGGTGATTTTCAATGGCGATGTGCAAGCCCTGCGCCAGGGCTTGCTGGGCGAGCATGCGCGCAGCGCGGTGCCGCAAGAAGCGCCCACCCCCTCGCTGTCCGCCCTGACGTGGTCGATGCACACGCCCGCCCAAGGTGTTGCGCTGGATCGGCACAACGTATTTTTCCAAGACCACTATGCCAGCGAATTCGAGGATATTTTTGAACGCCAGCGTTTGCCCCAAAAGCCCACGGTGTATGTGTGTGCGCAGGACCGGCCTGGGCAGATGCAGGCTGATCAAGCCGAACGGATTTTTTGTCTGGTCAACGCCCCGGCTTGCGGTGATGGCAATGGACCCACCGAGGAGGCTGTCGAACAATGCCAAACACACACGTTTCAACACCTGCGCCAGTTGGGTCTGAGCTTGCAGCCCACGGCGAACAACTGCATCCGCACAACGCCGCAGGATTTTCACCAGCGGTTTCCGGGCAGTGGGGGCGCGCTCTACGGACAGGCGACACACGGCTGGACGAGCATCTTCTCCCGTCCGGGGGCGCAAACCCCCTTGACGGGTTTGTACCTGGCTGGGGGCAGTGTGCACCCGGGGCCGGGGGTGCCGATGGCGAGCTTGTCAGGGCAAAGGGCGGCCGAGGTCGTGATGGAGAGCCTCGTTTCGACCAGGCAGTTCCCGATGGAGGCTACCTTTGGTGGTATGTCGACGCCATGAGTGACGACGGTCAACACAGCATCACCCTCATTGCCTTTGTGGGCAGTGTGTTCTCGCCTTACTACGCCTGGGCCCGCAAGCGCGGGCGGGCTGATCCGGACAACCATTGCGCATTGAATGTCGCGATCTACAGCAAAGGCCGGGGTCGATGGGCCATGACCGAGCGCGGTGCGCGTCACTGCGCGCGCAGCGCCCGTCAATTCCAAATTGGCCCCAGTCAGGTGCGCTGGGATGGTGACTGCATGCACATTGACATCAACGAAGTCGGCATGCCTTTGCCACACCGCATTCAGGGTCACATCAAAGTATGGCCGCAACAGCTGTTTGACTTTTCCACACCGCTGGACGCCGCAGGCCGGCATCGCTGGGGACCTTTGGCGCCTTCTTCTCGCATCGAGGTGAATTTGCAGTCGCCCCATTTGCAGTGGCAGGGGCACGCTTACCTGGATTCCAACGAGGGCGATGAACCGGTAGACCAGGGCTTTCACACCTGGGACTGGTCGCGCGCCCGCATGCGCGATGGCAGCACGCTGGTGCACTACGACATGCAAGCGCCGGGCCAACAGGATCGTTTGTTGTCGCTGCGCTTCACGCCGAAAGGGGTGGTCGAATCGATCGCCACACCGCCCAGCCAGCCGCTGCCTAAAACCGGCTGGCGCATTGCACGGCGCATGCGCAGTGCGCAAGCGGTGCGGGTCCATGAGCAACTGGAAGACACGCCTTTTTACCAGCGTGCCTTGTTGCAATTTGAATATGCCGGCGAGCCCATGCTCGCCTTTCACGAAACCCTGTCGGTGCCGCGTTTGGTGTCACCGGTGGTTCAAGCCATGCTGCCCTGGCGCATGCCGAGGCGGGCTTGAAATGAATGACCTTGTGGACGTCCACCCCGGCCGAAGTGGCCCGGTTGCGATCGGATTGAGGTCGACCCCATTCCTGGTCATGGTGACCAAGAATAGCCCTCGTGCGGGCCGTGCACGTCTTCTGCAAGGAGAAAACTATGTCTAACTCAGACAAAGTCTGGCCAACGGGACTGACCGAGGCCGAATCGGAAGA
>CANFMK010000225.1 GCA_947448325.1 Comamonadaceae bacterium
CATCTCAGGTCTGGATGAGGTGTCGTTTCACATGTCTGGCACCGAGGCCGTGATGCAGGCCGTGCGTTTGGCGCGTTACCACACCGGGCGCAAAAATCTGGTGCGGTTTTGCGGGGCTTACCATGGCTGGTGGGAAGACGTCCAACCTGGTCCGGGCAACCCGATGCCGCCGCGTGAAACCTACACCTTGCGAGACATGCATGTCCGCAGTTTGCAGGTCTTGCGTTCACGCAAAGACATTGCCTGCGTGCTCATCAACCCCTTGCAAGCCTTGCACCTGAACCAAGGCGCGCCAGGTGACTCGTCGTTGGTGGACAGCAGTCGCAAAGCCGCCTATGACCGCCAAGCCTACACAACGTGGCTGCAGCAGTTGCGACAAGTCTGTACCGAGAGAGGTATCGTGCTGATATTTGACGAAGTGTTTTTAGGCTTTCGCTTGGCCAAAGGCGGTGCCCAAGCTTACTTTGGCGTGCAAGCCGACATGGTGACGTACGGCAAAACACTGGGCGGTGGCTATCCCGTGGGCGTGGTGTGTGGCCGTGCGGATTTGATGAAGCGCTATCGCGAGGATCGACCGGCTGACATCTGCTTTGCCCGAGGCACGTTCAATGCCCATCCTCACGTCATGGGCGCCATGTCGGTGTTTCTGGAAAAGTTGGATCAACCCGAATACGCTCAAATTTATGATGATTTAGACGCGCGTTGGGATGCGCGGCGGGCGCATTTCAACGCCACCATGGAGCAGCACGATTTGCCTTTGCGCGCAGCCAATATGTCCAGCGTTTGGAGCCTGTACTACACCGAACCGAGCCGCTACAACTGGATGCTGCAGTTCTACTTGCGTGCCCATGGCTTGGCGCTGAGTTGGGTGGGGACAGGACGCTTGATATTCAGTTTGAATTACAGCGATGCAGATTTCGAGGCTGTGCTCCAGCGCTTTGTCGCCGCTTGTCAGGACATGCGCGCTGGCGGATGGTGGGCCGATGTGCAGATGACCAACAAGTCGATTCGGCGAAGCATTTTGAAAGAGATGTGGCGCAGCTGAATCAGGAGATAAAAAATGCACCCGAGGGTGCATTTTTGGGCTGTGAGTCGAAACTCTTTTGATTGTTCAGTGGTACATCTGCTTGGGGTTGTTATCGATCAATTCACCCTTGAGCAAATACAGCGGTGCCTTGTGGTACAAAATGATGTCGTGAAAAGGGTCGGTCAAAATTTTGGTCATCCACACCAAGCCGGTCTGCACGTCTTTGATGAAGCATAAGTGGATGGTGCGAAACAGCAGGCCCGATACGCCGAGCAAGAGCCAGGATGCGCCAATTTGGCGAATCAATTCGTTCGGCGTGGTCCACACGTCCACCAGCCCAAATAAGCCCGGTTGTGCATACAGTGCCAAAGGCAATAAGGCCCAGATGCTGAGCAACACAATTTTGCGATTCAGGTTGTAGCCGACTTTGATTTCTTCTTTGTATTCTTGGGTGGCTTGGTTCACTTCGTCATAGCCCAAGGGTTCAAAGAAGAAATGGCCTGACTGGCGCGTGGTCATGGAGACCAACCAGGCAATCAAGGCCGATATCACCGGATCCACGAACAGCATGGCGTAAGCGACCAAGAAACTGATGGCACTGATCAGGTGGAGCGTTTGATTGATACGGCTGTGATGGTAGTAGCGGTGGTCATCAAAGCGTTGGGTTCGCAAGGCTTCAAAAAAGTGATTCACGGATGCTCCTCGGTGGTCAATAGGCAACTGAAAAACGGATGCAAGTGGTCTTGCATGACGGGGATGTTGAAGGCGATTGATGAAATTTCCATGACATCTGTGCGATGTCACGCAATCTTCATGGGAAATTGAAGGACTGCGTGAATTTGTCACGAATTTGTTATCGAATTTATCCACCATAACGGTATGGATCAAACTGCTGTCAACCCCATCGTTCTGGAAGACTACCCCGCCTTTCGGCCTTCAATGCGCATTGCTGTGGTGACCGAGACTTGGCCGCCCGAGGTCAATGGCGTGGCGGTCACTTTGGCCAAATTGGTTCAAGGGCTCTGCCTGCGCAATCACGATGTACAGCTGATCCGTCCTCGCCAAACTTCAGTTGATCAAGCCTCTCATGATCCCGGGTTTGAAGAGGTGTTGATGCGCGGCATGCCGATCCCGCGTTATCCCGAATTGAAGTTGGGCTTGCCCAGCAAAAAGAATTTGATCAAAGCCTGGACGCTGCGTCGCCCGGATGTGGTGCACATCGCCACTGAGGGCCCCTTGGGGTGGTCGGCCTTGCAAGCGGCCAAAGTGCTCAAGCTGCCCGTCACATCGGACTTTCGAACCAATTTTCACAGCTACAGCAAGCACTACGGCGTGGGTTGGTTGCGCAAACCCATCGTGGCTTATTTACGCAAATTCCACAATGCCACAGCCTGCACCATGGTGCCCACTCAAGCGCTGCGTGCGGAGTTGCTGCAACACGGATTTTTGAATTTGAAAGTGGTGGCCCGTGGTGTGGACACCCAACTCTTCAATCCTGCGAAACGCAGTGAAGCCCTGCGCAGCACTTGGCAAGCCAAGCCG
Organism: Comamonadaceae bacterium; assembly: GCA_947448325.1. Taxonomy (GTDB): domain Bacteria; phylum Pseudomonadota; class Gammaproteobacteria; order Burkholderiales; family Burkholderiaceae_C; genus Limnohabitans_A. The sequence goes on from CANFMK010000225.1 coordinate 2,570, forward strand.
GAGACGGTGGTACTGATTTCGGTTGGACGTTTGGCTGCCGAGAAAAATTTGGGCCAAGTCATGGCCACCTATGAGGCGCTGAAAAGCGTGGGTGCAGATGTTCGCTTGGTGTTGGTAGGTGATGGACCACTGCGCGAGACGATACATCAGCGTTGCCCAGACGCTATTTTTGCGGGCATGCTCACGCACGATACTTTGGCCAGCTATTACGCCAGTGCCGATATGTTCTTGTTCCCGAGTCAGTCAGAAACTTTTGGCAATGTCACTGTCGAAGCGCTGGCCAGTGGTTTGCCTGTTTTGGCATTTGATTGTGCAGCCGCCACCGATTGGGTCAAACCTGATCTCAATGGTTGGTTGATTCCAGAGTCGCAACCTGAGATGTATGTGACCACGGCGGTGCGCGTGGTGCAGTCTGCGGGCACATTGGCGCAAGTCGCAGCCAGCACGCGAGCCCAGGTGGGGCAGCTGGATTGGCAAGAAATTGCCGAGCAGGTGGAAGCTGTATTGCTTCAGGCCATTGACTCTGCGCCTGACCAACGTTCTGTCTTGCGTGAATGGGTGCAGCGCCTCAGCGTTTGAGGGGTATTTTGTGGGCGGTGAAGGCAGACCATGTCAACGCCATCATGCCCAAAGCCATGGCCACGCCCAGCAGCGTCATGATCCAGACCAGAGGGATTTGCAAGCCCAATAAGGCACTGTAAATGCCCAGCATCAATAACACGCTGGCATTTTCATTAAATCCTTGAACTGCAATCGAGCGGCCAGCCGTCAGCAATTCAAACCCTCGGTGTTGCAGCATGGCATTCATGGGAACCATCAAAACACCGCCGACCAGGCCCACGACAATCATCAAGGGGATGGCCAGGTACAAACTCTGTGTCAAGGCAATGGCGGGCAACAGCAAGCCCAAGACAATTCCCAAAGGCAGTACTTTGCTGGCAGATTCCAATCTGAATTGATAGCCTGCCAAGCCCGCGCCAGCAATCACACCGACCGCCACAATGGCTTGTAAAAATGCCCCTTTTTCAAGGGGAATGTCCAGGGTTTGTTGGGCCCAAAGAAGCACAGCAAATTGAATCACTGCGCCCACGCCCCAAAATAAAGTCGTTACCGACAAAGAGATGCGTCCCATCGGGTCTCGCCACAGGAGCAAGTTGCTGCGCCAAAAATTTTGACACAAAGCCACGGGATGGATGCTGTGCTGGGGATAGACCGCATGACTGTGTGGAATGCCCCAATTCAGAGCGGCTGCCAATCCATAAATCAAGATTACCAAAAGCAAGGGGCTGGCCAATTGGGTTTGAACCGGGATCGACAAGACGCTGCATAACTGAGCGTTCAAGGCCACCATGGATTCCCAGTGGTGTATACCAATCAGCAGGCCACCACTGGCGGTGCCCAAAATCACCGCCAAGACCACCGAGACTTCCAGCCAGGCATTGGCTTGAACCAATTGTTGCGGTGGCACGGTTTCGGTCACCAGACCGTATTTGG
>CANFMK010000226.1 GCA_947448325.1 Comamonadaceae bacterium
CCAGCAACAAAGACTTCGCTGGCATGCTGGCCGAAGACATCAAGGTGCGCGAGTACCTGAAAGCCAAACTCAAGAACGCGTCGGTTTCGCGCGTCTTGATCGAGCGTCCTGCCAAGAACGCCCGTATCACCATCTTCTCGGCACGTCCAGGTGTGGTGATTGGCAAAAAAGGCGAAGACATCGAGAACTTGAAAAAAGAACTCGCCGTGCGCTTGGGCGTGCCTGTCGCAGTGAACATCGAAGAAGTGCGCAAGCCCGAAATCGATGCGCAACTGATCGCTGACAGCATCACCCAACAGCTCGAGAAGCGGATCATGTTCCGCCGCGCCATGAAGCGTGCCATGCAAAACGCCATGCGTCTGGGTGCCTTGGGCATCAAGATCATGTCGGCAGGTCGTTTGAACGGCATCGAGATCGCTCGTACCGAGTGGTACCGTGAAGGCCGTGTGCCATTGCACACCCTGCGCGCGGACATCGACTACGCCACGTCCGAAGCCAAAACAACGTACGGCATCATCGGCGTCAAAGTGTGGGTCTACAAAGGCGACACACTCGGACGCAACGATGCGCCTGCATTGGCCGAACCCCGTGCCGAAGAAGAGCGCCGCCCACGCGGCCCACGTCGTGATGCCCGCCCAGGCGAGCGTCCAGGTGGCGATCGTCGCGGCGCACCTCGCCGTGCCGGCGGCACCAATACCGCACCCACTGACGGCAGCGACAAGCCCGCCGAAGCAGTGGGTGATAAACCCGCCGTTAAGCGCGTACGCAAAGTCGCCGCGCCAGCTGCAGCAGCTGACGGTGCTAAAGGAGAGTAAACATGCTGCAACCCGCTCGCAGAAAGTTCCGTAAGGAACAAAAGGGCCGCAACACAGGTATTGCGACACGTGGCAACACAGTCGCCTTCGGTGATTTCGGTCTGAAGTCCACAGACCGTGGCCGTTTGACGGCCCGCCAGATCGAATCCGCTCGCCGTGCGATTTCTCGCCACGTCAAGCGGGGCGGTCGCATCTGGATTCGTGTGTTCCCTGACAAGCCGATCTCCACCAAGCCTGCTGAAGTGCGTATGGGTAACGGTAAAGGTAACCCTGAGTACTACGTGGCCGAGATTCAGCCCGGTAAGGTGCTGTACGAAATCGTCGGTGTGCCCGAAGAGTTGGCGCGTCAAGCGTTCAAATTGGCTGCGGCCAAGTTGCCCCTGCGTACGACCTTCGTGTCGCGCATGATTGGCCAGTAATTCAGGAGAAATAAGAAATGAATACGACTGAACTGCGCCAAAAAGACGCCGCTGGCATCAAAGCCGAAATCAAGGACTTGCAAAAGGCCCATTTCGGACTGCGCATGCAAAAAGCGACGCAACAACTGGGTAACACCAACCAACTGCGCGAAACTCGCCGCAGCGTTGCCCGTGCCAAGACCATCCTTGCTGAAAAGCAAGCCGCCAAATAAGGAGTGACCATGACGGAAGCAAAAACATCCCTCAAGCGCACCTTGATTGGCAAGGTCGTCAGCGACAAGCGCGCCAAAACCGTGACGGTGTTGGTCGAGCGTCGCGTGAAACACGCTCTGTACGGCAAAATCGTTGCCAAATCGAGCAAGTACCACGCACACGACGAAACAGGTGAATTCAATCTCGGCGACGTGATTGAAATTACCGAGAGCCGTCCGATCTCTAAAACCAAAAACTGGGTTGCGACCCGTTTGGTGACCAAGGCTGCTGTGGTTTAAGCCCAAAAGGCCTACACGCTGCAAAGCTTGCGAAAACGACCCACAATGGTGGGTCGTTTTTTTTTGCCACTGCTTAAGTTCAAGCAGTTTTTTCATGATTCAAAGGAGCATCCCATGATCAAAGTTGGAGACACATTACCCGCCGCCACACTGATGGAATACGTCGAAGTGGAAGGCAATGGCTGCAGCATTGGCCCTAACCCCGTCGATGTGGCCAAGGCCAGCGCTGGCAAGACCATCGCCTTGTTCGCTTTGCCTGGCGCTTTCACGCCCACCTGCTCGGCCAAACACGTGCCCGGCTATGTAGAAAACTACGATCACCTCAAAGCCGCTGGCGTGGACGAGATCTGGTGCGTCAGCGTGAACGACGCTTTTGTGATGGGCGCATGGGCGCGCGACCAAAAGAGCGGCACCAAGGTGCGCATGCTGGCCGACGGCAGCGCCGATTTCAGCAAGGCCACCGGCCTGACTTTGGATTTGACCTCGCGCGGCATGGGCCTGCGCAGCAACCGCTACTCCATGCTGGTCAAAGACGGCAAAGTCGCCACCTTGAACGTCGAAGGCCCTGGCAAATTTGAAGTCAGTGACGCTGCAACCCTGCTCGCGCAAGCCAAAGGCTGAAAGCAAACCGCAGAACAAAAAAAGAGGGCCTTGGCCCTCTTTTTTTGTGCCCTGAACAAGCCGCACCGACCTTAAAGATCCACTTTCAAATAATGGGCTCCCGCATGCGGGTTGTGATAATAGGGCGGCACTTCTGCAAAGCCCAAATCCTCGTACAAGGCGCGTGCTGTTTCCATTTCGCTCAAGGTGTCGAGCAGCACACAGCTGTAGTCGGCCAGTCGAGCCGCATCCAAAATCGCTTCTGCCAGCAATCGCCCCAGGCCCAGACGCCGAAAAGCCGGCTCCACAAACAAACGCTTCATTTCCGAAGCATTGGCATAGTCCACATTGTCCAGGGGCCGCAGCGCGCAGCAGCCTGCCACTTGCCCATCGACCCTGGCCAACAACAGTGCCCCACGCGGCGGGGCGTAGTCACCGGGCAGCAACTGCAGTTCGGCCTCAAAGTCTTGAAAACCCAAGTCCAAGCTCAGGGATTGCGCATACGCCAAGAAAATGCGACGTACCGCGTCCAAGTCTTGCGGCGTGGAGGGCGTTTGCAAAGAGATCACAGGGGCGGTCAAGGCGAATAGAGCAAGTGAGGGGAGATCAGTTTACAGCCAATGCGCCGTCAAGGCGCGTATTGCAAAAGCACCCCAACAAGCCCAGCGGCGACGCCCAATAAACACAAAGCCCGCCACCGCAAGCCAGCGTCATCCCGAGAAGCCGGTTGCGCTTGCACAAACTCCTGATCCCCCGTCACCATGGCCCGAGTCAAAGGGCGCTGTTTGAAGCGGCGATAAAACCAAATGGCCGCCAGATGCAAAGCCACCAACAACAGCAAAATCAGCTTTCCGGTTTCGGTATGCCAGTGGGTCGCCAGGGCTGACAGGGAAGAGGACACCCAAGGCACAAAAGGGCCCGCCGTGGCGATCTCATCGTCGCTGATCAAACCCGTAGCGACCTGCAACAGCAGCATGCCCAGCAAAGCCAAGGCCGACAGCGAGCCCAGCGGGCTGTGACCCGGCTGCGCCTGTTCGGGAGGGTGACGCAGATAAGCCACGATCCCCCCGGGACTCAGCCGCCAAGACGACCAGCGCGACCACAAGCCACCGGTAAAACCCCACAGCAGGCGAAACAGCAACAGACTCAGCACCGTGTAGCCGAATCGAAAATGCCACACCATGGCCTCGCCCCCCACATTGCCCGTGACCACCAGCGCCAACACACACAGCGCCAACGCCCAGTGAAACAAACGCAAAGGCAAATCCCAAACACGTACAGTGACCATACCGTCATTCCCTATTTCAGTGCGCGCTGCGAAAAAAATGAAAACGTGAGAGACTGACGCCCGTCAACACCTCTGGCGAAGTCGCCAGAGGCTGTGCGCCCAACCACACTTCACTCACGAGGGAACCCCCATGAATAAAACCATCTCATTGATCTTAGCTGCATTGGCCGCCGGTTTGGCCTTGCCCGCTGCAGCGCAGTTTGCCAAACCTGAAGACGCCGTCAAATACCGCAAAGCCGCACTCACCGTGATCGGCACCCACTTCAGCCGCGTGGGCGCCATGGCCAGCGGCCGCGTGCCTTTCGATGCCAAAGTCGCCGCCG
>CANFMK010000227.1 GCA_947448325.1 Comamonadaceae bacterium
AGTGATCCCATTGCCGATTTGCTGACTCGCATCCGCAACGCACAAATGGTGGCCAAAGCCACCGTGTCTATCCCATCTTCCAAAGTGAAAGTGGCGATTGCACAAGTGCTGAAAGATGAAGGTTACATCGACGGCTTCCAAGTCAAGTCCGCTGACGGCAAGTCCGAACTTGAAATTTCCCTGAAGTACTACGCAGGTCGCCCCGTGATTGAGCGCATTGAGCGCGTCAGCCGCCCCGGTCTGCGTGTGTACAAAGGCCATGATGCCATTCCTCAAGTCCAAAACGGACTTGGCGTGGCGATTGTCACCACACCGCGCGGTGTGATGACCGACCGCAAAGCGCGCGCAACCGGTGTCGGTGGCGAAGTGCTGTGCTACGTCGCTTAATCGCAGGAGACTGAACAATGTCCCGAGTAGGAAAAATGCCCGTCGCCATCCCCGCTGGCGTGGAAGTATCGATCAAAGACGACCAAGTCAATGTCAAAGGTGCCGGTGGCGCCTTGAAGACAGCCGCCAACCAGTTGGTGACCATCACCAACGAAGCTGGCAAATTGACTTTTGCACCCGCCAATGATTCTCGCGAAGCCAATGCGATGAGCGGCACCATGCGCCAGTTGGTGAACAACATGGTGACCGGTGTGACCAAAGGCTTTGAGAAAAAGCTGACCTTGATCGGTGTGGGCTACAAAGCCGCAGCGCAAGGTGCCAAGTTGAACCTGGCTGTCGGTTATTCGCACCCCGTCAACATCGACATGCCTGCGGGCATCACGGTGGCCACCCCCACACCGACCGAAATCCTGATCAAGGGTGCGGACCGTCAACGTGTGGGCCAAATTGCCGCTGAGATTCGTGCTGTTCGTCCTCCTGAGCCTTACAAAGGCAAAGGCATCCGTTATTCGGATGAGAAGATCACGATCAAAGAGACCAAGAAGAAATAAGGAGCTGCATCATGTTGACCAAAAAAGAGCAGCGTCTGCGTCGTTCGCGCCAAACCCGTATCCGCATTGCACAGCAAGGCGTGGCGCGTTTGACCGTCAACCGCACCAACTTACACATTTACGCCAGCGTGATTTCCGGTTGCGGCACCAAAGTTTTGGCCACGGCCTCGACTGCCGAAGTCGAAATGCGCAAAGAGCTCGGCGCTGTTGGCAAGGGTGGTAACGCCCATGCCGCACAAATCATCGGCAAGCGCATTGCTGAGAAAGCCAAAGCTGCTGGTGTTGAAAAAGTGGCTTTTGACCGCGCAGGTTTCGCCTATCACGGCCGTGTCAAGGCTTTGGCCGACGCAGCCCGTGAAGCAGGTCTGCAGTTCTAAACGGATCGGAGTTACAAATGGCTAAATTTACAGCAAAACCGCAAGGTGACGGTCCAGAAGACGGTCTGCGCGAAAAGATGATTGCGGTCAACCGCGTGACCAAAGTGGTCAAGGGTGGCCGTATCTTGGGTTTCGCCGCTTTGACCGTGGTCGGTGACGGCGATGGCAAAGTGGGCATGGGCAAAGGCAAATCGAAAGAAGTGCCAGCGGCTGTGCAAAAAGCGATGGAAGAAGCCCGTCGCAACTTGAACAAAGTGCCTCTCAAAAACGGCACCATCCACCACGCAGTGTTGGGTCACCACGGCGCAGCCCGTGTGATGATGGCACCGGCACCTAAAGGTACCGGCATCATCGCTGGCGGCCCTATGCGCGCTGTCTTCGAAGTGGTTGGCATCACCGACATCGTGGCCAAGAGCCACGGTTCGTCCAATCCTTACAACATGGTTCGTGCCACTTTGGACGCTTTGTCCAATTGCACAACAGCTTCCGAAATTGCAGCCAAGCGCGGCAAGAGCGTTGAAGACATCTTCGCTTGATCTGGAGTTAGACAATGACAACACAAGCAACCGTCAAGGTCCAATTGGTGCGCAGCCCCATTGGTACCAAGCAATCTCACCGCGACACCGTGCGTGGTTTGGGTTTGCGTAAGCTCAATAGCGTCAGCGAATTGCAGGACACCCCTGCAGTGCGCGGCATGATCAACAAGATCAGCTACCTGGTCAAGGTTCTCTGAGAGATATCTGATGCAACTCAATACCATTCAATCCGCTGACGGCGCTAAACACGCCAAACGTCGCGTTGGCCGTGGCATCGGCTCAGGTCTGGGTAAAACCGCTGGCCGTGGCCACAAAGGTCAAAAATCCCGTTCGGGCGGCTACCACAAAGTGGGTTTCGAAGGCGGTCAAATGCCTTTGCAACGTCGTTTGCCCAAGCGTGGTTTCAAATCCCATTTGCTGCAATTCAACGCTGAAGTGACTCTGGCTGCTTTGGAGCAGTTGGGCGCCGCTGAAGTGGACGTTTTGACACTCAAGCAAGCCGGTTTGATTTCTGAGATGGCCAAGGTCGTCAAAGTGATCAAAACAGGTGCGTTGACCAAGGCCGTCAAGTTGACCGGTATCGGTGCAACAGCGGGTGCCAAGGCCGCGATCGAAGCCGCCGGCGGTAGCCTGGCTTGAGTTTTGAAAGTTTGATGTGGTAACCAGCGCTCAATCAACAGCTAAAAATGGCCAGCTTGGCGACTTGCGTCGTCGGCTTGTCTTTTTGCTGCTGGCTTTGGTGGTGTACCGCGTCGGCGCGCACATTCCTGTTCCTGGTATTGACCCCGCCCAACTTCAGCAGTTGTTCAAGGGTCAGCAAGGCGGCATTCTGAGCTTGTTCAACATGTTCTCAGGCGGTGCTTTGTCGCGTTTTACTGTGTTTGCACTGGGGATCATGCCGTACATTTCGGCCTCGATCATCATGCAGTTGCTCGGCTACGTCTTGCCTGCTTTTGAGCAGCTGAAAAAAGAAGGCGAAGCGGGCCGTCGCAAGATCACCCAGTACACCCGCTTCGGCGCGTTGGGCTTGGCGCTGTTTCAGTCGCTCGGTATTGCGGTGGCCCTGGAGGCTTCTGCGGGTCTGGTGATCAGCCCTGGTTTTGGCTTTCGCATGACGGCAGTGGTCAGCTTGACTGCAGGCACCATCTTTTTGATGTGGCTGGGCGAGCAAATCACCGAGCGTGGTTTGGGTAACGGTATTTCGATTTTGATTTTTGCAGGCATTGCAGCCGGTTTGCCCGGTTCAGTCGGTGGCTTGCTGGAATTGGTACGCACAGGTGCAATGAATCCTTTGATCTCGATTTTGATCGTGGTCGTGGTGGCCCTGGTGACTTTTGGTGTGGTGTTTGTTGAGCGTGGTCAACGCAAGATTTTGGTCAATTACGCACGGCGTCAAGTTGGCAACAAAGTGTATGGTGGGCAATCGTCGCACCTGCCTTTGAAGCTGAACATGGCTGGCGTGATCCCACCGATCTTTGCTTCTTCGATCATCTTGTTGCCTGCAACGGTGATCAACTGGTTCAGCTCGGGTGATACCAACAGTGCATTTGTGCGGTTTTTGAAAGACATTGCCAGCGGCTTGACCCCCGGTCAGCCGGTGTATGTGATGTTTTATGCGGCAGCGATTGTGTTCTTTTGCTTCTTCTATACGGCGTTGGTGTTCAACAGCCGCGAGACCGCAGACAACCTGAAGAAAAGCGGTGCGTTCATCCCAGGCATTCGCCCAGGTGACCAAACTGCACGCTTCATTGACAAGATTTTGCTTCGTTTGACTTTGGTGGGCGCTGTGTACATCACGTTTGTGTGTCTGCTGCCAGAGTTTTTGATCCTCAAGTACAACGTGCCGTTCTATTTCGGTGGCACTTCCTTGTTGATCATTGTCGTGGTGACCATGGATTTCATGGCCCAAGTACAGAATTACCTGATGTCTCAGCAATATGAATCGCTCTTGAAGAAGGCGAATTTCAAATCATGATCGGGCAACCGATGATGAGCGGACAGATTGTTTTGA
>CANFMK010000228.1 GCA_947448325.1 Comamonadaceae bacterium
GAGCTGAACGTCTTGAACGAAGTGGCATTGAGCGTGGGCCGCACCGCACCCGTCAGCCTGCGTGTGAACCCCAACGTCGACCCCAAAACCCACCCCTATATCTCGACCGGCCTCAAAGGCAATAAATTTGGTGTGGCGCACGAAGACGCTGTGAAGATCTACCAACACGCGGCCAGCCTGCCGGGCCTCAAAGTCGTGGGCATTGACTGCCACATTGGCTCACAAATCACCGAAGTCACCCCCTACCTGGACGCCATGGACAGGATCTTGGACCTGGTCACTGAGATCGAGGCTGCAGGCGTGCCGATTCACCACATCGACTTTGGTGGCGGCCTGGGCATCAACTACAACGGCGACACGCCGCCCGAGGCCGACGCCTTGTGGGCGCAGTTGCTGGCCAAGCTGGACGCGCGCGGCTTTGGCGAGCGGCAACTGATGATCGAGCCCGGCCGCTCCCTGGTCGGCAATGCCGGGGTCTGCCTGAGCGAAGTGCTGTACCTCAAGCCGGGCGAGCAAAAAAACTTTTGCATCATTGATGCGGCCATGAACGACTTGCCGCGTCCGGCCATGTACCAAGCGTTTCACCACATCGCGCCTTTGCAAGTGCGCGAAGGTGCAGGCACGCTGTACGACGTGGTGGGCCCGGTCTGCGAAAGCGGCGACTGGATCGGCCGTGACCGCACGCTGAATGTGCAAGCGGGTGATGTGTTGGCGGTGCTGTCTGCAGGCGCCTACTGCATGAGCATGGCCAGCAACTACAACAGCCGAGGCCGCGCCGCCGAGGTTTTGGTGGATGGTGACCGGGTGCATTTGATACGCGAGCGCGAATCGGTGTTTGACACCTTCCAGCTCGAACATTTGCCCGCTTGAGGGTTCGGCGCAGTTCAGCAGCGCCTTTTCCCGTTGGCCTGACTGAGCAGACAGCGACTAGGCTTTGCGCCAGACCCGTTGCAAGCGCCAGCCCAGTAGCCCCCCCAAAATCAGGGCGTAAACAGCCACTTCGGCAAAATTTTGCTTGCCAGCCCGCATCCAGAAAAAATGCAGGATGGCCAGCGCCGCTACCGCATAGACGCTGCGGTGCACAAGCTGCCAGCGCTTGGCCCCCATCCAGCGGATCGCCGCATTGAAGGAGGTGGCGCTGAGCACGCTCAGCAGCAGCCAGCCGGTAAAGCCCACCAAGATGAAGGGCCGCTTGGCGATGTCGGCGGTGATGTCGGGCAGGTCCCAGCCCATGTCAAACCAGGCGTAGCAGACCAAATGCAGACAGGCATAAAAGGCGGTGAACAGGCCGAGCATGCGACGCAGGCGCGCCAACTCCGGCATGCCCAAGACCACACGCAAAGGCGTCACAGTCAACACCAGGCACAGGGCGCGCAAGGTCCAGTCACCGGTAGTGCGGATCAAAAACTCGGCCGGATTGGCGCCCAAGTCGTCCAACCCGATGCCGCGCAGCAACCACAGCGTGGGCAATAGGCAGATACAGAACAGCACAGGTTTGGCCCAAGGCGAGCGCAAGGCGGCGCGTACCACCGGTACCCCTGTGGTCCGGAAAACGGGGGGCTGTTCGGGCGTCATCTCCAAGGCGTTGAACGGTGCAAGCCGCTCAGAACAGTTTCTTCAAGTCCATGCCCGCATACAACTGGCCCACCTGCGGTTCATAGCCATTGAACATCAGCGTCTTGCGCTTTTTGGCCAACAGACCGCCTTCGTCGCCAATGCGCCTTTCTGTGGCTTGGCTCCAACGTGGATGGTCGACGGTGGGGTTCACGTTCGAGTAAAAACCGTATTCTTGCGCCGCCGCTTTGACCCAGGCGGTGACTGGCATTTTCTCGACAAAGCGAATTTTCACCAGGCTCTTGCCGCTTTTGAAACCGTACTTCCAAGGCACAACCAAACGCACCGGCGCGCCGTTTTGTTTGGGCAACACCTCGCCATACATGCCAAATGACAGCAAGGTCAATGGATGCATGGCCTCGTCCAAGCGCAAACCTTCGACATAAGGCCAATCCAAGCCCCCCGAGCGCACACCGGGCATGGTTTTCGGGTCGGCCTGGGTCACGAACTCCACAAATTTGGCGTTGCCCGTCGGCTCGACTTTGCGGATCAATTCGAGCAGCGAATAGCCCACCCACGGGATCACCATCGACCAGCCTTCGACACAGCGCATGCGGTAAATTCGCTCCTCCATGGGGCTGAGTTTGAGCAAATCTTCCAGGGTGTATTTGGCCGGCCGCTTGACCAGGCCTTCGACCTCCACGGTCCAGGGGCTGGTTTGCAAGGTGTGCGCCAACCGAGCGGGGTCGGATTTGTCGTAGCCGAATTCGTAAAAATTGTTGTAGCTGCTGGCGTCTTTGTAGGCGGTGACTTTGTCGACCGACATCGCACCGGCCACGCTGGAGGGCGCACCTGGCAAAGCAGCCAGCAGGCCCGGCTTGGCGGTTTGTGCCAGCGCCTGCCGATGAGCCCAAGTCATACCCGCCAAACCTGCCGCCCCCAAGGCCATGCTTCGGATGATGTCGCGGCGTTGCAGGTACACGCCTTGTGGCGTGATCTCGTGGCTTGCCGGGTGGATAAAGCCATCGCGGGATGAAAAGGGAGAGCGAGAAGTCATGGGCGCGTCTTTCATGTCGGAGCCTGTCGGGACACCGCATTGTGTCAAACCGATATTCGCTGCATACGTGCCCAGAGTTACAGCCCTACAGAAACAACGTCTTCAGCCCTGAGCAGCTGCGTTGAAGGCCCGGGCCATCCCCTCACAACGTGCCGTAACTGTGCAGGCCGCTCAGGAACATGTTCACGCCCAAAAAGGCAAACGAGGTGATGCCCAAACCGCCCAAGGCCCACCACGCAGCCACCGTGCCGCGCAGGCCCTTCATCAAACGCATGTGCAACCAAGCGGCGTAGTTGAGCCAGACGATCAAAGCCCAGGTCTCTTTCGGGTCCCAGCTCCAGTAGCCGCCCCAGGCTTCAGCAGCCCACAAAGCGCCCAAGACGGTGGCGATGGTGAAGAAGGCAAATCCCACGGCGATGGACTTGTACATCATGTCGTCCAGCACCTCAAAGCGGGGCAAACGCGCCGCAATGCGCTCACGGCCGAACAAAATCGCAGCCACCACCAGCGCCGAAATGCCAAAGTACACCGCCCAGTAATCACTGAGCGCCGCCACACCGGCCTTGCGAAACACAAAGGGCTCAAAGCACAACACCATGCCCAAAAGCCACAGTGGCGCCAGCTTGTACCAGCGGGTTTGGCCCACGGTTTGTTTGATCAAATAGGCAAACGCCACCATCGCTGCCAGCGCAAAAGTGCCGTAGCCGATGAAATTGGCGGGCACATGCAGCTTCATCCACCAGCTCTTGAGTGCAGGCACCAGGGGTTGGATTTCATGCGCTTCGCGCACCAAGGTGTACCAGAGCAAAAAGCCGACCGCAGCGCTGACGACCAGCATCACAAAAGCGCCCAAGGCACGGGTTTGGTATTGGGCTTCGTAGTACAGGTAAAACGTGGTGGTCAACCAACAAAACAGCACGAACACCTCGTACAGATTGCTGACCGGAATGTGGCCGATGTCGGCGCCGATCAAATAGCTTTCGTACCATCGCACCAAGGTGCCCACCAGCGCCAAGCTCACCGCCACCCAGGCCATGCGCGAGCCCAAGGTTTCTAACGAGTCGCTGTGCGAGGGCAGCAACATGCCGCCCCAGTAAAACAGGGTGCTGATGAAAATCAACATGCTCATCCACAAAATGGCGGACTGGCTGGACAGGAAGTACTTGAGGACAAACACCTCCTCGGCGCGGGGCAACTGCCCTTGGTAGGCGTAGACCGCCCAAAGCGCCAGTGCGGCCACGGCCAGCATCA
>CANFMK010000229.1 GCA_947448325.1 Comamonadaceae bacterium
GCGCGCATGTTCAAGATGGTCACGATGATGTTGATCGAACCCATGATGGACGAAGCGCCCAGGATGTGCATGGCGAAAATACCGGCGTCCATGGAGGGACCCATTTGCAGCGTCAAAGGCGCATACAAAGTCCAACCGGCAGCAGGTGCACCACCGGGCATGAAGAACGAGCCAGCCAGCATCAAACCGGCGGGAATCATCAGCCAGAAGCTGAAGTTGTTCATGCGGGCAAATGCCATGTCGGCCGCGCCAATTTGCAAAGGAATCATCCAGTTCGCAAAGCCCACAAAAGCGGGCATGATCGCGCCGAACACCATGATCAGACCGTGCATGGTGGTGAACTGGTTGAACAGCTCAGGGTTGACCAATTGCAAACCGGGTTGGAACAACTCAGCGCGAATCAGCAGCGCCAAAATGCCACCGATCATCAGCATGGTGAAACTGAACAACAGGTACAAAGTCCCGATGTCTTTGTGGTTGGTCGCATAGACCCAACGGCGCCAGCCGCTAGGGGCGTGGTCATGGTCGTCGTGGGCGTGATCGTGATGGTCGAGAACGGCACTCATCTTGATTTCCTTTAATGCGGTAATGACTTATTTACGGGCAGCCAGCACTTCAGCCGGTTGCACCAACTGCCCAGTCTTGTTGGACCAGTTGTTTTTGGTGAAGGTAATGACAGCGGCAATTTCGGTATCCGACAGTGATTTCCAAGCTGGCATAGCACCGTTGTTTTGACCATTGAGCAGCACCGCCACTTGTTTGAGCTTGTCAGCATCGAGCACCACGGCCGAGCCGTCCAGTGGCTTGATCGGGCCTGCGCCCTTGCCGTTGGCTTGGTGGCAGGCAGCGCAGTTGGCAGCGTAGACTTTTTCACCGCGCTTAGACAGGTCGTCCAAAGTCCACACCTTGCTCGGATCGTCGGCTTTGGCAGCTTGTTTTTTCTTTTCGACATCCACCCAAGCGGCGTAGTCTTGTGCAGACAGGACTTTGACCTGAATCGGCATGTAAGCGTGCTCTTTACCGCACAACTCTTGACACTGGCCATAGTAGGTGCCGACTTTTTCAGCGCGGAACCAGGTGTCACGCACAAAGCCTGGAATGGCGTCTTGCTTGATACCCAAGGAGTTCACTGCAAAAGAGTGGATCACGTCGTTGGCCGTGGTGATCACGCGGATTTTCTTGCCCACAGGGACCACCAAAGGATTGTCCACGCGCAACAGATAATCATCGCCCTCGGGCTTTCCGGCGTTAGACATCGCGCGCTGGGATGAATCCAAAGTGGAGATGTAGGCCAAGCCTTCACCCTCACCCTTGATGTAGTCGTAGCCCCACTTCCATTGGTAACCGGTCACTTTGACGGTCAGGTCGGCGTTGGTGGTGTCTTTGGAGGCTACCAACACTTTGGTGGCGGGCAGGGCCATCAAGATCACGATGATGAAGGGCGCCAGGGTCCACAAAATCTCGACGGTGACGGACTCATGGAAGGAGGCCGCTTTGTGACCCACCGACTTGCGGTGTTTCCAAATGGAATAAAACATCACCACAAACACGGCAATGAAAATCACCACGCAGATGATCATCATGAAACCATGCAGCCAATGTTGCTCTTCGGCGATCTTGGTGGCCGCAGGGTGCAAATTGAGCTGATTGACAGCGGGGCCGCCAGGCAGGTCATTCACCGCCTGTGCGGATGTGGCCATCAAAGCGCCCGTCCAAATGCCTGCATGGCAAAGAAGCGAAGCCAATTTATTGGAAATGCTCTTCATAGTCGTCACTAACTTCCAAGTCTCTGTAGAACCTACTACCTTTGTCGCGTCACCGCATACGCGGCGTCACAACGTGGGCATCACGCTTGGCGCAATGCCCGACGAATTTCTTGGGCCAACATCAATCGCTGCTCAGGACGCACAAAACGCCCCACTTCCACCGATTTCCCTCGACCCGAGACCTCAATCAAGCTCCGCTCGTCGGCAAGAGGTTCCACACGAACCCACTGCCTGTCGAACTCGGCCCGCTCACGTTTGCCAGCAGTTTCACACTCCACAACAACGCGAGCACCTTCAATCGAAATCCACTCCCCATCGGTGGCATGGCGGGCATAAATGAAAAATGCCAACCCCACCACCATGACTTCCAACCAAGCAAAACCGAGCACCAAGGTGGCGCCTTGTAACCAAAAAAAAGTGCCAATGAGCAAAGACACACAACACAGCGACAGGTAGATCCAGCCCAACTGTGCAGGCGCCAACGAGCAATTTTTTCGCAGTCTCCAGTCAATGGAATGACCTGAGACCTGCGCCAATGTGTACACCCGATTAGACATACGTCATCTTTAGATTGGCTTGTTGCTTGATTCAAAGCCACTTTGGGCTTTAACGGGGCAGATTTTACCCGACTTATAAAGGCGATTTGATAAATCGCAAATCCAAGGCTAATTCTTTGGATGCTTTCTCAACATCGCACGCATATCGTGCAGATCGATTTGACTGACCGCTTGCACTTTGGCGCGCGGTTCGGGCTTGAGGGCATGCCCATAGACCACTTCAAAGGTCATCACCAAGCGCCCCTCTTCTTCTGGCCGGGCCAGGGAACGCAAGACGTCCAATAACTGCGCGTACCAGCGCCTGCCGCGCAAGCCTGGAAATCGATGGGCACTGAAGTTACGTCCCAATTCACGCAATTCAGCCAATAAACGCTCGGGCGTTGCATAGCTCAAGGTGATGCGCTCCATGTCCATCACCGGCTCGGCAAAACCTGCCTCCACCAGCATATCGCCCCAATCATGCATGTCGGTGAACTCGTGCGCAGGGGCTGGCCACCCTTGGGCGGCAAAGGCGGCGCGCAATTCGCGCAAGGTGTCCGGACCGAAACACGAAAACATGAGAAAACCATTCACATCCAAAGCCCGATGCCATTGCGCCATCAAGGCTTGCGGATCGGCCGATTGGTGCAGCAGCATATTCGCCCATACCATCTGCACCGGCTCGTCAGGACCTGTGGTCGCAAAGACCCCTGGCCGTGACCAGCGAGACCAGCGCCACCAAGGTGATTGCAGGGCATTCTTTGCCAAGGGCAACTCCTGGGGCTGAGTCACCACCGCATGCCAACGGGCCTGCGCATAGCGCGTCGCCACTTGGCGCAAAGCCTTCAAGCCGCTGCGCACGGGCTCCCAGGCCGCCCAACGCGAGGGCTGCAATGTGATGAAGTCCAGCCGTTCTTGCATGCGCCTGGCCACTTCTTCATGCAACCAAGGCGAGGCCTCCAGACCCTGGGCCGAAATTCGCGCGCGACGGGACCAACACAGCGCAGCCGTGGGGTCCATGGTGGGGGGACGAGGTGTAGACAAAAAAGGCCGGGGGAAAGTGAAAAAAGAGATGTGTGAACCGTCAAGTCTTGGCAGTATATTGAGTTCATGTTCGTCAGTCGCTTTTCAAGGTTTTCTGCCGCGCCCACCTCTGGGGCGCAACCCGGACTCTCCTCCGAGCGGTTCTGGTCTTGGCTGCCCAGTCAATGCACGCTTTGCAAAGCTTGGCCGGCCCGCCCCGTCTGCGACACCTGCATTGCCGCTTTCGCGCAGCCCGTGCACCGCTGCCCGACTTGCGCTTTGCACATACCCGAGGCCGTTTCGCGCTGCGGCGCTTGTCTGCTTCAACCACCGCTTTGGCACAGCGCCTTGACCGCCGTCAGCTATGAATGGCCCTGGACCAGTCTGGTTGCGCCTTTCAAATACCAATCACAGCCGGGGTGGGCGAGCAGCCTGGCGAGTTTGATGGCCAGCGCGCCGGGCGTGGACGACGCCTTGGCACAGGCCCATTGGGTGGTGCCCATGCCCTTGTCCAACCAACGCCTGGCCGAAA
>CANFMK010000230.1 GCA_947448325.1 Comamonadaceae bacterium
ATTTCTTTTTCAGTCTCGGTATCCACCGCCGAGGTGGCTTCGTCCAGAATCAAAATGCGGGGATTGATCAGCAGCGCGCGCGCAATCGAGATGCGTTGGCGCTCGCCACCCGACAGACCCTGGCCACGCTCGCCCACCAGCGAGTCATAACCTTGCGGCATGCGCAAAATAAACTCATGCGCATGGGCGGCTCGGGCTGCAGCCACAATGTCTTCACGGCTGGCTTGTGGCAGGCCATAAGCGATGTTGTCGGCAATCGTGCCAAAAAACAAAAACGGCTCTTGCAACACCAGGCCAATTTGGCGACGGTAGTCACCAATGCGCATCTGGCGAATGTCGATGCCATCGAGTTCAATAGCGCCATCGCTGACATCGTAAAAGCGACAAATCAAATTGACCAAGGTACTTTTGCCCGAGCCGCTGTGGCCCACCAAGCCAATCATTTGTCCGGGTTGTATGTCCAGATTCAGTTGGCGAATCACGGCCCGGTTGCCGTAGCGAAATTCGGCATCGCGAATGGTCAAGCGCCCTTGAACCTGGGCAGGCAAAGCCACCGGTTGAGTCGGCTCGGGCACGCTGGAGACGTGGTCCAAAATTTCAAAAATACGCTTGGCCCCCGCAGCGGCTTTCTGGGTGTTGGAGACGATACGACTCATGGAGTCAAGCCGGCTGTAAAACCGGCCGATATAGGCCAGAAACGCGGTCATCACACCCACCGTGATTTGATCATCGGCCACCAACCAAATCCCATAACCCCAGACCACCAAAAGTCCGACTTCGGTCATCAAGGTCACGGTGGGCGCAAAGAGGGACCAGACGCGGTTCAAGCGGTCATTGACGTATAAATTGTGCTTGTTCGCATCCTGAAAGCGCAGCGCTTCACGGTCTTCTTGGGCAAAAGCTTTGACCACCCGAATACCCGGAATCGTGTCGGTCAACACATTGGTCACTTCGGCCCAAACGCGGTCAATTTTTTCAAATCCTGTGCGCAATTTATCGCGCACCACATGGATGAGCCACGCGATAAAAGGCAGGGGTAACAAAGTGGCCATGGCCAATTTAGGGTTGATAGTGAACAAGATCACTGCCGTCATCATGATCATCAGGACATCAGTGGCAAAGTCGAGCAAGTGCAGCGACAAAAACACATTGATGCGGTCGGTCTCGGTGCCGATGCGTGCGATCAAATCCCCCGTTCGGCGCTCGCCAAAATATTCGAGGGACAATTTAAGTAAATGCCGGTAAGTGGTGGTGCGTAAATCGGCACCGATGCGCTCAGAGACCAACGCCAAAATATAGGTTTTGGCCCAGCCCAGAGCCCAGGCCAACAATGCCGCCGCGAACAAGCCAGACAGGTACAAGGACACCTGTCCGGGGTTGATGTCCTTGCCGTTTTGATAGGGAATCAAAAAGTCATCCATCAAAGGCATGGTCAGGTAAGGAGGTACCAAGGTCGCGGCGGTCGACGCCAAGGTCAATACAAAACCCAAAAACAAGCGGCTCTGGTAGGGCTTGGCAAAGCGCCATAACTTGAGCAGGGTCCATGTGGAAGGCGGGGTTAAATCCTCGCGCCCGCAAGCGGGGCAATCGACATCGTCTGCTGCCATATGCGACTGACAGACCGGGCAAACAGCACCGGTCAAGGCCATTTGCAAAGGCCGGCCATCACCAGACAGCTGGGCCATTTGACTTTCAAACTGAGCTGCCCAACGCGCAGCAGCAGATTGCAAACCCAAAGTGAACCGCCAAATGCCCAAACGGCCAGTGGGTGTCGCCAGTTCCAGTGTGCCCACGCCAGCGTGGTCGTTCAGTTTCACAGTCATGCTGGGCTGCAACGACCAGCTGAACGCCTCTTTTTCATCCAACGAAAGTACTAAAACACGGAGATTTGTCAAAAAAATTGCACTTTTCCTGAACTTTAGGTCTTCATCAAGGTCAACCTCCAGCCAGGCTGATGCGTTTTCTTCAGGTTGGAGGCGAGAACGCAACTCGGCTTGCCAGGATTCCGGCACAACCGGTCTGGGCAAAACTGAGGAAATTGTAGGAATCATGAAAGATGAACCGCTGGTAGCCCAACTCGCCTTTTGGCAAGCAGAGACATAAAACAACCCTTGATGTGGCCAACGACTGCAACAACACCGCAAATGCATCTCTCGAACATTGAGCTGATTGTCAGCGCCACCATTGGCCGGTCATTGTATAGCCGCCCTTTCCAGTCATGAGCAACAAAGACATCCAAATCCTGCGCATGACCTACTTGGGGGGTCCTAGCATCTGGACTTATGAGCCGATCATCGAGGCCTTGATCGACATTGGCGAGCTGGAGGACTTCCCCTCTAACACTCTGCCCGGCTTCAACGATCGACTCAAAGCCTGGTTGCCCGAGATGATCGAGCACTATTGCACTCCGGGCGTACGAGGTGGTTTTTTTCAGCGTTTGGACAATGGCACCTGGGCCGGTCACATTTTGGAGCATGTCGCCTTGGAGTTACAGACTCGCGCCGGCATGTCCATGAGCTTTGGCAAGGCCCGCGAAGCAGGCCCACGAGGGGTATACAAAGTGATTGTGCGCACTGACCATGAAGAGGTCGGAAAATTCGCTCTGCTTGCCGCGCGGGAATTGATTTTGGCGGCCATTCACGACACTCCCTACGATGTGCCCGCCGTGATCGCCGAGCTGACCGACCTGGTCGACAGCGTTTGGATCGGCCCCAGCACGGCCAGCATCGTGGCCGCAGCCCATGAGCGGCGCATCCCCTACATTCGCTTGAACGCCGGTAATTTGGTTCAATTGGGCTACGGCAACAACCAACGCCGCATCTGGACGGCCGAAACCGACAGCACCAGCGCCATTGCCGAAGGCATCTCCAAAGACAAAGACCTGACCAAGAAACTGCTCGCCATGTGTGGGGTGCCTGTGCCTGAAGGCGTGGTCGTCGACAGCCCTGCTGCCGCTTGGAACGCGGCTCAAGATCTGGGCCTGCCGGTTTGCGTGAAACCTACAGACGGTAACCGCGCGCGCGGGGTCTCCCTAGAACTGCACACCCAAGCTGACATCGAAGCGGCCTACGACATTGCCTTGAAGCAAGGCAGCGAAGTCATTGTGGAGCGCTTTATCCGGGGCGCTGAACACCGTTTGCTGGTCGTAGGTGACCGCGTGGTGGCAGCCAGTCGTGGTGAAACTGCCAGCGTGATCGGCGACGGTAAGCACACAGTTCGTGACTTGGTCACCCTGCAAATCAATTCCGACCCGCGCCGCGGGAGCGATGGCAGTTTGCCACTCGAAACGGTACGACTGCGCCGCAACAGTCCTGAAGTCCTGGAACTGGCGCGCCAGGGCCTGACACCGGATTGCGTACCTGAAGCAGCACGTGTGGTGTTGGTCAAGCGCACGGGCAATATGACCATGGATGTGACTGAAACCGTTCACCCGGATGTCGCCGCGCAAGCCGCTTTGGCCGCGCGCATCGTGGGGCTGGACATTGCCGGCGTGGATGTGGTCGCGCAAGATATTGCCCACCCCCTCAAAGCCCAAGGTGGCGCGGTGGTAGAAGTCAATGCGGGACCCAGTTTGCTGATGCACCTGAACCCAGCCTCGGGCAAAGCCCAGCAAGTCGGGGAAGCGATTGCACAGCATTTGTTTCCAAGCGACGAAGCCGGTCGCATTCCGGTTGTCGGTTTGATGGGCCATGGTGATACCACCGGCCCCGCCAAATTGGTTGCTTGGCTGTTGCACCTCAAAGGCTTGCAAACCGGTTTGGCATGCGCATGCGGTTTATTTTTAGGCAATCGCCGATTGCAAAAAAAGAGTGCCATGGATTGGGCCACAGCCCAGCGCTTGCTGATCAA
>CANFMK010000231.1 GCA_947448325.1 Comamonadaceae bacterium
TCGGACTGATGCGCAAAAATTCAGGCGCCATCTGTTGGCCGGCCGTGATGTCGATCACTTCGACCGAGTAAGGAAGGCCCATCTCCTCCAAGGCGACACTGATTTTTCGCCCATTGGGCGTGTCAAAAGCAAACAGCTGAATGGTCATGCAATACCCTGGAAAGGTCGGTCTAAAGCATACGAATAAAACTTCATAAGAACTATTTTAAAGCGTCAAATAATTCAATTTGAAAAGATAATTTGCACGGGCAATATCAAACGTAATGCAGATCACACCAAATAAATTAGATCAATGCGCAAGCTCAATCCAACAAAGGTATCCCTGCGCGTTTGACCACCTCGGCCAGCTCACTGCGCTGAACGCGTGAAGCCTGCGCCATGTCCTGACCAAACAAGGGCGCTGGCGGCATGCCGCTGCGCTCAAAGTACTCTTTCATGTCAGCCTCGTTCATCGCAGGACGCAAGATTTTGATCATCCGTTCCACGATGTCTGGCGGGGTACCTGCGGGGGCATAGACCCCAAGCCAGTTGGTGAATCGCATGGTGGGCATCCCCAACTCGGCGGTTGTGGGCACATCGGGCAAGACCGAGAGTCTCTCAGGCCCCATGATCGCCAAGCCCTTGACCTTGCCATTTTTGATTTGGGGTGAAGAGTTGTTCGGCGAATCGAACATGGCTTTCACTTGCCCGCCCAGCAAATCGGTCATCGACTGCGCTGCGGTTTTGTAGGGGATGTGCTGCAACTTCACGCCCGCGATGCTGGCAAAAACTTCTCCAGCCAAATGCAGCGCCGTGCCGTTGCCCGACGACCCATAGCTCACCGCTTCGGGGTTGGAGCGCGCATACTCGATGAATTCGCGCAAATTCTTCACCGGCAACGACGGGTGCACCACCACCACCGAGGCCGAGCCGCCGGTGGCCATGATGGGGATGAAGTCTTTTTCCGCGTCATACGGCAGAGATTTACGCACCACAGGCTGCACGATCTGGGTCGAAGCCGACGTGATCAGCAAGGTGTAGCCGTCGGGCGCGGACTTGGCTGCAGCCGCCACGCCAATGGTGCCACCTGCGCCGGCTTTGGCCTCGACGATCACCGCTTGCTTCAGTCCTGCCTGCAGCTTGCTGGCGATCAAGCGCGCAAAACTGTCGGTAGGCCCGCCTGGAAACGGGTTAATGATTCGAAGAGTCTTATGGGGGAAATCTTGCGCTTGTACGACGCAAGCAGTACAAACCAACGAAGAAAAAACCAGACCGAGCCATTGACGACGCATAGTGAAAGTCTCCTGAGGGTCAAGCAAGCAGCCAGAGGTTCTTGACTAGTTGAACTTGCCTGAAAGATGATGCACCGGAGCGAATGACTTCACCATTCGGATTAACCAAGGTATCGACATGGCCCGACTCCCCTACCTCAACGCGTCCGATCTGGCCCCTGAGCACCAGCATCTTTTGAAACGCAATATCAATTTGCTGCGTTTGATGAGCCACAGCCCCAAAGGAGCAACGGCTTTTCACACCATGGGTCAATACATTCGGTTTGACAGCCCGCTCAATCCGCGTCTGCGCGAAATGGCCATTTTGCAAATCGGCTACATGACCCGCTCGGTCTATGAATACACCCACCACATCAAAATCAGCCGCGACTTTGGGGTGAGTGACGACGACATCCGAGCCATTGCAGCCGAAACCGCTGGCCGCGAAAGTGGTCTGGACGCCCTCACAAGCCATGTTTTGCGCGCTGCGCGAGAGATGACAACCGACCTGGCCGCATCGGAGGGGACTTTTGCAGCACTCAAAGCCGAACTGGACACCGAGTCACTGACCGATTTGGTGTTGATCATTTCGTTTTACAACGCGGTCATCCGATTTTTGGCGACCATGCAGATCGACAACGAACCCGAATACCAGGCTCTGTTGGCCGACTTCCCGTTTGAGCAAGCGGCTTGAACATCCATGTTTTCAATCTGAGCTTTGAACGGCAAAACCTCAAGGAAGCACGATGACCGACGACGACATAGCCTGGTTGGACCTGAGCACAGTGGCACGCATGATCCGCGACAAGAAGCTGAGCGCGGAGCAAGTCACCCAGGCGCAATTGCGGCGCATCGCGCGCTTGGACCCGTACTTACACGCTTATGCACGCGTCACCCCCGAGTTGGCCTTGGCCCAAGCCCGCGCGGCCGACCAGCGCCAAGCGCAGGGGCAGGTGCTTGGGCCCTTGCACGGGGTGCCGATCGCGGTCAAAGACCTGTGTTGGACAGCGGGGATCGCCACTGCGGCGGGCATGCCGATCTACAAAGACCATGTGCCAGAGGAAGACGCCACCGTGGTGCAACGCCTGCGCGAAGCCGGTGCCGTGTTGCTGGGCAAATTGCAAATGACTGAGAGTGCGTTTTCAGCCCACCACCCGCTGACCGTGGTGCCTGTCAATCCGTGGGATGCGGCGGGCTGGACCGGGGTGTCGTCGAGTGGCTCGGGTGTGGCCACCGCCTCAGGCTTGTGCTTTGGCTCACTGGGCACCGACACGGGTGGTTCGATTCGTTTTCCGTCTGCCGCATGCGGCGTCACCGGGCTCAAACCGACATGGGGGCGCGTATCACGGCATGGCGCTTTTGAGCTGGCCGCCTCGCTCGATCACATCGGCCCCATGTGCCGCACGGCAGAAGATTGTGGGTTGGTGCTGGGGGTCATCGCAGGCGCGGACCCCAAGGACCCCACCGCGCTGCAAGCAGCGGTGCCCGATTACTCAGCGGGCGACATCCACAGCTTGGCCGGTGTGCGCATCGGTTGGGATGCAGCTTATGCCTTGAACGATGTGGAACCCGAGGTCGCACAGGCGGTTCAGCAAACCCTCGCGGCATTGGAAAAATTGGGCGCACAGATCGTCCCGATGGAATTACCGCAAGTGGGTGAACTGGTGGAAAGTTGGGTGCCTCATTGCGCCATCGAGGCAGCGGTGGCGCACACCCACACGTTTCCTGCGCGGCGCGCTGAATACGGCCCCATGCTGGCAGGCTTGCTGGATCTGGGCCACCGACTCACGGCCACCGATTACCAGCGCATGCTTTTGCAACGCGCCACGCACACAGGGCAATTGAACGCGGTGCTGATGCAGGTGGATTTGATCATGATGCCCGCCATGCCGTTTGCCACCCCCAGCACCGAACGGATAGCGAATCTGCGCCAAGAGCCGGGCTATCGCAGACGTTTGTCTCGTTACACGGCGCCCACCGATATGTCAGGCCACCCCACACTGACTTTCCCGGCAGGTGTCACCGCCACAGGCCAGCCGGTGGCGGCGCAGTTGGTGGCAGGGCATTTGAACGAAGGCTTGCTGGTGAGCGCCGGTCGCGCGTTCCAAGCGGCAACCCAGTGGCATCTGCTTCGCCCTGCGCTGGACGCTTAGAGCGTTTTGGATGCACTTCTGAGTCTGATCATTTGCTTGAATATTGAATTTGACCAACCAATATAAAAAACTATGGAAAATCAAAAAAAACTTATTGGCGAAATTTCTTCTTTGTGGCGATTTCCGGTCAAGTCCATGGGTGGAGAGCAGCTTCAAGAACTTGAGTTCTCTGCCAATGGCGTTGTCGGTGATCGGGCATATGCTTTATTGGATACCGAGACAGGAAAGGTCGTGAGTGCGAAGAGCAGCAAACTATTTCCTGATTTACTCCAATGCCGCGCTGAATTCGTATCGACCCCCAATCGGCATGCAGAAATTCCTGCAGTCAATGTGATGCTTCCCAACGGTGTTTCTGTGCGTAGCGATGACTCGAGTGTCAACGACGTACTGTCCAAATTTTTTGGACGCCAAGTCAAGTTGATTCAA
>CANFMK010000232.1 GCA_947448325.1 Comamonadaceae bacterium
ACAGGCAAACCAATGTGGCGCTCCAAGTTGCGCTGTTGCGCCGGACTGAGGGATTGATCAAAAAGAATTTCTTGCGCGCCATATTGCTCGGCCATGAATTTGATTTCATCCGCCTTGCCACTGCCCACAAACAAAGCCGCGTCGGGAGCACGGCGTTTGCACGTCATACGCGCCACGGGGCGAAGGCCTGCGGTTTGGGCCAGCAAACCCAATTCCTGGAGTTCGCCATCGAAATGAAGCGCACCAAAATCAACGCCGACCAACAAGGCCGGCGCAGTGTCTTTCAACGCGGTATCAGACAAATGCAATCAGGTCGCTGGAGCGTCTTCAGTGGCATCGGACGGATTCAGATTCACAGCGCGGCCAGGTACGATGGTCGAAATGGCATGTTTGTAAACCATTTGGGTTACAGTATTACGCAGCAAGACGACATATTGATCAAAGGACTCAACCTGACCTTGCAGCTTGATGCCATTGACCAAATAAATAGAAACGGGGACATGCTCTCTGCGCAAGGCATTGAGGAAGGGATCTTGCAAGAGTTGGCCTTTGTTGCTCACGATATGCTCCGTGTTCAAAATAAGTTGTTAAGAGTTTGACCTTACCACAGGGGTCAGCGAAATCGCATCGCAGCGACAGAAAATGCCCCTAGTGATCAAGCGTCTTTGTCTGCAAATGGATTTTGCGAGGTTTTCATCTCGATGCGCAAAGGCGTCCCCGCCAAGTTGAAGGCTTTGCGAAAACGCCCTTCCAAGAAACGCTTGTAAGTGTCAGTCACATGTTCCAGGGAATTGCCATGGATGATGATCACCGGTGGGTTCATACCGCCTTGGTGTGCGTAGCGTAATTTAGGGCGGAACATACCGCCGCGCTGCGGTGTTTGAAATTGCACAGCCTCGAGCAACAACCGGGTCAAGACTGGGGTGGACATTTTGCACATCGCCGCGCGGTGCGCTTGTGCGATAGACGCCCAAACCGGTCCCAAGCCTTGACGCTTTTTGGCCGAAATAAAGTGCAAATTGGCAAACTTTAAAAACGGCAGCCGGGTTTCGATAGAACGCTGCACCAACTGTCGCTGGTACTCGTCCACCGCATCCCATTTGTTGATGGCCACCACCACTGCACGGCCACTTTCCAGGATGAAACCGGCGATATGGGCATCCTGGTCCGTCACGCCCTGCTCTGCGTCCAGCAACAACAAAACGACATTCGCGGACTCAATGGCTTGCAAGGTTTTGACCACCGAGAACTTCTCGATCGCCTCGAAGACTTTGCCCTTTCGGCGTAAGCCTGCGGTATCAATCAATTCAAACTTTTGCCCCTCGCGCTCGAAAGGCACAGTGATTGCGTCACGCGTGGTGCCCGGCATGTCAAAGGCCACCAAGCGCTCTTCGCCCAACCAGGTGTTGATCAAGGTCGATTTGCCCACGTTGGGGCGCCCCGCTACAGCCAATTTGATGATGCTGGTATCGACCTCAACCTCTTCCTCGTCCTCAGAAAGATGCAGGGGCTCCAGAGCCAGTTCAACCAAACTGCGAACGCCCTGCCCGTGGGCGGCAGAAACGGCCAGCACTTCGCCCAGGCCCAATTCATAGAATTCACTCAGTTGAATGCCCTCTCGCATCCCCTCTGATTTATTGGCCACCAACAAACAGGGCTTGCCGATGCGTCGCAGGTATTTGGCAATGTCATGGTCTTGAGCGGATAAACCTGCACGGGCATCGACCACAAAAATCACCACATCCGATTCCGCGACGGCTTGCTGGGTTTGTTTGGCCATTTCCTTGTAAATACCGGAGCTGGCGTCGGGTTCAAAGCCCCCAGTGTCGATCACGATGTACTCGTGTTTGCCTGAGCGGCCTTGACCGTAATGGCGGTCGCGTGTCAAACCTGCAAAGTCAGCCACGATCGCATCCCGGCTTTTGGTCATCCGGTTAAAAAGCGTGGATTTGCCCACATTGGGGCGGCCCACAAGGGCCAAAACAGGTATCACAGGGGAGTTTCCGATCGTTCAATCAAGGCGGTAGCCCAATACGCCACCGCTGCGAGTCACCACCACCAGCAAGCCAGCGGCGGTCACAGCCTGTGCAGATATCGCTGAGCCATCTGTGGCTACGCGATTCAAAGTCAGCCCGTTGGCCAGTGAAAGCCGGTGCAACAAGCCCGCTTCATCACCGACCACCCAAGTACCGCCCCAAGCTAAGGGCGCTGTTAAGCCACGAAACCGCAAGGCATCACTGCTCCAAAGTGGTGTCCCGTTGGACCGAGACCATGCCCAAATTCGGCTATCAGACTCTACGCCAATGACTTGGTCATCTTGCCCGCCCAGGCCTTGATGGCCTAGGGATGAGCGTGTCCAGAGGGTCACGCCTTTGGCCGCATCGACACAGGAGACAGAAGTTTGAAATGAGCGGGCGCAAACCACCTGACCTTGACGGCTGGTGCCGGCCACAATATCGACCAAACGCTCAACTTCGTTTGTGCCGCGCGAAGCACCTACAACGGTTTCCCAACGGGTAGTGCCATTGTTCGGATTCATGCCGACTAAACGACCAGACAGACCCACCACCAGGGTATCGCCCACAGCCATCAACAAACCCGCTTGACGCAAAACCAATGGATCACCTGATCGTTGTTGCGACCAAAGACGCTGTCCCGATCCACCGTCCAATGCAATCACGGTGCGGTCAGCTGTCAACACAAAGACACGGCCACCGGCAACCAGTGGTGCGGTGAAGGTGGAGGCATTCAAGCGATAACGCCAAATGACCTGACCAGACTGCACAGCCAGCACTTCATTGGCTTGCGTGACAACAGCGAAACGGGTGCCATCGCCGCCCACACCCG
Source organism: Comamonadaceae bacterium (assembly GCA_947448325.1). GTDB lineage: Bacteria > Pseudomonadota > Gammaproteobacteria > Burkholderiales > Burkholderiaceae_C > Limnohabitans_A. Next base: position 2,848 of record CANFMK010000232.1, read on the forward strand.
CCTGGAGCGGGGTGTTTAAATTCAAACGCCAAAGATCTTGTCCATTGGCAGCATCGATCAAAGCGACAGTGCCACTGCTGGAAGCAACAGCCACTTGGCCATTGTTCACAGACAAACTCAATGGAAACAGGATGGCCCCCACTTGATTCGACCATGCACGTGTCAATGGTGCGCTGGCCGAAGAAGCATTCAATACGGGTAGTTCAGGCGCTTTGGGTTTGTCAGGAGTGCTTGAACACGCAGTCAAAAAGCTCGCTGCGGCAACCATCAAAAGCAACCGAGACAAAGCCAAGTTCATTCGATTCACTTGCTGGCTCCCGAACTGGGTTCAACGTTTTTGGGATCCACACCCAATGCGTTCAGTTTGGCTTCTACCAAACGCCGATATTCGTTGCTTTCATCGAAATTTTTCCAAGCGGCACGGTAGGCCACAATAGCCTCTTGTGGCTTGCCTTGGGCATGCAAGACATCGCCGCGCAAGTCATCGGCCAAAGGGGCAAAGGGCCCGGCAAAAGGTTTTGACAATTGGCTCAGTGCTTGGTCATATGAACGGCTTTGTAATAAAACACTGACCCAACGCAAACGTGCAATTTGTGCATACGATTCATCAGATGCGTGTTCAGCCACCCAACTCAATGCAGCGAGCGCCTGTTCAGGTTTGTCTTTTTGCTGAAAGGTTTTGGCTGCCAGCAAGGCCGCTTGATGCGCGTACAAAGTACTGCCAAACTTGTCTTTCATGTCTCCCCAAGAGCGCTCCACTCTTGCCAAATCCCCTGAAATCACAGCGCGCTCAACTTCATCAAACAAAGCAGAAGCTTTGGCAGATTGCGTGCGTTGCCAGTAGCCATAACCGTTCCAAGCAGCAAAACCGCCCAAAACAACAATCAGCACCCAGGATATGAGGTTGCCATAGGTTTTCCAAAAGTGCTTGAGCTCATCAAGCTGCTCTTGTTCTTGGAGGTCGAGAGGTGTTGCCATAGGT
>CANFMK010000233.1 GCA_947448325.1 Comamonadaceae bacterium
CATGGCAGGGATGTCGTACTCCACCATTTTTTCGTAGATGGGGTACCAGTGTTTGTCGGAGAGTGGCGGCGAAGTCCAGTGCCCCCCCGAGGGGTCGGGGTTCAGGTTGATACCCACATTGCCATATTGCTCGACGCACTTGACCAACTCGGGGATGCAAGTGGCAGGGTCCACGCCGGGGGACTGGGGCAGCATGGCCGCAGGCACAAAGTGATCGGGGAACAGTTGCGACACGCGAAAACACAGTTCGTTGCAAATGGCCGCCCAAGTAGAGGACACATTGAAGTCGCCAATGTGGTGGGCCATGAAACTGGCGCGCGGGCTGAAGATGGTGATGTCCGAGCCGCGCTCTTTCATCAAACGCAGCTGATTGGTCTCGATGGTTTCGCGCAATTCGTCGTCGCTGATTTTCAAGTCTGAGACCTTGGGCATGACCGATGGGTCTGCAATGCCCGCGATTTGCTGGTTACGCCAGTTTTCCAGCGCTTTGGGGGCCGTGGTGTAGTGGCCGTGGCAGTCGATGATCAAGGGGGTTTTCATGGCGCGTCTCACAAAGAAAAGGACTGCCTGGATTGTCGCGCGCTACCCCGCCAAACCCAAGCGCCAGGCGGGTCTATCAGTTAGATCAAAATCGCATAACCAATCCAAAGGTATGTAAAATTTGCGCATGGACCTGAAACAGCTGGAATACTTTGTGCGCGTGGCCGAAATGGGCAGCTTTACCCGGGCCGCCGTGGCCTTGAACGTGGCGCAACCGGCGCTGAGCCGCCAAGTGCGCTTGCTCGAAGTGGAGTTGCGGCAAAACCTGCTGGTGCGCAACGGGCGCGGCGCCACCCCCACCGAAGCCGGGCAAGTGCTGCTGGAACACGGCCGTGGCATCTTGCACCAGGTCGAGCGCGCCCGCGAAGAACTGGGCCGGGTGCGCACCGGCTTGAGTGGTCGTGTGGCCCTGGGCATGCCGCCCAGCGTGGCACGGGTGCTCACGGTGCCGTTGATGCGCGCTTTCCGACAAGCCTTGCCCGAAGCGCGCCTGTCCATCAGCGAAGGCCTGACGACCGCCATGCAAGAGGGTTTGCTGAACGGCCGCCTGGACATAGCCATGCTCTACAACGCCAACGCCAGCAATGGCCTGGAGCTGACGCCGCTGGTGCGCGAAGAGCTGCTGCTGGTGCAAGCCAGACCTCCCGGCCTGCAAGAAGACCCGCCACCTGCGCCCATCGGCTTGAAAGACGTGGCCGCCCTGCCCTTGGTGATCCCGAGTCGTCCCAATGCGATTCGCATGCATGTGGAGTCAGAATTTGCCCGAATCGGCTGTCATCCCCACATTGCCTATGAAATTGACGGCGTGCCCGCCATTTTGGAGTTGGTGGCCGATGGCGCAGGCGCGGCCATTTTGTCGCGCAACGCCGTGGCCAGCTCCATCAAACCCTCGGCCTTCAGCGTGCGTAGCATCACAGCCCCGACGCTGACGATTGCGCTGAGCACCGCCATCAGCTCCCTGCGGCCGACCACTCTGACGCAACAAGCGACTTTGAATTTGATTCGGGAAACGGCGCGGGAATTGTTAACGGGAGCACAGTGAGCGGCCCAAAGGCATCTCCATTCATCATCGCGCCTGCGAACGGGTGATCAAGCGGTGCTTGGAACAGCCAATGTCACTTCCCAAACAACTTGGCCACATGCTGCCAGCCGCGCAGCAGCAGGCCAGAGCGTTCTATTTCGGACTGCGCCACCAAAGGGGCTTCGCCCACCGGTTTGGCATTGGAAGTAGCGACCACCTTGCCAATGACCGCGCCCTTGGCCACGGGTGCTTCCAGGCTCGGCTGTAGCTCGACGGTGGTCTGCACTTGCACACCACGCGGCACGGTCAACATCCAAGGCGTGGCCAGACCTGCAGCCACTGTGTCAGCTTTGCCAAAACCGATTTTGGCAGTGGCCACCACGGCGTTAGGTTGAACAGGCGTGACCTTCTCGAAACTGGCAAAGCCCCAACCGAGCAACTCGCGTGACTGGTCAGCACGGGCTTGGGCGCTGTGGGTGTTGAGGATGACCGAGATCAATCGCATGTCACTTCGCTTGGCTGAAGTGACCAGGCAAAAGCCAGCCTCTTCGGTGTGACCGGTTTTCAGGCCGTCCACCGTAGGGTCGGTATACAGGAGGGCATTGCGGTTGCCTTGTTTGATGCCGTTGTATTTGAATTCGCGTTCAGCATAAATCGGGTAGTAGTCGGCTCCGCCGCCAATGATGGCGCGGGCCAAGATGGCGAGATCCCGCGCAGACGATTTATGCGCCGGATCAGGCAGGCCTGTGGGATTGACGAAATGCGTGTGCGTCATGCCCAGTCGCTGAGCCTCGGCGTTCATCAGTTTGGCAAAGCCTTCTTCAGAACCGGCCATGTGTTCGGCAATCGCTTTGGAGGCGTCGTTGCCCGACTGCACGATGATGCCGCGCAACAGATCTATCACCGTGGCCTGGCTGTTGAGTGGCAAGTACATGCACGACTCGGTGTTGGTGCCACGGCACCATGCGTTCTGGCTCACCGAGACCATGTCTGTGGGCTTGAGCTTGCCGGTCCGCAGGGCCTGCTCGACCAGGTAGCTGGTCATCATTTTGGTGAGCGAAGCGGGGGGCAGCGCTTCATCGGCGTTGGCCGAGGCCAGCACTTGACCCGAGTCATAGTCCATCAGCAACCAGGCCTTGGCGGGCAGCGAGGGGGCATTGGCGGCCAAGCTTACCTCTGCAGGCAGTGGTGGCAGGGCCTTGGCATCTGCCGCCTTTTTGCCGGGTGCGGCCTTTTTGGCGGGTGAGGCCTTGGCATGCGCTGCGGCATTTTTGGTGGCATGGTGCCCTGCCGCCCAAGGCGCAGCAGCAGGCGTCAACAAGCCTGCGGCCAAGGTGAAAAGAAGGGGGAGCAAAGAGAAGGTCTTGTGAGGCATAGCGTTCAAATAAAGAGTGTCCATTGTCGCCGAAGAAATAAAGAGTTCAGCCATTCAAGCGCAGGGTCTGAACTAGGGCGCCTTCACCCGCGCCTGCCCACCTAAGGCAATGGCATGGCACAGCAGCGCAATCCCCACAGCGGCAAGCAAAAAAGTTTCGCGCATCCAACCTGCATCCAAGCTGCGCGCCACCACCGCCACGCCCAGGGTTTGGCCAAAAAACAGCGTGCACGCAAACAGCGTCACGGCCATGCTGCGAGCCTGCGGCGCCATTTGAGTGCCTTGGGTTTGCAGGGTGTTGTGCATCATGTAAAAGCCCAGGCCTGAAAAACCGCAAGCGGCAACACCCCAAATTGCGGCGTCGGCCAGCGCCAAGGTGCACAAACCCAACACGATCAAGGCGCCGCCACACCACGCCAAACCTTTTTCACCGAGCAGCGCCAGGGCATGGCGCGCCAATTGGCTGTACAGCAAACCAGACGCGCCGTACAGCACCATGGCACCGCCAGCCTCTGACACCGTCAAACCAAAATGCCCCACCAAGCGACTGGGCATGAAGGCCAAGGTGCCCATGACCAAGGCACCTTCGACCAAGGCCGCGCCCAATACCCAGCGCACACGTGCCTCGGTGAGCAAGCGCGCCATGTGCTGCCAATACTGCAGCATGGGCAAAGCGTCGGTGGGCGCAACAAACCGCGGTTGGCTTTTCAAATACCGCCCCATGCGCCACAGGGCCATGCCAAAGATCACACTCACCGTGACAAAGGCGTATCGCCAGCCCCAGTGCTGAGCCGCAAAGCCGCCAAACCACTGCCCCATCATCATCCCGGTGATCGAAGCCCCCATGAGCCGCGCCAGGGCTTCTTGGCGCTGCTCATA
>CANFMK010000234.1 GCA_947448325.1 Comamonadaceae bacterium
GGCGATGTCTTTGAGCACCGGCTTGTCGGCTTCGACCAAGCCTTTGCGGGCGATGGCGATTTCAGCTTTGCCCGCATCGATGGCGGCTTGCTTGACGATGGCTTGGTCGGCCGGTGTCCACGAAGCCCAGATCTCTTTGTTCACGACAAAGATCAAAGGATCGGCCACATAGCCCCAGGTGGTGACAAACTTTTGACCCACGGTGTGCATCTTCAGCACGGTAAACAGGAACAAGGGGTTTTCTTGACCGTCCACCGCGCCGCTGGACAAGGCCGGCTGCGCATCGGCCCAGCTCATTTGCGTGGGGTTGGCGCCCATGGCGGTGAACATGTCCGAGTAAATGGGCGAGCCCACCACGCGGATTTTCATGCCTTTCAAGTCGGCGGGCGACTTGATGGCGCGCTTGGAGTTGGTCAGCTCACGAAAGCCGTTTTCGCCCCAGCCCAAAGGCACGACGCCCGACTTGTCCAAGGTCGCAAAAATTTTCTGACCCACGCTGCCTTGCGTCAGCGCATCGATGGCGGCGTAGTCGGGCATCAAAAAGGGCAATGAGAACAGGTTCAATTCTTTGACCTGGGGCGACCAGTTGATGGTCGAGCCCACGGCCATGTCGATCACGCCTTGGCGCAGCGCGCTGAATTCACGGGTTTGATCGCCTTGGATCAAAGACACGCCGGGATACAGCTTGATGTTGATGCGCCCTTGGGTGCGCTCTTTGACCATGTCGGCCCACATTTTGCCGGCCTGCCCCCACGGTGTGGGTGGGCCCAAGACCAAGGACATGCGGTATTCGGCTTTGTATTCGGCAGCGACGGCCGGTGCGGTGAAGGCGCTGACGCTGGCGGCCAGGGCCAACAGGCTCAATAAATGACGACGAAGTTTCATGAGAGTCTCCTTGTAGAAAAAATGAAAATCAATAACCCAAATAACGCGGCAACCACAAAGCCAGTTCGGGCCAAGCGATCACGGCCAGCATGACCAGGAACATGGAAAACAGCATCCAGCCGACCCAGCGCACGGTTTCTTCCATGCGCACACCGGCAATGCGGCAAGACACCATCAGGTTCACCGCCAGCGGCGGGGTGAACTGACCGAGGGCCACTTTGAGCGTCAAGATCACGCCAAACCAGACCGGGTCCCATTTGTAGAACTGCACGATGGGCCACAAAAGTGGCACAAAAATCAAAAAGATCGACACGCCGTCCAGGAACATGCCCACCGTGATCAGCAGCAAAATCAACAGCGCCAGCACACCATACTCGCCCAGGCCCGAGTTGATGATGGCTTTGGTGACCGGATCGATCACGCCCAAAGTCGACAGCGAGAACGCAAAAATACCGGCCAGCGAGACCACCAGCAAAATCACCGCCGACAGCTCACCCGACTCGCGCAGGATCACAAACAAATCGCGAACCTGGATGGTGCGGTAAATCACCATGCCGACAAACAAGCCGTAAAACACCGCCACCACCGCCGCTTCAGTGGGCGTGAACCAACCGGCGCGCATGCCGCCCAAAATCAAGATCGGCGCGGCCAAACCCCAGGTGGCTTCTTTGAAACTTTTCCAAAACTCGGGGCGGGGCAAGCTGGCCTCCAAAGCGCCCATTTTGTGCTTGCGGGCCATCCACACGGTCGGCACGATCAGCGCCAAACCGGCCAAGATGCCCGGAATCATGCCGGCGGCAAACAGCGCCGGCACCGAAGCGCCGGGCACCAGCACCGAATACACGATGAAAGCGACCGAAGGCGGGATCAAAATATCGGTGGCCGCCGCAGCGCCCACCACACTGGCCGAAAACGCCGCCGGATAACCCGCACGCGACATGGCTGCGATCATGACCGCGCCCACCGCCGCCGCATTGGCCGGACCTGAGCCGGAAATACCGCCCAAGAACATGGCCACCACGATCGCCACCAAAGGCAGCATGCCGGGGCCGCGACCGACCATGGCCACCGCAAAGTTCACCAGTCTGAGCGCCACGCCCGAACGGTCAAAAATCGAACCCACGAGCACAAACATGGGAATCGCCAACAAAGGGTACTTGCCCAAACCGGCGTAAAAGTTTTGCGGCACGGCCAGGAGACCAAACCACTGCGCGTCCGAGTTGGCCAAGGCGATGCAAGCGGCACCGGCCAAACCCAAGGCGGCGCCGATGGGCACGCCCAGCAGCATCATGACCACGAAAGCGACAAACAGGAGGGTCGGGATCATGCTTGACGACCTCGGCGAATGAACAGGCCCATGGCGCGACCGGCGATGGCCACCGACATCACCGGCAACCACACCGTGTACCACCACTGCGGCACGCCAATGCCGGGCGAGGTTTCGCCAAAGCGGTAGTCGTCCCAGACCACGCGGGCGCTGAGCACCGCAATCAAAGCAAACAGTACAAACACCATCAGCGCGCCAAAGCGGGCCAGGGCGCGCTGGCGCTGCTCGGAGCCGCTGTCGGCAAAATACTCAATGCGAATTTGCCGATTCCGCGCCACCGAGGCCGAACCGGCCACCAAGGACAGCACGATCATCAAAAAAACCGAGAACTCTTCCGTCCAGGCAAACGACTGATCGGTGAAATAGCGCACCAGCACATTGGCGAACGTGATCAGCGACAGCAAGCCCATGACGATGACGGTCAGCCAGTCTTCAATTTTCAAGGGGATGCGGGTGGCTTCGTCTTCCTCGCTCGCAGCGGATTCGGCAATAGAGGCGGGATCGTGGGGTGTTGACATGGGCCATGAATAAAACGTGAACGTTTCACTTTAACATGCCGCCCCCAGTAAAAAAGCCCGTGCACTTGCGTGCAGCGGGCTAAGAGGAGAGGTGGCGATCAAGCCACCATTGCAAGGAGAAAAAATCAACCGTGGTAAGCGGTCTCACCGTGGGAGGAGATGTCCAAGCCTTCGCGCTCTTCTTCTTCCGTCACACGCAAGCCAATGGTCAAGTCCACCAGCTTGTAGGAGATCAAGGACACCACGCCGGACCACACGATGGTGACCAACACGGCTTTGGCCTGGATCCACACTTGCGAAGCAATCGAGAAGTCAGCCGAAGTGATCATGGTGGCAGTGACCCAGTCGCCCATGGCGCTAGGACCACCCAGGCTAGGCGAGCTGAACACGCCGGTCAGCAAAGCGCCGACGATACCGCCGACACCGTGCACGCCGAACACGTCCAAAGAGTCGTCTGCACCCAGCATCTTCTTCAGGCCGTTCACACCCCACAAGCAGGCGAAGCCAGCGATCAAACCGATGATCAAGCCGCCACCGATGCCCACGTTGCCCGCTGCTGGCGTGATCGCCACCAGACCGGCCACAGCACCCGAGGCTGCACCCAACATCGAAGCTTTGCCACGCATCAGGGCTTCACCCACACACCAGGACAACACAGCCGCAGCAGTGGCCAGCAAGGTGTTGGCGAAGGCCAGGGCCGCGAAACCGTTGGCTTCCAAAGCGGAGCCGGCGTTGAAACCGAACCAACCCACCCACAACAGCGAGGCACCGACCATGGTCAATGTCAGGCTGTGCGGCGCCATGGCTTCACGGCCATAACCCACACGTTTGCCGATCATGAAAGCACCCACCAGACCCGCCACAGCGGCGTTGATGTGCACCACGGTACCGCCAGCGAAGTCGAGCGCACCCCACTGCCAGATCAGGCCGGCTTTGCTGTTCATTTCGTCCACCACTTCTTTGCTGGCGTAGGCGTCAGGGCCCATCCAGAACCAAACCATGTGCGCGATGGGCAAGTAGCTGAAGGTGAACCACAAGACCATGAAAGCCAGCACCGCAGAGAACTTGATGCGCTCGGCAA
>CANFMK010000235.1 GCA_947448325.1 Comamonadaceae bacterium
ACACGCCAGCATGGCCTTTTCAACTTCTGATTGCACCTCATGAACCTGCGCTTGCGCCACTACTTTGTCACCGGCTTGCTGGTGTGGCTGCCCATGGGGATCACGGTCTGGGTGCTGACCTGGTTGGTCGGTATGCTCGACAGCATTTTCTTGACCGTACTCGGTGCGCTGGACGCCATCATCCCCGGCATGCATGCCGCAGCCGAATCCTTGCGCAATGTGCCCGGTCTGGGGGTCATGCTGGTGGCGCTCGTCATTTTGGCCACCGGTGTTTTTGTCGCCAATATGTTCGGTCAGTGGGCGGTGCGTCAATGGGGTAAATTGATCGACCGCATCCCGGTGGTGCGCTCCATCTACACCAGTGTCAAGCAGGTGGCTGACACCTTGTTTTCGGGCAGCGGCAATGCATTTTCCAAAGCCTTGTTGGTGCAATACCCCCATGCCAATTCTTGGACGATTGCCTTCTTGACAGGTCAGCCCAGCGGCGAAGTGGCGCGCCACTTGCAAGCAGAGTTCATCAGTGTGTATGTCCCCACGACCCCCAACCCCACCTCCGGCTTCTTTTTGCTGATGCCACGCGCCAATGTGATCGAACTCGACATGAGCGTGGACGATGCCCTGAAATACATCATCTCGATGGGTGTGGTGGTGCCAGGCGGCCCCGATGCCTTGCCCGTCCAAAAGACCGACAACTCCCAATAAAGAACTGAAAGAGCCTTCCCCATGTCCAACATGCGTAGCCATTATTGCGGTCTGGTGACCGAAGCCCTCGACGGCCAAACCGTGAGTCTGTGTGGCTGGGTCAACCGTCGCCGTGACCATGGTGGTGTGATCTTCATCGATTTGCGTGACCGCGAGGGTTATGTGCAAATCGTTTGCGATCCTGATCGCCCTGAGATGTTCAAGGTGGCCGAAGATGTGCGCAACGAGTATTGCGTGCAAATCAAAGGCGTGGTGCGCGCGCGCCCCGAAGGCACGACCAATGACGGCTTGAAAAGCGGCAAGATTGAAGTGCTGTGCCACGAACTGATCGTGCTCAACGCCTCGGTGACGCCACCGTTTCAGATCGACGAAGACAACCTGTCAGAGACCACGCGCCTCACGCACCGCGTGCTGGATCTGCGTCGCCCCTACATGCAAAACAACCTGATGCTGCGCTACCGCGTCTCGATGGAAGTGCGTAAGTTTTTGGACGCCCATGGTTTTGTCGACATCGAAACCCCTATGCTGACCAAGAGCACGCCCGAAGGCGCGCGCGATTATTTGGTGCCCAGCCGCGTTCACGACGGCCAATTTTTCGCGTTGCCCCAGTCGCCCCAGTTGTTCAAGCAGTTGTTGATGGTGGCCGGCTACGACCGTTACTACCAAATCACCAAGTGCTTCCGCGACGAAGATTTGCGCGCTGACCGTCAGCCTGAATTCACGCAGATCGATATCGAAACCTCGTTCCTGAGTGAAGAAGAAATCCGCGACATGTTCCAGGGCATGATCACCACCGTCTTCAAGAACACCATCAACGTGGACTTGGGCGAGTTCCCGGTCATGACTTACCAAGACGCGATGCACGTCTACGGTTCAGACAAACCCGATTTGCGCGTCAAGTTGCAGTTCACCGAACTGACCGACGTGATGGGCGATGTGGACTTCAAAGTCTTCTCGGGCGCCGCCAACATGAAAGGTGGCCGCGTGGTCGCCCTGCGCGTGCCGGGCGGCTCGGCCGAAGGCGGTGGCATCAGCCGCGGCGAGATCGACGCCTACACCGAGTTCGTCAAAATTTACGGTGCCAAGGGCTTGGCCTACATCCGCGTCAATGACTTGTCTAAGGGTCGCGAGGGCTTGCAATCTCCCATCGTGAAAAACATTCACGACAAGGCGCTGAATGCGGTGCTCGAGCGCTGCGGCGCACAAAATGGTGACCTGATTTTCTTTGGCGCTGACAAGGAAAAAATCGTCAATGACGCCATCGGTGCCTTGCGCATCAAGATCGGTCACAGTGAATTCGGGAAGAAAAACGGTTTGTTCGAAGACCGTTGGGCGCCCATGTGGGTGGTGGACTTTCCGATGTTCGAATACGACGACGAGAGCCAGCGCTACACCGCCGTGCACCACCCCTTCACCGCGCCCAAAGACGGCCACGAAGACTGGATGGTCACTGCCCCTGAGAAGTGCATCTCTAAAGGCTATGACATGGTCTTGAACGGCTGGGAAATGGGCGGCGGATCGGTGCGTATCCACCGCGCGGACGTGCAGCAAAAAGTGTTTGACGCTTTGAAAATCACGCCTGAAGAAGCCCAGCAAAAATTCGGCTTCTTGCTGGACGCGCTGCAGTACGGCGCGCCACCGCACGGCGGTTTGGCCTTTGGCCTGGACCGCATCGTCACTTTGATGACGGGCGCCGAATCCATCCGCGACGTGATCGCCTTCCCCAAAACCCAACGTGCCCAGTGCTTGCTCACCCAAGCCCCCAGCCCGGTGGACGAAAAGCAGCTGCGCGAGCTGCACATTCGCTTGCGCAATCTGGATGCCGTGAAGGCCTGAACCGGCGCGTCACAGCGCAGTGTCCATTCCACGACAAGGCCACCCTCGGGTGGCTTTGTCATTTCTGTGGGGTAGGGTAGTCTGTTCTAGTGTCCTACCAGTTGCAGGTAAGCCAGGCGGGTTTCGGGCGAAACTGCCGCCAGCAGTTGCGGGTAGCTGGTTTGGTGCCGGGCCAACATGCGTGCCGAGGCGACTGTTTTGGATTTGCAAAACCAGTGGCAGCTGTGTTGCATCAACAAAAGTTCGGCAGTGATGGTGAAGGCTTTGTCTTTTGGGCTGCGCTGATCCGCATTTTCAATGGCGCGGGCGATGCCCTGTGCGTGAATGCTGAAGGCTTTGCGCATGTCAAACAAGGATTGCGGCGCTATTTTTTCAACATAGGGTACACACAGCGGCCAGTTGCTCACTTGGGTGCTGATCGCGTCCAGTTGAGAAAAATCCAGGACGAAGCGTTGGAACTGCACACGCAAGTTTTCTTCGGTGCTGGCCAACATGGCCCATATGCTTTCTTGCCGCGCCAGATCGGTCTCGCCCAGCGCACGCAGATAGCCCTCGGTCAAAGTCTCCATCATTTTTTCGATTTGATAGGGCTGCAATATCCGTCCTAGAAGGGCTTTGCGTTGTTGTTGCAGCTTGGATTTGTGCATCCAAGCGGTCACCGCAAGAATGGACAAGAGGACCCAGAATTCGAGTGTCATGTGACTTATGGGGAGTTAAGCAGGACTCAATCGCCCAAGTCGATCAAGGCCGCGAGGGGGACTTCGCCAGGGGCTAAATAGTCAGCCAAGACCCAAGCACTGTGGTGTTGCCCAGACCATTCGCTGAGCAACTGGTGCAGCTTGCGGATACTGGTCAGGTCGAGCGCGGCAAAAGGGTCGTCCATCAACAACAGATCGGCGCCACAAGCCATTGCGGCCACCCAGCTGACTTTGCGTTGGCTGCCGGTGGACAGCATGAACATCGCTTTGTCCGCGTGTTCGGTCAGTTGCAGGTGCGCCAGCATCGCGTTGACGACGCTGTGATCCCAGTGTGGGTACTGCTGCGCCATGTGTGCAAACAACTGGCGTGGGGTCTGATCGTTCCATTGGGGCCCGCGGGGGTCATGCGCATAGATTTTTTCTGTCTGCGCCTCTCCGTGCTGCGCCAGCTCGTGCATGCGCAAACTGCCTGTTGTGGGTTGAAGTTGCCCCGCCAGCAATCGCAGCAGCGTGGTCTTGCCCCGACTCTCGCCGCCTTGGATCAAGGTCACCCCTG
>CANFMK010000236.1 GCA_947448325.1 Comamonadaceae bacterium
CGCATGCCCAGCGACATTTGTTCCAAAATATGCACAGGATCTTCGGAGCGTGGGTTGTCGCTGGTGAGCACCACTTGATCGGCAACTTGCTCAGCAGCGCGGGTCATCAAGGGGCGCTTAGAGGGGTCACGGTCACCGCCACAGCCCATCACACACCACAACTGTCCTTGACGTTGCGCGGCCACATTTTTCAGCGCTTGCAAGGCCTTGGCGACGGCATCGGGCGTGTGGGCATAGTCCACCACCGCCATGGGCAAGTTGGCGCCCACCACCGGAATCATTTGCATGCGTCCAGGTACGGGCAAGAGCTGCGAACAGGCTTGGACTGCAGCGGGCAAGTCGTACCCGAGCGCACGCAAGACGGCGATCACGCCCAGTAAATTATCGATATTGAAGTCGCCAATCAAGGCCGTTTGCAAGGGCACAACTTGCTCGCCCTCTGCAATGTCCAACGTCAAACCTGCATGCGCCGACATCACTTGCCGCGCCTGTATGCGACCAGTGCCGCCCCAGCGTGAACAGGTCCAGATATCCAAACTCTTGTCCTGTAACGACTGCGCCAACTCGGCACCAAACGGATCTTCGATGTTGATGACACACGACTGCAAACCAGCCCAAGCAAACAACCTGGCTTTGGCCTGCCCATACGCAGTCATGTCACCGTGGTAGTCCAGGTGGTCCTGCGTCAAATTGGTGAATACCGCCACACGCACTTGAGTGCCATCCAAGCGGTGCTCTTCGATCCCAATGGACGACGCTTCCATGGCCACATAGCTCACCTTCTGATCCGCAAAAGTGCGCAACTGGCTTTGCAGCAACACCGCGTCGGGAGTGGTCATGCCGGTAGAGGCCAAAGACGAGACCACACCCGTGCCCAAGGTGCCGATCACGGCACAGGCATCAGCACCCTTCAAATGGTTCAAAGCCTGGGTTAACCACCAGGTGGTGGACGTTTTGCCATTGGTCCCTGTCACTGCAATCAAATCCAAACTCTCACTGGGCGCGGCATAAAACGCATTGGCAATCCAGCCGGCATGCGCTTTGAGGTGGTCATAGCAAGCGATGTCAGGTGAGTCGCCCAAATCCAAATCTTGCAGCCCTTGCTTTTCCACAATGCATGCCGAAGCGCCCTGGGCTCGCGCCAGGGAGACGAACAAACGGCCATCGGCTGAAGCGCCGGACCAAGCCAAAAAGCCATCGCCAGGCTGCACCAGACGGCTGTCTGTCTGCAATTGCCCCGTCACGCGCTGGCGCAACCAGTCGGCAACTTCGTGGGGGGTGCGCAGTTCCAACATCAGAAAGACTCCTCTACGGCCTGGACCGAAGTCTGTGGCTTGACCGACATGTCGGGCTGAACACCCATGAGACGCAGCGTTTGCTGCACGGTTTCGCTGAACACGGGAGCGGCGACGTCGCCACCGAAATACCGGCCATTACTGGGCTCATCGATCATCACGGCCACAATGATGCGAGGCTTTTCAATGGGGGCCAAACCGACAAAAAAGCCGCGGTACTTTTTACCGGCATAACCTTTGCCTTCTTGCTTGTGCGCGGTCCCGGTTTTGCCACCCACCGAATAGCCCACGGTTTGCGCTTTGGGTGCGGTGCCGCCAGGGCCTGCAGCCATGTTCAGCATTTTGCGAACCACCAACGCATTTTCCGGACTGATGACACGCACACCCACACCCGGTTGACTGACCTTCATCAGACTGGCAGGAATGACTTCTCCATCATGAGAAAACAGGGTGTAGGCACGCGCCAACTGAAACAAACTGGTGGACAAACCATAGCCATAACTCATGGTGGCCTGCTCGATCGGACGCCAGGTTTTGTAGGGCCGCAGACGGCCGCTGACCACGCCCGGGAAAGGCACTTGTGGTTTTTGCCCAAAACCGACTTCGGTGTACATCTCCCACATCTCACGCGGCTGCATTTGCAAAGCGATTTTCACCGTCCCGATGTTGCTGGACTTTTGAATCACCTCGTTCACAGTCAAGGTGCCGTGCGCGTGTGAGTCTGAAATGGTCGAACCCGAAATGGTCAAATGACCGCCGGAAGTATCGATGCGGGTTTCGGGTTTGACGATGCCTTTTTCCAGTGCCAGTGAAATCACAATCGGCTTCATGGTCGAGCCAGGCTCGAAGGTGTCTGTCAGCGCCCGGTTACGCAATTGCTCACCACTCAAATTGATACGCTTGGCCGGGGAATAACTGGGGTAATTGGCCAAGGCCAGGACCTCACCGGACTGGGCATCGAGCACCACCACGCTGCCGGCTTTTGCTTTGTTGTCCAGAACTGCATCACGCAGTTTTTGGTAGGCAAAAAATTGCACTTTGTTGTCAATGCTCAGCTGCAGGTCTTCACCATCCACCGGCTGCACCGCATCGCCCACATCTTCAACGACACGGCCCAAACGGTCTTTGATCACGCGGCGCGAACCTTGGCGCCCCGCCAATTGCTTTTGGAACATCAGCTCCATGCCTTCTTGGCCCACGTCCTCCACATTGGTGAAGCCCACAATGTGCGCGGCCGCTTCGCCCTCGGGATACAAGCGTTTGTATTCTTTGATCGAATAAACGCCTTTGATGTCCAAAGCCAAAATGTCTTTGACCACGGCTTCGTCCAGCTGCCTTCTCAACCAGACAAAGGTTTTGTCTTCATTGGCCAATTTCTTTTCCAAATCGGCGGATGACATCTCCAACAACCGCGCCAATCGTGCCAATTTTTCGGGATCGCGCTCCAAATCTTCAGGATTGGCCCAGATGCTGGGCGCCGGCACACTGGAGGCCAACAGCAAACCATTGCGATCCAAGATACGTCCGCGATTGGCGGGCAGGGCCAAGGTGCGCGCAAAACGCACTTCGCCTTGGCGCTTGAAGAAGGCGTTGTCAATCACCTGCACATAGGCGGCACGAACCGCCAAACCGGCAAAGGCAATGGCAATGGTCGCCACAATCAGTTTGCTGCGCCAAACCGGTGTTTTGCTGGTCAGCAAAGGGCTGGAGCTGAGCTGCACGCTGCGACTGCTCATGGCTTACCCCCCTGCTCAGAGGCGGAGCTTGTCACAGTCGCTCCCGGTGCCGCCACATACTGTGTGATACCGGGTGGCGGATTGCGCATTTGCAATTGCTGGCGCGCGATCTGCTCGACGCGCAACGGCGTTGCCTGCGCGCGGCGCTCGACCGTCAACCGCTCGAGTTCCATCTCCAAACGCGCGGCTTCCTTCAACGCTTTCTCATGTTCCACGAACAAGCGACGCGTTTCATACTGGCTGTGCACCAACACCATGGCACTGGCCACGACCGCCGCAAGCATGACCATGCTCAAACGCATCATGCCGGCACCTCCGTGCGCTCGGCCACACGCATGATGGCGCTGCGCGAACGCGGATTGGCTGCCACTTCTGCAGCCGACGGACGGATGCGCTCGAGCGCCTTGAGCCGCATTGGCACAGGCGCCGCAAACGGCGTGCGACGGTCGTACACATCCTTGGAGTGCTTAGCGATGAATTGCTTGACGATGCGATCTTCCAGCGAATGGAAACTGATCACCACCAAGCGACCACCGGGCTGCAACACTTGCAAACTGGCCTCTAGCGCTTGTTCAAGCTCTTCAAGCTCGGCATTGATGAAAATCCGAAAAGCCTGAAATGTCCGCGTTGCAGGGTTCTGGCCCTGCTCGCGGGTTTTGACCGTACCAGCCACGAGCCCGGCCAAATCGGTGGTGGTTGAAATTGGGCCCCGTTCTTGTCGGCGAGCCACAATCGCCTTTGC
>CANFMK010000237.1 GCA_947448325.1 Comamonadaceae bacterium
ACAAAACCCGAGCACCGCATGCTGGTCGAGCTGGGCGGGCGCGATGTGGGCGAGACCGACCACATGGTGACCGAGACCCTGATCCGGGGTATGTACGAATATTGGCGCAAAGTGATGGAGGCTTGAACATGGTCGATATGAACACCTGGTTCGGCATCCAGCAGCTGTATGCCGATTACGCCAGTGCCGTGGACAGCGGCGACTGGAAACTGTGGCCCGAGTTCTTCACCGAGCAGTGCGTGTACAAACTGCAGCCGCGTGAAAACCATGAGCGCGGCTTTCCGCTGTGCACGTTGTCTTTCACCAGCAAGGGCATGCTCAAAGACCGCGTGTATGGCATTCAAGAAACGCTGTACCACGACCCTTATTACCAACGGCATGTGGTGGGCGCGCCCATCGTTCGGCGGCTGGCGGACGGTCGCATCCACGCCGAGGCCAACTACGCGGTGTTTCGCACCAAGCTCGACAAAGAAAGCACGGTGTTCAATGTCGGCCGCTACATCGACACCATCGTGGACACCCCCGAAGGCCTCAAGTTCGCTGAACGCCTGTGCATCTACGACAGTGAAATGATCCCCAACTCCATCATTTACCCCATCTGACCCAGAGCGACCCTATGACCCAATGGACCGACGTGGCCGCCCAGGCCGATTTGTTTGAAGGCGCCGGCATCGCCGTCGCCCCCGAGGGCCAAGACATTGCCTTGTTCAGTGTCGACGGCGAAGTGTTCGCCATCCACAACCTGTGCACCCACGGCAACGCCAAGCTCTGTGATGGTTTTGTGGAGGGCCACAACGTCGAGTGCCCTTTCCATCAAGCCATGTTCAACTTGCGCGACGGCAGCGTCAGCTGCGGCCCTGCCACCGAACCGGTCAAGACCTGGCCGGTGAAGATGGAGGCCGGGCGGGTGTTTCTTGATTTAACGGCATGACCCATAGCGAGATCGGCTTCGTTCAGTGAAAGTCGTCTTCGCGTTGATGTCGCAGTGCGAGGACGGTCACTGTGCTGGCATCCTCAATTTCAAAGAGCGCTAAATAACCGGATGCGCCGAACGGGATGATGAGTTCTCTGAGCAGTGGGCCGTGCGCGCCCTCGGCCGCTTTTCTGCAAGAGAAAGGCGATTGACTGAGGAATGACAAGCCATTTTCGATGGCTTTGAGTGTGCGCTCGGCCGTGTGGATGTCGAATTCCAGAAGGAATTCATAAAGCCGCTCCAAATCAGAGAGGGCTTTTTCTGTGAAGCGGACTTGGAATTCATTCATGGCCAAGTGCCTACATTCATCACTGTACAGAAGACTTGGCTAGGGCCAGTTTGTCCTTCAGTTTTTGGAGCACTTCATCGGCTGAAAAATAAACCTGATTTTGACGAGACTCCTGCGCTGAACGCAGGCCGCGTGCGATGAACTCGTCTTCAGCGGTGCGGTGCGCAATGAATCGTTCCAGAGAGGCCTCCATCAATTTGGAAATGGTCTCATTGGGGCGCAGCGCCTTTTCTGCTGCAAGTCGCAGGTCAGGGCTGACGCGCAGTGCGGGGAGTGTGGCTGATTTCATGGTCCAACCTTTCAGATTGCAGTGCAATTGTAATGCAGACCCCCTAGACCGCCCCGTCGCTAAGCTACTCGCAGTGACGAGAGGCCCCTAGACTACTGCTGCATCACTTCTGCAACACTCCGGCTCAACAGCATCGCATCCCCATAGCTGAAGAACCGGTACTCGTTGGCGATCGCGTGGCGATACAGGCCCATGATGTGCTCATAACCCGCCAAGGCACTGACCAGCATCATCAAGGTGCTTTTGGGCAGGTGAAAATTGGTGATCAACTTGTCGACCACCTGAAACGCAAACCCCGGCGTGATGAAAATTTGCGTGTCGCCGCTGGCCTGGCCTGACTGCGCCCACGACTCCAAGGTGCGTACCGTCGTTGTGCCCACCGCCACCACTTGGCCACCGCGTGCTTTGCATTCATTAATCGCCCGCTGCGTTGCGTCGGGTACTTCGTACCACTCACGGTGCATGGTGTGATCGGCCAGGTTTTCGGTCTTGACGGGCTGGAACGTGCCTGCGCCCACGTGCAGCGTCACGCTGGCGCGCTGCACGCCGCGGGCCTCCAGCGCGGCCAGCAAGGCTGCGTCAAAATGCAGCGCGGCCGTGGGCGCCGCGACCGCTCCGGGTGCGCGAGCAAACACGGTTTGGTAGCGCCGTGCGTCTTCTTCGGTGTCGGTGTGGGGGACTGCGCCTGCAGGGCGCTCAATGTAAGGGGGCAGGGGCACCACGCCGTGTTGTTCCATCAGCGCGTGCGGCTCGTCGCTCAACTGCAGGTGAAACAACTGGCCTTGGGCATCGGGCCAGCGCCCCAGCAAAACCGCATCAAACCCGCCGTTGGCAGCGCCACCGGCCATGTGCATCTTGCCGCCGATCAGCGGTTTTTTGCTCACCTTCATGTGTGCCACCACCTGATGGCCCGGCAGCACGCGCTCGATCAGCAGTTCGAGTTTGCCGCCCGACGCCTTCTCGCCAAAGATGCGCGCCTTGATCACCTTGGTGTCGTTGAACACCAGCAGATCGCCGGCTTGGAGCAGGCCCGGCAGTTCGTGAAAAATGCGGTCTACCACGGTGGGCGAGGAGCCGTCCAGCAATCGCGAGCCGCTCCGCTCCGCGGTAGGGTGCTGGGCAATCAGCGCGGGTGGGAGTTCGAAATCGAAGTCGCTCAGGGTGAAAGGCCGAGCAAGGGGCGTGGGATTCAAGGGCATGCGGCTTGAGGGTCGGACAGACCCGTACCAAGTAAAAAAAGCTATTTTCGCAGACCGCGCGGGGATGCGCGCTAGCGCGTGAGGCGCCTATTTGTCGGCCGCCGCTGCGCTGTCCACATGCGGTTTGACACGTTCACTCACCCAGCGCAGCAGATCCAGCCACATTTGGCGCATTTCGGCGTCGGTGGGGGTGAGCAAGGCGTTGGGCAGTTCAATCGTCACCACCGGCACGCCTTTGTGCACACCGGCGTAGTTGCCCAAGCTGCCCGGAAAAATGCCGACCTGGTCCAGAAACAAGCGCCCCAGTTTGGGCGGCGGCACGCTGGGGCCGTCGTAGTCGAGCAGACCATACGGGGCGTGGATGCTGACGATCAGATTGGGCTTGAAGCTCTCCAGTTGGTCGTGCAGAAAGCGTGATTCAGGCTCTGACAAGGGTTTGGGGCCGGGCCAGCGGCGCGGGTCGCGGCGGGTGCGGGTTTCCCAATAGAACTTGGCTTCTTTGCTCCATTGCGGTGTCGGAAAGTTGCGGTTCAAATCCACGCCGTTGGCGTTCACCCGCCGAGGCGGTTTGGCGTTCAAGCCGTCCGGATTGGCCAGCGGGATGAAGCGCCACTGGGCGTTAGACGGGGTTTCGCTGGCGTGTTGTATCCAGTGCAAGACCACCGAGGCCGAAGATTTCTCGTCGCCATGGATGCCGCCGATCACCATCACACGCAATTCGGGCGCATCGGCAGAGACGTCGCGAAAGTAAATAGAGCGCCCTTGCACCGACTGGCCTGTCGTGCGCTGTAACTGGGCTTTTTGGCACAGGGCCACTTTGACATTGGGCAGCCGTGGGACCAGAAACTCGCAAATGCCGTCGGCTTTGATGGCGGGCGGATTCGCCACGGGCGTGGCCGCCGCCGCCAGGCCGCACCACGCCATGAGCAGCGTGAGGCAACCACCCCACCAGGCTCCCCCAAGGTTCCAACGGGGGGGCGTGCTCGCAGATGAGTTCAAAGGGGGGAATGGCAAAGCG
>CANFMK010000238.1 GCA_947448325.1 Comamonadaceae bacterium
ATCGATCCCGAGCGCGTGAAGATCATCTTGCCCGAGTTTGAGATGCCTGCGGGCGGCATTCACATTCGTTGGCCCGACCCCGCGCTGGACCAAGAAGCGCGCTTGTTCGATTACAAATGGTACGCCGCGTTGGCGTACATCCGTGCCAACAAACTCAACCACAACGTGGTGCAAGGCCCGCACGACCGCTTTGGCATCATCGCCAGCGGCAAGGCCTTCAACGACACGCGCCAAGCTTTGCTCGACTTGGGTTTGGATGACGCCACCTGCCAACGCCTGGGCATTCGGGTGCACAAAGTGGGCGTGGTCTGGCCGTTGGAGTCCCATTCGGTGCGCGAATTTGCCACCGGCTTGCAAGAGATTTTGGTGGTGGAAGAAAAACGCCAACTGATCGAATACCAGATCAAAGAAGAACTCTACAACTGGCGTGACGATGTGCGCCCCAGGGTGCTGGGCAAGTTCGATGAGCAAGAAGGCGAAACCACCGGTGGCGAGTGGTCGGTGGCAAGCCCCCACAGCCGCACCTTGCTGCGCGCCAATGCCGATTTGACGCCGGGCTTGATTGCCAAAGCCCTGGCCAAGCGCCTCAAAAAGCTCGGCCTAGACAGCGACACCACCGCGCGCATCGATGCACAGTTGGCGATCTTGGAGGCCAAAGAGCGCTCTTTGCAGGTGGTGAATGTCAACGCCATTGGCGAGCGCACGCCGTGGTTCTGCTCGGGCTGCCCACACAACACCTCAACGCGTGTGCCCGAAGGCTCGCGCGCCATGGCCGGTATTGGCTGCCACTTCATGAGCGTGTGGATGGACCGCAGCACCGTGGGCTTTACCCAAATGGGCGGCGAAGGCGTGCCTTGGGTCGGGCAGCAGCCCTTCAGCCACGACCAGCACATGTTTGCCAACGTCGGTGATGGCACTTACTTTCACAGCGGCATGCTGGCGATTCGCCAAAGCATTGCCGCGGGCGTGAACATCACCTACAAAATTCTCTACAACGATGCGGTCGCCATGACCGGTGGCCAGCAAGTGGGCGAGCGCCCCGAGGGCCACAGCGTGGTGCAAATTGCGCAGAGCATGCGCGCCGAAGGCGCACAGCGCATCGACGTGGTCACCGATGAGCCCGAAAAATACGATGGCGTGGCGCTGGCCGAAGGCGTCACCGTGCATCACCGCGACGAACTCGACCGCATCCAGCGTGAGATGCGCGAGATCAAGGGCTGCACCGTCATCATTTACGACCAGACCTGCGCCACCGAAAAACGCCGCCGCCGCAAGCGCGGCACCATGGTCGACCCGGCCGTGCGGGTGGTGATCAATGAGTTGGTGTGCGAGGGCTGTGGCGATTGCGGCGTGCAATCGAACTGCTTGTCGGTGGAGCCGCTGGAGACCGAGTTCGGTCGCAAGCGCACCATCAACCAAAGCACGTGCAACAAAGACACCAGCTGCCTCAAAGGCTTTTGCCCCAGCTTTGTCACCGTCGAAGGCGGGCAGCTGAAGAAAAAAGCCAAAACGCAAGCGGCATCACCGGCCTCTTTAGGCGCTTTGCCTGAACCCGTTCTGCCCGCACTGACCCAGGCCTATGGCCTGGTGGTGGCCGGTGTGGGCGGCACCGGCGTGATCACCATTGGCCAGTTGCTGGGCATGGCCGGACACATCGATGGCAAAGGCATCATCACCCAAGACGCCGCAGGCTTGGCGCAAAAGGGCGGCGCCACCTGGAGTCACGTACTGATCGCGAACCACCAAGACGAGATCCGCACCACCCGCGTGAGCATGGCCGCGGCCGATGTGATCATCGGTTGCGACCCGATCGTCACGGCCAGCAAAGAAACCGCTTTGCGTATGCGCCATGGCCGCACCCGTGTGGCCTTGAACTCGCACGGCACGCCCACGGCGGCTTTTGTGAAAAACGGCAATTGGGAAAACCCGGCCGAGCAATGCCTGGCCGAAATCGCCCAAGCGGTGGGTGTTGAAGGCGTGTGCGCTTTTGATGCGGACGCCATGGCAAACCAGTTGATGGGCGACACGATTTATGTGAACCCCATGATCTTGGGTTACGCCTGGCAAAAGGGGTGGATTCCGTTGACGCGCGAGAGCATTGTGCGCGCCATGGAGCTCAATGGGGTGCAGGTGCAAAACAACCAGACCGCTTTTGAGTGGGGCCGTCACGCCGCGCACGATGCGGCGGCTGTGCAGCGCGTGTTGGCGCCGTCCCAGGTGATTGAATTCAAAAAGCGCGAGACCTTGGACACGCTGATCGAGCGCCGAGTGGCCTATTTAACGGACTACCAAAATGCGGCCTATGCGCAAAGCTATTTGCGCTTTGTGGGTCAGGTGCAGCAAGCGGAGTCGCCACTGGGCAAAACCGTGCTGACCGAAACCGTGGCGCGTTATCTGTTCAAGCTGATGGCTTACAAGGACGAGTACGAAGTGGCGCGTTTGCACACCGACAGCGCCTTCTTGTCACGCGTGACAGGCATGTTTGAAGGCGACTTCAAACTCAATTACCACCTGGCACCGCCTTTGACGTCTGAGAAGAATGACAAAGGCGAGTTGGTCAAACAAAAGTTTGGGCCGGCGATGCTGACCGGCTTCAAAGTGCTGCGGCACCTGAAGTTTTTGCGCGGCACGGCGCTGGACGTGTTTGGACGCACCGAAGAGCGGCGCACCGAACGGGCCTTGATTGGCGAGTACCAAAGCAGCTTGTCGGTGATTTTGAATCAGTTGAACGCCGACAACCACCGTTTGGCGGTGGATATGGCGCGCATTCCTGAACACATCAAAGGCTTTGGCCACGTCAAAGAGCGCAACCTCAAGGCTGCGCGCACGCAGTGGACCGCTTTGATGGCGCAGTTTGTGGCCTGAAAGACAAAGGGCTCTGAAATTCAGAGCCCTTTGTGTGTCGATGATGGCCAGGTTGCTTAACGCGCGTCGGGCAATTCGATTTTCACTTCCAGCACTTCCAAGTTGTCTTGTCGCTCCAAGTTCACCTTGATGTCAGCCGGATTGATCTTGATGTATTTGCTGATCACCGCCACCAATTCACGTTGCAAATCGGGCAAATAGTCGGGTTCAGCGGCATTACGTCCGCTGCGCTCGTGCGCCAAGATGATTTGCAGACGTTCTTTGGCCACGCTGGCCGTTTTTTTCTTTTCCCCAAGCAGGAATGAAAGGAAAGACATGGCTTATTTCCCCCCAAAAAGGCGCTTGAAAAAGCCCGCTTTTTCGACATCCACAAAGCGCAAGGGTTTTTCTTCACCCAAAAAGCGGTCGATCACGTCTTTGTAGGCTTCTGACACATCAGCACCATTCATGTGAATCGCCGGTGTACCCTGGTTGGAGGCCTGCAACACGTTTTCGCTCTCAGGAATCACGCCAATCAGGGGTACGCGCAAGATGTCTTGAATGTCTTGCAGTGACAACATCTGACCATCTTCCACCCGGTTGGGGTTGTAGCGTGTGATCAGCAAATGTTCTTTGATCGGGTCGGCACCTTCAATGGCGCGTTTGGTTTTGCTACCGAGCATGCCCAAAATGCGGTCTGAATCGCGTACAGAAGACACTTCAGGGTTGGTGACGATCAAAGCCTCGTCGGCAAAGTGCATGGCCATCAATGCACCCGTCTCAATGCCCGCTGGAGAGTCGCAAACGATGTAGTCGAAGCCCATCCCTGCCAAATCGTTC
>CANFMK010000239.1 GCA_947448325.1 Comamonadaceae bacterium
CGCGAAGTCAGCTCGGTGGCCGATTTGCGCGGCATCAAATGGCGCGCTTACAGCCCGGCCACGGCCAAGATCGCGGAATTGATCGGTGCGCAGCCGGTGCAAATTCAACAAGCCGAACTGAGCCAAGCCATGGCCACCGGCGTGATCGAAAGCTATATGTCCTCGGTCTCCACCGGCTACGACACCAAGACCTATGAAAGCATCAAGAACTACTACGACACCCAGGCTTGGTTGCCCAAGAATGCGGTGTTGGTGAACCTCAAAGCCTTCTCCGCGCTGGACGCCGCCACCCAAGCGGCTGTGACCAAAGCCGCCGCAGAGGCCGAGCAGCGTGGTTGGAAAATCAGCCAAGAAAAAACCGAAGAGTACAAACGCCTGTTGACCGGCAAAGGCATGACCATCCACAAGCCTTCAGCCAAGTTGATGACCGATATGCAACAAGTCGGCGCCTTGATGCTGGCCGACTGGCAAAAGGCCTCGGGCGCTGAAGGCGCAGCCATCATTGCCGACTACAACAAACTGCGCGCGAAGAAGTAAAGCGCATGCTCGACCGACTGCAAGCGCTGCTGCGCAAAGTCATTGACGCGGCAGGCGCCCTCGGGGCCCTGTGCGTCTTTGCCTTGTTTGTGTTGATGATTGTGGGCGGTATCGGGCGGCAGTTGAATCTGCAGGTCAGCGGCATCAACGACCTGGTGGCCTGGCTGTGCGCCGCCGCCTCCTTTTTGGCCATGGCCCATGCGTTTCGGCATGGTGACTTTGTGCGCGTCACCTTGCTGCTCGAAGCTTTGTCGCCCAAGGCGCGGCGCTGGCTGGATGCGCTGTGTTTGGCCATCGCTTGCGTGAGCGTGGGCTATCTGACCTGGTCGGCCACGGCCTTCACCTGGGAAAGCTACGAGTTCCATGAAATGGCCACCGGCTTGGTGGTGATTCCGATCTGGATACCGCAAGCCACGTTTGCGGTGGGCAGCTGGCTGCTGCTGGCCGCCGTGGTGGATGAATTCATCACCGTGCTGCGCGGCCACAAACCGCATTACCAGGTGGCGGTCGAAGAGCGCCACGCGCGCGGCGATTTTTCTTCAGACGTGTAACAGGACCCCCATGGAAACCTTGCTCATGGGCGCGCTGCTGCTCGCCATCATGCTGCTCTTGCTGGCTGGTGGCGTGTGGATCGCCATGACCCTGGCCATTGTGGGCTGGGTCGGTCAGGCGTTTTTCACCTCCACCTTGCCTGCCAAAAATCTGTTCTCGGCGTTTTGGGAATCCAACGCGTCTTGGGAGTTGGCGGCCCTGCCTTTGTTCATTTGGATGGGCGAGATATTGTTTCGCACCAAGCTGTCGGAAGAAATGTTCGACGGCCTGCGTCCTTGGCTCAACCGCATTCCCGGGCGTTTGATGCACACCACCATTTTGGGTTGTGGCGTGTTCGGTTCGGTCTCGGGCTCGTCGGCCGCCACCTGCGCCACGATTGCCAAAGTGGCGCTGCCCGAATTGAAAAAACGCGGCTACAACGAAGACTTGGCGATTGGCGCTTTGGCCACGGCCGGCACACTGGGCATTTTGATTCCACCGTCCATCACCATGGTGGTCTACGCCGTGGCGGCGGATGCGTCGATCATCCGGATTTTTCTGGCGGGTTTTTTGCCCGGCTTTTTGTTGATGCTGCTGTTCTCCGGCTACATCGCGTGGTGGAGCCTGCGCCATCCCGACCAAGTGCCACCCGCCGATCCGTCAACGAGTTTCATGGAAAAAATCCGACTCTCGGGTAATTTGATTCCCTGCACGTTGCTGATCATTTTCATCGTCTGGGTGCTGATCGCCGGCTGGGCCACCGCCACCGAATGCGCCGCCTTTGGTGTGCTCGGCTCGCTGGCGATTGCCGCCTGGGGCCGGGCACTGACCTGGCAAAACTTCAGTGAAGGCCTGATGGGCGCGACCCGCACCAGCTGCATGATCATGTTCATCTTGGCGGGCGCGGCCTTCTTGACCAAGACCATGGCCTTCACCGGCATACCGCGTGAGCTGGCCGAGTGGGTGGACAGCATGCACCTGTCTCCCTTCGCGCTGATCGGCACCTTGGTGTTGGTGTACCTGGTGCTGGGCACGGCCTTGGACGGCATCAGCATGATCGTGCTGACCAGTGCGGTGGTGATGCCGATGATTCAAAAAGCCGGTTTCGATTTGGTGTGGTTCGGCATTTTCATTGTGCTGTTGGTGGAGATTGCCGAAGTCACGCCGCCGGTGGGCTTCAATTTGTTTGTGCTGCAAAACATGACCGGCAAAGACAGCAATGTGATCGCCAAAGCGTCCATCCCGTTCTTCATGTGTCTGGTGCTGTGCATCGTGCTGATCACGGTGTTCCCGCAGATCGTGACCTTCCTGCCCGACATCGTCATGGGCAAAGATCTCTAATGAGGATTGATTTTGTTTAAAAACGTGATGGCCTACCGCATCGGGGCCGATTGGACGATTTCGCTCACCCAACTGGAGCAAGCTTTAGACACCTGCCGCTTTGTGGAATGCAGCCCCAGCCAAGACAAGTCGGTGGGTTGGACCGAGCCGCGCGGCCAGGCGCACGGCCCCTTGGTGGAGTCGGTCGCCGGTCAATGGATTTTGAAACTGCAAATCGAAACCAAGGCCGTGCCGGGCGCGGTGGTGCGGCGCAAAGCCGATGAGCGCATTCAAGAAATCGAAGCCAAGACCGGGCGCAAACCTGGCAAAAAAGAATCGCGCGAAATCCGCGAAGACATTGTGCACAGCCTCTTGCCGCAAGCTTTTGCCAAGCAAAGCACGGTGATGGTCTGGATCGACATGGCCTCGCACCTGCTGATCACCGACGCCGCCAGCCAAGGCAAGTCCGACGAAGTCATCACCGCCTTGGTGCGCGTGCTCGATGGCCTGCCCCTGACGCTGCTGCAAACCACCACCTCACCGCAAACGGCCATGTCGCAATGGCTGCTGGCCGCGAGCGACGAGGCCCTGCCGCCGGCCTTCAGTGTGGAGCGTGAATGTGTACTCAAATCCAGCAACGAAGACCAGGCGGTAGTGAAGTTCACCCGTCACCTGCTGGCCACCGACGAGGTGCGCAAGCACGTGAATGAAGGCAAGCTGCCCACCCATCTGGCCATCAGTTGGGAAGGTAAAGCCAGCTTTGTGCTGACCGAAACACTGGTGTTGAAAAAAGTCACCTACCTGGATGGGGTGATGGAAGATGCGGGCGGCGACGACGACAAGTTCGACACCGACGTGACCCTGTCCACCGGCACGCTCGCCCCCTTGCTGCGCGATCTGCTTGACGCCTTGGGCGGCGAGATGCAGTTCAGCGCTGGGAGCGCGCCCACTGCACCCACCGCAACAGAGCCCAGCGCCGTGCTCAGCGATTCACCCTTTGTTTGAATTCGCCTGAAGCGATCAAGCGCTGCAAATCGGTCGCGCCGCCGATCAAGACCCCGTGGACAAACACCATGGGAAATGTGGGCCAACCGGTCCACATCTTCAAGGCATTGCGGCTGCGCCAGCCGCTGAAATAGCTGCCATATTCCAGGTACTTGTAATTGGCCCCTTGGGCCGCCACAGCCCGGCAGGCTTTTTTGCAATACGGATTGCCGCGCATGCCGACCACCACCACCGGGGTGGCTGCCAAGGCGGCCTGCACCTCGTGCCCCCAGGCTTGGCGCTCC
>CANFMK010000240.1 GCA_947448325.1 Comamonadaceae bacterium
ACAGCCGCATCGTCGCGGTTCAAAATCATCAGGGCTTGATGACCAAAGATATGGGACTTGGCCTGTGCATACGCCTGCATGCTGCCATGCCAGTCCAAATGGTCTTGGCTGAGATTGAGCACCGTGGCCGCTGTGGGTTCGAACAAGCCTGCGGTTTCCAACTGGAAGCTGGACAACTCCAACACCCACACTTGTGGCAACTGGCTGTCCAAAGCCTGCGCCAAAGTGTCTAGCAAGGTGGGGCCAATATTGCCGGCCACTTGAACTGTTTTTCCAGCCCTTGCCACCAATTGACCTGTCAGCGAAGTCACCGTGGTTTTGCCATTGGTGCCCGTGATGGCCAAGACCTGAGGTTCGTAGTCGCGATCGGTCTTGAGGTCTTGCAAAGCTTGAGCAAACAAGCTCAGCTCGCCGCCCACCCACAAACCACTGGAACGCGCAGCATCCAGCACCGGCGCGGTGACCTCTGGCGTCAAGCCAGGGCTGGAGAAAACAGCGCGAATGGCTGTGCCTTGAACCAAGTCTGCCGTGAAAGAGCCGCTGACAAATCGCACGGCAGGCCACTCTTGCTGCAGCGCCTGCAACTGCGGCGGCTGCTCCCGTGTATCGGCCACCACCACCTCAGCCCCAAAGCGCGCGCACCAGCGGGCCATGGCCAAGCCAGAAGCGCCGAGCCCGAGAATGAGGATGTGTTGACCTTGGAGTTGCTGCATGGCTTATCTCAGCTTCAAGGTGGACAAGCCCACCAGACACAGCAACATGGTGATGATCCAGAAACGAACCACGACCTGGGTTTCTTTCCAGCCGCTTTTTTCAAAGTGATGGTGCAAAGGGGCCATTTTCAAAATGCGCCGACCTTCGCCAAATTTTTTCTTGGTGTACTTGAAGTAGCTGACCTGCAGCATGACGGACAAGGCCTCAGCGACAAAAATGCCGCCCATGATGGCCAGCACAATTTCTTGCCGCACGATCACCGCAATCGTGCCCAATGCTGCGCCCAAGGCCAACGCGCCGACATCCCCCATGAACACTTGTGCGGGGTGGGTGTTGAACCACAAAAAGGCCAACCCCGCACCGGCCATGGCGGCGCAAAAAATCATCAATTCGCCCGACCCAGGAATATAGGGAAAGATCAGGTACTTGGAATACACCGAACTGCCGGTGACGTAAGCGAACACACCCAAGGCCGAACCCACCATGACCACCGGCATGATGGCCAAACCATCGAGTCCGTCGGTCAAATTCACCGCATTGCTGGAGCCCACAATCACCAAATACGTCATCACGACAAAGCCAAGCACGCCCAGTGGATAGCTGACTTCTTTGAAGAAAGGCAAGAACAAACCGGCCTTGGGCGGCAAGCTGACATCAAAGCCGGAAATGATCCATTTGAAGAACAAATCCAAGACGCGCATATTGGAGTTCTCGGAAATGCTGAAGACCAAATACAAAGCCGCGAGCAAACCGATCAAGGATTGCCATAAATACTTCTCACGAGAGCGCATGCCTTCGGGATCTTTGTTCACCACTTTGCGCCAATCATCGACCCAACCGATCGCGCCAAAGCCCAGAGTCACCAGCAACACAATCCAGACAAAGCGGTTGGACAAGTCAAACCACAGCAATGTGGAGATGGCAATCGACAGCAAGATCAGCACACCGCCCATGGTGGGCGTGCCGCTTTTGGCCAAATGGCTTTGCATCCCGTAGCCGCGCACCGGTTGGCCAATTTTCAAAGAGGTCAAATGCCGAATCACCCAAGGACCGGCCGCCAAACCCATCAACAGCGAAGTCATCGCCGCCATGACCGCACGAAAAGTGATGTATTGGAAAACACGCAAAAATCCCCACTCGGGGGACAGTGTTTGCAACCATTGCGCCAAACTAAGCAGCATGTTTGAGCTCCCCCATGTGCCGTGTGTGCGCACTCAAAACATCGAGCACCCGCTCCATTTTCATGAAGCGTGAACCTTTGACCAAAATGCTGTTGAACTGCGGCAGCACACTCAAAATATGCGCTTGCAAGGCTGCCATATCGTCAAAGTGCTGGCCCTTTTGAAATGCCTGCGTCGTGCTGATACTCATGCTGCCCAAGGTGATCACTTGGGTCAGTCCACGGGTGCGGGCGTACGCACCAACTTCAGCATGGAACTCTGGGCCTTGATCGCCCACTTCACCCATATCGCCCAAGATCAGCAACTGCGGTCCAGGCAATTCAGCCAACACATCAATGGCTGCGCGGACAGAATCGGGGTTGGCGTTGTAGGTGTCGTCGACCACGGTCAAAGCATGCAAACCTTGCGGCAAGGCCACTTGCAGGGCCAATGCCCGTGATCGGCCCTTGACCGGTTCAAACAGTTTCAAGCCTTGCACAATCGCCTCGATGGGCACACCTGCGGACAGGGCGCAGGCTGCAGCGGCCAGGGCATTTTTCACGTTGTGCCGGCCGGCCACATGCACGCAACAGGGCTTGCGAAGTCCCGCAGTTTGCAATTGAAAATTCCAAGCCCCCTGGATCCATTGGGGCTCACTGCAACAGACATCCCCAGTGTCCAAACCGAATGTCATCACAGGGCGCTGTGCAGCCATCGTCTGCCACAAAGCGGTGTAACCATCGTCGACGGGAAAAATAGCGCGGCCGCTGTCAGCCAGCGATTCGATCACCGCACCATTTTCACGGGCTACAGCCTCGACGGTGCCCATGTATTCTTGGTGCTCACGTTGGGCGTTGTTCACCAAAGCCACGGTCGCCTGGGTCATCTGTGCCAAATAAGCAATTTCACCAGGATGGTTCATACCCAACTCCACCACGGCCATCGTGTGGTGCGCACGCAAGTTCAGCAGCGTCAGGGGCACACCAATGTCGTTGTTCAAATTGCCTTGGGTGGCCAAGCTGTTTTGAGGTTGGGCCACCCGCAAGATGCTGGCCAACATCTGGGTCACGGTGGTTTTGCCATTGCTGCCGGTCACGGCAATCAAGGGCAACTGAAACTGCGCACGCCAACCTGCAGCCAACTGACCCAAGGCCAATCGTGCATCTGGCACCACCACAGCGGCCATGCCAACAGCTTGTGCGTGGGCGCGGCCAGAGGCCTCGCACAGGACGGCGACCGCCCCCATGTCTTTGGCTTGGGCAATGAATTGCGCACCATCAAAACGCTCACCGCGCAAGGCCACAAACAAATCACCGGTGCGCAAGGTGCGCGTGTCGGTATGCACACGCTGCACGTGCACTGAGCTTTCGCCATGCAACAGGGCACCCTTCAACCAAGGCAGCAGCGTATGAAGTGACAGTTGCATGCCCATCATTGACGCTCCTGCGCACTTTGCGCCGCCAAGCGTTGCAACACCCTTTGCGCATGCTCAATGTCCGAGAACGGATGGCGCACACCACCGATATCTTGGTAGTCTTCGTGCCCTTTGCCGGCGATCAGCACCACATCGGCCGGTCCAGCTTCGGACAGAATTTTCTCAATCGCCAAGGCGCGGTCCACAATCACGCGTGCATCCAAGGGGCTGCGCATGCCCAGCGACATTTGTTCCAAAATATGCACAGGATCTTCGGAGCGTGGGTTGTCGCTGGTGAGCACCACTTGATCGGCAACTTGCTCAGCAGCGCGGGTCATCAAGGGGCGCTTAGAGGGGTCACGGTCACCGCCACAGCCCAT
>CANFMK010000241.1 GCA_947448325.1 Comamonadaceae bacterium
CATCTTGCAGCGCTACGTGGACCAGGTGGCCAGCGAAATGCCCGGCGTGCGCCTGATGTTCATGCAGTCTTCGGGGGGCTTGACCGATGCCCAGGCCTTTGCCGGCAAGGACGCGATTTTGAGCGGCCCTGCCGGTGGCATTGTGGGCATGGCCCGCACCGCCGAGCAGGCCGGGCACCACAAGGTGATCGGCTTTGACATGGGCGGTACCTCCACCGACGTGTCGCACTACGCGGGAGTGTTTGAGCGCGAGTTTGAAACCCAGGTGGCTGGCGTGCGCATGCGCGCGCCCATGATGAGCATCCACACCGTGGCCGCCGGCGGTGG
Source organism: Comamonadaceae bacterium (assembly GCA_947448325.1). Lineage (GTDB taxonomy): Bacteria > Pseudomonadota > Gammaproteobacteria > Burkholderiales > Burkholderiaceae_C > Limnohabitans_A. Next base: position 328 of record CANFMK010000241.1, read on the forward strand.
CTCTTTGCTGCAATTTGACGGCGCAAGATTGCGCGTCGGGCCGCAAAGCGCGGGCGCGCATCCGGGACCTGCCAGTTACCGCCGTGGCGGCCCCTTGGCCGTGACCGATGCCAACGTGATGGTGGGCAAGGTGCAGCCGGAATTTTTTCCGAAAGTCTTCGGCCCCCAGGCCAACGAGGCGTTGGACGCGCAGGCGGTGCAGCAGCGTTTTGCGGTGCTGGCCCAGCAGATGAAACGTCCCGCAGAAGAAGTGGCTGATGGTTTCATCCGCATCGCGGTGCAGCAAATGGCCAACGCCATCAAAAAAATATCGGTGGCGCGCGGCTATGACGTGACGCGCTACACCTTGCAGTGTTTCGGTGGGGCGGGTGGGCAACACGCTTGTTTGGTGGCCGATGCGCTGGGCATGACCCAGGTGTTTGTGCATCCCTTGGCGGGGGTCTTGTCGGCTTACGGCATGGGTTTGGCCGACCAAAGCCTGATCCGCGAGCTGGCGGTGGAGGAGCGCTTGAGCCCTGAAGCGCTGTCGCGCGTCCATGCCTTGATCACGCAGTTGACGGCTGCGGCCACGCAGGCCTTGGCCCAGCAAGGCACGGGCGCGGAACAGTTGAAAACCTTTGCGCGTGTGCATGTGCGCTATGAGGGCAGTGACTCGGCGTTGATCGTGCCCTGGGGTCGTTTGGAAGAGATCCAAGCGGCTTTTGAGGCCGCCTACCGCCAGCGCTTTGCCTTTTTGATGCAGGGCAAAGCCTTGATGGTCGAAGCCGTGTCGGTGGAGGCGGTGATCGCAGGCGATGCGGCGCACGAGCCCACGCACGCGCTGCAGCCGGCGCGCGAGGTGCCTGTGCGTGCGCAAGTGCGCATCTTCACCGCCGGCTTGGACGGTGTTTCGCGTTGGCATCAAGCCACCTTGGTGGCGCGCGAAGACCTGCGGCCTGGCGACTCTTTGCAGGGGCCTGCGGTGATCGCCGAGCAAAACGCCACCACTGTGATCGAGCCGGGCTGGCAGGCCGAGGTCACAGCGCTGGACCACTTGCTGCTGCAGCGTGTACAGGCGCGCCAAGTGGTTCATGCGGCGGGCACCACGGTGGACCCGGTGCTGCTGGAGGTGTTCAACAACCTGTTCATGAACATCGCCGAGCAAATGGGCTTGCAACTGCAAAACACGGCGTATTCGGTGAACATCAAAGAGCGTCTGGATTTCTCTTGCGCCTTGTTCAATGCCCAAGGCCATTTGATTGCCAATGCACCGCACATGCCAGTGCATTTGGGCTCGATGGGTGAGAGCATCCAAACCGTGATCCGCGACAACGCGGGCGCGATGAAACCCGGTGACGTCTTCGCTTTGAACGACCCCTACCACGGCGGCACGCACCTGCCGGATGTGACGGTGATCACGCCGGTCTTTTTAAAAGGCCATGAGGCGCCGGTTTTTTATGTGGGCTCACGCGGTCACCATGCCGACATTGGCGGCACCACGCCCGGCTCGATGCCGCCTTTCTCCACCCGTATTGAAGAAGAAGGCGTGCAGATTCAAAACTTCAAGCTGCTGGACCAGGGTGTGCTACGTGAAGCGCAGATTTTGGCTTTGCTGCAAAGCGGTGAATACCCCTCGCGCAACCCGCAGCAAAACCTGGCCGATTTGCGCGCGCAAATCGCCGCCAACGAAAAAGGCGTGCAAGAGCTGCGCAAGATGGTGGCCGAGTTCGGATTGGACGTGGTGCAAGCCTATATGCGCCATGTGCAAGACAACGCCGAAGAATCGGTGCGCCGCGTCATCACACGCTTGAAAGACGGCACGTACACCCTGCCGCTGGATAACGGCGCACAGATTCAGGTGGCGGTGCGGGTGGATGCGGCCGAACGCTCGGCGGTGATCGATTTCACCGGCACCAGCGCGCAGCAAAGCAATAACTTCAATGCGCCCAAGGCGGTGTGCATGGCGGCGGTGTTGTATGTGTTCAGAACTTTGGTGGACGACGACATTCCTTTGAACGCCGGTTGCCTCAAACCCTTGCAGGTGATCATTCCCGAAGGCTGCATGCTCAATCCCCAAGCCCCCGCCTCGGTGGTGGCGGGCAATGTGGAAACGTCGAGTTGCATCACCAATGCGTTGTTTGGCGCCTTGGGCGTGATGGCGGGCAGCCAGCCCACCATGAACAACTTCACCTTCGGCAACGCCACCTACCAGTATTACGAAACCATCTCGGGCGGCTCCGGGGCGGGCATGACTTGGAATGCGCAGGGCGAACCCACCGGCGGGTTTGCGGGTACGTCGGTGGTGCAAACCCACATGACTAATTCGCGCTTGACCGATCCGGAGGTGTTGGAGTTTCGCTTTCCGGTGCGGCTGGAGAGTTACGCGATTCGGCGTGGCTCTGGGGGCCAGGGTCGCTGGGCAGGCGGTGACGGGGGGGTGCGGCGGGTGCGGTTTTTGGAACCGATGACGGCCAGCATGCTGTCCAACGGGCGGGTGCATCCGGCCTTTGGCATGGCGGGTGGGCAAGCGGGTGCGGTGGGCATCAACCAGGTGGTGCGCCAGGGCGGGCAGGTAGAAGCACTGGGCCACATCGGCCAGGTCGAGATGGGCGTGGGCGATGTGATCGAGATCCACACCCCCGGCGGTGGGGGGTGGGGGCGCGCCTAACCCTTATTTTTCAGGCCTTACTTCTTGGCCGCAGCGGGGGTGCTGTTGGCTGATGCAGGCGCAGCGGGTTTGGCGGCCGCATCTGGCTTGGGTGCGGGGGCTTCCACTTTCAAGCTGGCACCGTTCACGGTCAAACCTTCGCCGGAGAATTTGGCCGCATTTTTATCGCCCATGCCTTTGACGCGGGAAACAAAGTCCGGCCAGTCTTTGAACGCTCCTTTTTTGCGTTCGTCCAAAATTTTGCCCGACAGGCTCGGGCCTATGCCTTTGACGCTGTCCAAATCCGCAGCCGTGGCTTTGTTCACATCCACCGCCGCGCTGGCCAAGGCACTCCACGCCAAAGCGAAGGCGCACACGATTTTTTTCAACATGGTGACTCCCTGAATGAGCACGCCTTGAATCCCCATGATGCAAGTGAACGCGCTCACCACCTTTGTAGCAAGCGGGGGGCGTTTTGCCTAGCCGGGTTAAAGCGGATGCCTGTGGAGCTTTACAGCTCTTCGATGCGCCGAGGCGGGTAGCTGTCCCAGGCCTGGCAGCCGGGGCAGTGCCAAAAATGCTCTTTGGCCTCAAAGCCGCACGCCGCGCAGCGGTAGCGGGCCAGCGGTTTGGCGGCATGGTCGAGCGCCGCTTGCACCGGCGGGTGCGCCGCTTCATGGGTCCAGGTTTCACCGGCCATCC
>CANFMK010000242.1 GCA_947448325.1 Comamonadaceae bacterium
AGTATGCGGCCATAGACCAATTTCCCTGCAAAGACCCGTTGCCCTTTGAGCAGCAGTTTCTGGATCTGCAAGGCGTGAATTTGAATGCAAACTTGGCAGCGCACTCGCAGGAAGAGTCGCTTTATGCCCGCCAGCAGGTCATTTTGTGCACGGGTTCAACCGGACGGGTTTCAGTTGAGCCATCGCTCAAGCACCAAGGCGTGTTGTTCTGATCCCCTGTTGTTCAGGAATGGCAAATCAACTTGGGCTACTCGTGGGGCAGGGCAGTTCGTGATTGGCCCCTTGTCATGAAGTGTCGGGTCAACCGACACTTTGTGGTGTGCCCCTTGTGATGCTCGGGGCTGGTCATGGATAGCCGGGGTGATGCTCGCATTTGCAATTCCTTATTCGGTCAAGCAGGATGATGCACAGTCACCGTCACACATGCTTGAGCACCTTCTGCACAAGCCGGTGGCTTTTTTGATACTGCCTATCTTTGCCCTTGCCAATACGGGCATAGTTATCGGATCAAGTTGGCTGCAAGATCTCAGCAGCACCAATAGCTTAGGCATCTTGATGGGTCTGGTCATCGGCAAACCATTGGGCATAACGCTGGTAGCCTTCATCGCTGTGTTGTTTGGGGTGTGCCGACTACCAGCCGATATGAATTGGAAGCATGTCTTTGGCGCAGGGCTTCTAGGCGGCATAGGCTTCACGATGTCGATTTTCATTACCAATTTGGCATTCACTGGTGATGTTGCGTTGATCAATGCATCAAAGATTGCCATATTGCTCGCATCAATGTCAGCGGGCAGCGTTGGATTTTTGTGGCTTATAGGGTTTGGGGGGGCTATTCGAAACCAAGAGCAGTGATCAACTTTTGGCTTTAACTTTGTCGTTGAATCGAACATAACGCCGGGCTTGAGCCCCATGTTGACTGTGGAGGCTCGTCACACTAGACGCAGTTCACATAGCCTCTATAATTGCATTTGCCAAAATGCTTTTATTGACGCACACTCAACCTAAACTCAACCGGAAATATTAAATGATTAAGTACTCAAAACTATTGCCCATTTTTGGAACTGCTTTACTTCTAGTGGCTTGCAAAAGCGCTCCAAAATTGGACGTTGCTACAACAAGCAAGAGCGAACCCGTGCCAGTTTCAGCACCTGTACAAGCACCGGCACCTGTGGCGGCTTCAATGGTTGCTAAAGTAGTCGTGCCAGATCACTTGAATCCAAACAGCAGCTTGTCGAAAAATCGAAGTGTGTTTTTTGACTATGACGACTTCTCAGTCAAGAAAGAATTCAGTTCACTGGTCGAAAACCACGCTAAATACGCCTCTGCAAATAGCAAATTAGCCGTTAAAGTTGAAGGCAACACGGACGAACGTGGTGGCAGGGAATACAACTTGGCATTGGGCCAAAAACGAGCTGAAGCGGTTGTTCGCGCGATGAAAATCTATGGTGCCAAGGACGCTCAATTGGAAGCTGTCAGCTATGGCAGCGAAAAACCAGCAGCTCTTGGACATGACGAATCTTCTTGGGCACAAAATCGTCGCGTCGATATAGGCTACCAAAGCAAATAATTTTTGTCTAACTATGAAAGCCTTGATACATTTCGAGGCTTTCATTTGAGTGCAATACAAGCTTGAAATTTCAACCACCTCAGTCAAACGGAACATGGCGGTATTTCGCGATGGCATTGATTGCCCATGGAACACTGCTCCTCGCGTTTGCATGGGATTCAAACTGGACTGATCGGCTAGTTAAACTTCCGTCCATATTTGGTGGCCAAACCGACTTGCCAAAAACGGTTGAAATCAAAAAGCAAACTATTGATCGTCAGCTGATCGTCACTGAACCTTCACAGCCAACCCCTCAGTCAGAGTTGGCCAGTTCGCAGCCCACGCCCCTTGCAGATCCTGTTCAAGCACCTGCGCCACCAAATAAGCTTGAGTTGGCAGCCGCTGATTCTGCCTTGCAACACGCAAAAACTTTGCTGCAGCAAAAAATGCTCGAAGAACATAGTCGCGCGGAAAAATTACAGGAAATCCAAGCTCAAAAAATCAAGGCTCAACTAGTTAAAGAAAAAATCCGCAAAAAAGAACTGGACCTTGCACAAAAAAAACGGGAGAAAGAAAGGCAGATAGAGGCAACTCACGTCCAAATGAAATCTAAGCAAGCAGCTGAAAACCAAAAAAATATCAATGCGCAGGCCAAAAAAGAAGCGCTAGGCAAGAAAAGCGCTGACAACCTAAGCGAAGCCTATCGCCTGGAGAATATTCGACGCATGCAGCGAATGGTAGGTAGCAATTGATGCGTCCTCCGACGCGGACACTGTTTCGATAGCCTATATAAAATGCCATTGCGAATCAAGACACTTGCTTTTGACCTCCAATGGTCTTGATAGCCAAGTTGCCGTCGAGATCCTTATAAAAGATGAAAATTCAAAATGGCGCAAACCAAAAAAGCAGCTTCATCCCTCCCAAAGGTCGAACTTTTACGAGCAAGTGAAGAGCGCAAAAAAGTTGCATCAACTCAAGTGCTTCGAAAATTCAGACAAGTGTTCAATGCTGTGAAATCACATTTTCAGCAAGTTGAAAAAAAGGTGGGCATCGGCGGTGCACAAATTTGGGCGCTCAGTGTTGTTCACCACAAGCCAGGTATTGGCATGAACGATCTAGCACTGGCAATGGACATTCATCAGACAACCGCAAGCAATCTTGTCCGGTCATTGGTGAAGCAGGAAATGCTTTTGGTCGAGCGCAAAGGACCCGATAAGCGATCAGTCCAGCTCTATGTGATGCCGAGTGGTCAAAAAATATTGTTAAAGGCGCCAGGCCCATTCTCGGGAGTGCTGCCAGAAGCATTGAAACAGCTCGATCTAGCAACGCTTGAGCGACTGGATATCGATATGGAAAAATTGCTTAAATTACTGGCTGTCGAAGAAAAGGCGGCTCAAATTCCATTGAGTCAGTTGTGAAATTTTTCAAAATTTCCAAGCAAACGAAATCCATCATTTTGATTGGGATGGTGGGTTGTTTTTTAACTTCCCTCGCCGGCATTTCAGCCGTTATGGTCTTCAAAGGTTGGGCATCTCAGGGAGGGTGGCATGAGTGGCTGCTGAGAGTGGCCATTGGTTATTCCGCTGCATTGACCATCGTCGTTGGACTTTTCCCATTCTTAGTCCCTAAGCTAACCGTTTATTTGGAAAAAAAGCTTTCCGAAAACTGACTTTCTTTTGTCTAGGCAGGTTCTGGCAGAGATGGAATGTAGTGATCAAAACATGGTTGCAAAAAATAAACATGTCAATTTACATTTGTTAAAATATAATTGGTCGGTTCTGTTTGCCAAAACAAGAGCTATTTTGGGAGACTTCGGTCTCCCATTTTTTGGATTGAACATCTTTTTACGATGTTGAACTGCGTCGACTGATAGGTTAAGGCAAAGCACTATGACCGCTATCTTCTCTTTGAATGAATTTGCAATAAAGAAGCAACTGAATCGCCCCGGGTTTTGAGGAGGCTCCAAACTTTGAGAAGATGGAGCCATGAACAAGAGATCAAACAAATTTTCCCCGGAAGTGCGTGAACGTGCAGTACGCCTAGTGCAGGAGCACCGCGGTGAGTACCCATCGCTGTGGGCCGCC
>CANFMK010000243.1 GCA_947448325.1 Comamonadaceae bacterium
CACGCATACAGCTGTAATTTGTCGGGCGACAGGGGCAGATCGGCCATGTAAAAGCCCAGGCTCAGCATGCCGATCAGCAGCACAGCCATTAGCCAATGCAAAGCTTGAGCGATGCGGGTGTAAGCGTTATTCATTGGGTGTGTTGTTTATTGAAAAGCGTAGCCGTCCATGGCGATCACACAGTCGGTGATGCCGCGGTGAAAAGCCTGGGGTACAGCGCTCGGTCCTGCCGCGCCCAGTGCGGTGAACAGCGGCAGCAAATGCTCTTCGCTTGGATGCGCCCGCACGCCCTCGGGGCTGAGTTGGCGGTAGTGCAGCAAGCTGTCCAGATCCCCTTGCGCCAGACGCTCAGCCACCCAGTCGGCAAACACCTGCACATAGGCAGGCGTTGAGTCACCGTGCATGCGGGCCAGCCGCAGATCGCCCAGGTTGTGCGTCACGTTGCCCGATCCCATGATCCAGATGTTTTGATGCGCCAAACCGGCCAGGGCTTGTCCAATCCGGTAAGCATGGGCGGGGCCTGCATGGCTTTGCACCGACAGGGGGATCACCGGCACATCGGCGTGCGGGAACATGTGGCGCAACGGAATCCAGGCGCCATGGTCCAGACCGCGCTGGGCATCGGTTTGCACCTCAAATCCATGCGCCTGCAGGGTTTTGACCACCTCTTGACCCACTTCAGGACAACCGGTGGCGGGGTAAAGCAAATCGTACAACGGGGCAGGGAAGCCATAAAAGTCATGGATGGTTTCGGGTTGCGTCGCCAAGCCCACGGTGGGCAGCGCGGTTTCCCAGTGGGGGCTGATGACCACAATGGCACGGGGTGACGGCAATTGCTGCGTGACCTGAATCATGGCAGCGCCGGCGGCGCCAGGGTTCAGTGCAAACATGGGCGATCCATGGGGTACAAAAAGCACGTTGCGCAGGGCAGAGGGGGCAGTGTTGGAAGGCATGGGTGAACTGTAGGGCTTTGAAATGATTTAATAAAGTAGCAAATGACCAATACTTTGTTGCAAAATAAGCAACAATGAACAAACTCCAAGCGATGCAACTCTTTGTGCGGGTGGCCGAAACCGGTAGTTTCACCGCCGTGGCCGACCAGCTCAATCTGGCACGCTCGGTCGTTACCCGCCAGATTTCCGCCCTGGAAACAGCACTTGGCGCCAAACTGATGACCCGCAGCACCCGCAGCCTGTCACTGACAGCTGCAGGTGCCGCTTATTTGGAAAAGTGCCGCTTGATCTTGAATATGGTGGACAGTGCCGAAGCCGATGTGGCGCAAGAGAAAGTGGAGCCGCGTGGGCGTATTCGGCTGGGCTTGCCGCTGAGTTTTGGCTTGGAGCGCTTGATGCCTCTGCTGCTCGATTTTGCGCAGCAGCAGCCACACATTCAATTCGAAATGGATTTCAGCGATAGCCGCGCCAATTTGATTGAGGAGGGCATCGACTTGTCGATTCGCATCACCGCGCAGCTGGCGTTGGGCGACATCGCGCGCCAGCTGGGCACTTGTCAACTGATGACGCTGGCTTCACCCGCTTATTTGGGTTTGCATGGCGCGCCCCGCAGCCCCGACGAGTTAAGGTACCACGAATGTCTCGCCTACTCTGAAAACCTGAGCCCCAGCGCATGGGTGTACGCGGTTCAGGGGCGTGAGCTGCGTGTGCCGGTGCGCAGCCGCATCATGGCCAACAACGGCACCGCCTTGGTCCAAGCAGCGGCAAGAGGTATGGGCATTACCCGGCAACCCGATTTCATTGCCGCGCCTTTTTTGGCGCGAGGCGAGGTGGTAGCGGTTTTGTCAGACTTTGACCTCGAACCCTTGGGCATTTTTGCTGTGTTACCCAGCAACCGCTATATCCCGCACCGAGTCAAGGTGCTGATGGAATTTTTGGCGCAGGCATTGCAAGGCCAGGTTTGAATTTTTTGAGAGTCCTGCAACTTGCAGGATGAAATTCAAGTCTAGGCGGCAGTGGCATAGCCACTTTGCGACGTGCGCGGACCTGCAATGCGTTCCAAACTGTCTGCGACGACTTGGTTGAGTCGTTGCATGACAGAAAAATTGTTTGGCGAGACGGTACTGTCCAAAGGGTTGGCCGAACTGAGGCCTGCATTTTTGTTTTTTGCAAACCCACTTGCTTCGGAGCTGGCGACCACTTGTTTCAACTTGGTATCGACTTCGGCATTGCGCAGCTTCAAAGCCTTCAAGCGTGAACGCAGCGTGGCGGCATCCATGGGCGCGTTGCTGTGGGTGAATTGCGTGAGTGCACGGCCTTTTTGCATGGCGCGTTCGCGGTAGGACACTTCGCCTTGGGCCATGACCGTCAAGCCGCCTACACGACGAGCCTCTTCTCCACCCATTTGGACATCGGCACCGGTCATACGGGCCGCATCCAGACCGTCCATGGACTCGGCTGAGTGGATGCCCTCTTCATTGCCGCCCTCACCGAACTGCATTCTGGAAGCAGAAGCATGAAAGCCAGATGCCGCATCCAAACGTTGAATGTTCGCAGACATCGCATCAGAGGAGTCGACGTATTGGATGTTTTCTTGCAAACGGCCCGTGCTGTCTACAAATTGGATGTTTTCCGCCGAATGCGCCCGGCCTTCTACAAATTGAATATTTTCTTCATGCTGACCGGCATCGATTTTCTGAATGTTTTGCCGATTGTTGGCGTTGTCTGTCATCGCATTGACTTTGTCGTGACCACCGGCATTTTTGGATACGCTGCTGATGTTGTCTTCCATGGTCCGGTGAATGACGGCACCCATCTGCTCGCCTTCGCCTGCATGCGCGGCATTGAAGGCGGCTTGACTGGCTTGGTATTTGGCGGATCGAAATACGTGCGCTGCGGCACTGTCGGCAAAATCATCCAAATTGAACGATTTGACGTTTTTGATGTGCAAGGTTTCGTAATAGGTGCGGAAAGTTTTTTCACTGTAACCAAAAGCCGTCATCATGTTGGTGAAGAGTTTTTTCTCAGACGCTTCGGCCACACCATCGGATAGCAAGGTGTCACATACGTTGGTCAGAATCAGCAGCTTGATATCTGCCTTCAGGCTTGGTACCACCTCTTTCAAGAACTGCGCACTTTTCACTTTGACCGCATATTTGAGCGCCACCGATTGCAGCCCGGGGTATTCGCCGATGGCTGCTTGCAAGCGGCCAATTTCTTCGGTGCCGATATTCCCGTCAGAAGCCATCATGTACACAATGCAGGCCGCCAAAGCGAGATGGTTGCTCACGGCTCCTTGTGGCCCCGTGGTGGCGGCCACGTTGTATCGTCCTAAAGGCGACTTGTCGTTCTTGATTTGAATGGTCTTCAAATAAGGCTCAAAAGCCACCTCGTCGAATCCAAAGGACTCGCACATGCGTGAAAAGAGCAACAACTCTGAGTCATCCGCTTGGCCATCGGCCAAGAACGAGTCACACACGTTGGTCAAAATGCACAGCTTGTCCAAGCCACTCAGGCTGTCAGCGGCTTCCATTAAGAATTTGTCCGGTGGCACCGATTGAACGTAGCTGGCGGCGCAGGCCACCAATTCGTCGTTGCCTCCCAGCACCGATTGCAGTTGGCTGCTCTCAGAGTCTTTGATTTCACCGTCTGACGCCATCATGTACATCAGTGCGG
>CANFMK010000244.1 GCA_947448325.1 Comamonadaceae bacterium
CATCATCTTGCTGTTTTGCATCGTCGGATCGTTCTCGATCAACAACTCGGTGTGGGGCGTGACCTTGATTTTGTTCTTTGGTTTGGTGTCGTTCTTGCTGGAAGAAAACGGCTTTCCGGTGGCCCCGGCCATTTTGGGCGTGGTGCTGGGCACCATGATGGAGGAGAACTTTGTCACCTCCATGATCAAGTCCGATGGCGACCCCCTGGTCTTCTTCACCCGCCCCATTGCCATGTGGCTGGCGGTCAGCACGTTTGTGATTTTGCTGTGGCCCGTCTTCACCTGGGCTTGGGACAAATGGCGACAACCCAAGATCGCTTGAGCCTGTCCCATTGAAACTGTCTTGCTGAAAAGCCGCCCATCAAGTCTGATGGGCGGCTTTTTTCATGGGGCTCAGATCATTGAATCAGTCCCGATCGGGATTATTCGGTCTTGGCGCCAGCCTGAAACCATTGCCCGACCAGGGCTCGCTCTGCGTCGGTGATGCCGGTGGCATTGTTCATCGGCATTTGCTTGGTCACCACCACTTGCTGGTAGACATTTTGGGCATTGAGCTTGACGCCTTCAGGCGAATCCAAACGCACATTCTTCATCTGCACCTGCTCGCCATGGCACATGTAGCAGCGCTGCGCCAGCACCGCTTGCACCTGGCTGAAAGGCACCGCAACGGGTGCGGCAGAGGCAGGCGCTTGCGGTGCGGGCCGCAAGGCCACGATCACGCCCACAATCAAAACCACGCCCACGGCCGCAAAAGGCCAAGGGTTTTTGGCGCGACCCAGGTGGTAGCCGTGACGTTGCACAAAGAACTGACGAATCAAAGCCCCTGCCAGCATCATCACAAACAGCAGCACCCAGCGCAGTTCGTGGGTGTACAAAAAGCTGTAGTGGTTGCTCAGCATCGCAAAAATGACGGGCAAGGTGAAGTAGGTGTTGTGCACGCTGCGCTGCTTGCCGCGCTTGCCGTGGATGGCCAAGGCTTGGGCGTCGTATTTTTCGCCCGAGGTCATCGCAGCCACCACTTTGCGTTGGCCCGGGATGATCCAGAAAAACACGTTGGCGCTCATGGCCGTGGCGATCATCGCCCCGACCAGTAAAAACGCAGCGCGTCCGGCAAACAACTGGCACGCCAACCAGGCTGCAGCGGCGACCACCACCAGCATCAAGCCAGCCACAATGCCTTCGCCGTTTTGACGGAAACCAAAGACACGGCAGATGGTGTCGTACACGAACCAAAACGCCACCAGAAAACCCAGGGCCGCAGCGATGGCGGTGCTCGGCGCCCAGTCCATCAAGGACTTGTCGATCAAGAAGGTGCTGGCGTTGTACAGGTACAAAACCGTGAACAAGGCAAAGCCGGTGAGCCAGGAGCTGTAGCTTTCCCAGTAAAACCAATGCAGCTTGGTGTGGATTTTTTTGGGCGCCACCATGTACTTTTGCGGGTTGTAAAAACCACCACCGTGCACCGCCCACATCGCGCCGTCCACGCCTTTTTCGAGCAGGTCAGGCGAATTGGGTTTGAGCAGGTTGTTGTCTAAAAAGACGAAGTAAAACGAGGACCCGATCCACGCGATCACGGTGATCACATGCACCCACCGTAGCAGCAGGTTGGCCCAATCCAGAAAATAAGCTTCCATCCAGGAACTCCAGAGTGCTCACCACTGCGGGCGCTGTGAGCAGTCATGCGGTCGCGAACAAGGCTCTGCGTAAGCCTGGCGCCGCTGCGACCCATGCCGTAAGTGTATACAATTTTGAAAACTGCGCAAGCACCGCCCAGCAGGCTCCTCGCATCAAGAATGCATTTGCAAGAGTTGTGCCGCCACCGCCACCGCAATCACTTCGGGTTCTTTGCCCGCAATGCCTGGCACACCGATCGGGCAGGTGACGTGATCGCATTCAGCGTCGGTGAAACCGCGCTCGCGCAAACGGCTGCGAAAACTGGCCCATTTGGTGGCGCTGCCAATCAGACCCACATAAGGTAAGTCTCCTTGTTGACGTTGGCGCTGCAAGCAGGCCATGACCACGTCCAGATCTTCGGCATGGCTGAAGCTCATGATCAAGACCGCACTGTGGGGCACCAAGTCAGCCACAGCGGCATGCACCGGATTGGAGTGCTCACAGTCGACCTGCGGCGCAATATCGCTCGGGAAAATTTCATCGCGGCTGTCGATCCAGCGCACCGCAAAGGGCAGCGGCGCCAGCACCTGCACCAAGGCTTTGCCCACATGGCCACCGCCAAACAAGGCCAAAGGTCGCCGTTGTTGGTCGTGCTGTTGGCGCAACCGCGGCAAGTCTTGGGCAGCCACCCGCGCCAGCTGGACAACGACCTCGCCGCCGCAGCACTGCCCCAGGCTGGGGCCGAGCACAAAGCGTTTTTCGATGGGCTGTGCGTTGGCGTCGCCAACGAGCATGGCGCGCGCCATCGCCATGGCCTCGTATTCCAGATGGCCGCCGCCAATCGTGCCCCATTCGCCATGCGCGAACACCACCATCCAGGTGCCGGCCTCACGCGGCACTGAGCCCCGTGTGCTGTGCACCGTGAGGGTGACTGCAGGCTCGTGCTGCAAGCGCTGAACCAATGACGCAAACTGCATGTCGCTTTAACTTTCTCAAATGAATTCAAACCGCTCAGCGGGCTGAAGTGCCACAATCGACGCCAACTGCACCGAACCCCACCCAACTATTCTCACAGCTTTCACCCTTATGCATCGCTCCATGCTGAAAGACATCCCGCGAAAAATGCAAGCGCTGGCATCATTGTCGGCCACTCTGGTTGCGGCCTTGCTCGCGGCCTGCACTTCACCGCCAGCATCCAAACCCGAAACGCCGCGCCCTGCCCCAATGGCAACGCCCACGCAGCCGGCCACGCCAGCGCCCACTGTGCAGCAAACCCACCCTTCATCGCTGGCCGGCACACCCCGCGAATACCGCCGAGATGCCGCACGCCATCTGTACGAGCGCAACGCCGAACGCATTTACAAAGGCCGTCTGCCGCCGATGCTCTACGCCATTGGCGTCTTGGATGTGGAGTTGGACCGGCAAGGTCGTGTTCTGGGCACCCAATGGAAGCGCGCGCCCACGCATGCGCCTGAAGTCATGGCCGCGATCGAAAAAACCGTGCGCGAAGCCGCGCCGTATCCGGCCCCCACCCGCATGGGCAAGGTGGTGTACACCGACGTCTGGCTGTGGCACAAAAGCGGGCGCTTTCAGTTGGACACTCTGACCGAAGGGCAGGATTGAACGCCTGCGCCCTGGCGCTTTATTCTTTGTAATACACCGTTTGGTGCGTGCTGGCCAGCAAGTGGCCGTCGTGGCTCCACATCTCGCCGCTCTGGTCAAAAAATCCGTTGTGAAACTTCAGGCCTCGTGCTGTGCCCAACAAATACCGGTCGCCTTGCGCCGCCAAGGCCGCTTCGTCGGCATGAAAGTAGGTGGTCATGGACACGGTGCCAATCGGCGCTATCCGGCGACGGCGTAAAAAAATGCGCGGGAAAAAACAATCGCTGATGGACGCGAGCGCCGCAAAGTCCAGCGGCCGAGGCGGGTCGTCACGCAACCATTGGCAAGAGCGCGAATCCGGGTGCTCTTGCCCATCAAATCCGCCGAACACATCACCCTGC
>CANFMK010000245.1 GCA_947448325.1 Comamonadaceae bacterium
CGGTCGTGGTACTCGCGGATGACGGATATTTGCAACTCTTCGCGGGAACCAAAATGGGCGAACACGCCCGATTTGCTCATGCCCGTGACCTCGGCCAACGCGCCAATGGACAAACCCTCCAGGCCAATTTGTGCAGCCAGCCCCAAGGCCGCCTCCACGATGGCCGCTTTGGTTTGCCTGCCTTTGTGCAAAACGCGCCCGCCCCCATCTGGGCGTGATGGAGAAATGGAAGCCAGAGTGGAAGGGGATGCCATGGATTTCAAAAAAGAACGATCGTTCTATTCTGCATCAAAATCCGAGGCTTTGCCGATCCCCATGAATCAGGGTTTGTTCTAGGGGTGGCAAAAGATCGACCGGCGTGCATTTGGCACGCACGCCGGTGGCCGCATCAAGGCAGCAATTTGAAAGGAATCACTTTTTGGGTTTGCTCACCCAGGCCTTGGATGCCCAGCGTCATCACATCGCCCTTTTTCAAGAACACCGGTGCAGCTTGGCCATTTTTCTTGATGCCCATGCCCACGCCAGGAGGCGTGCCGGTGGTGATGATGTCACCGGGTTCTAAGGTCATGAACTGGCTCACGTAGCTGACCAATTTGGCCACACCAAAAATCATGGTCTTGGTGCTGCCGGTTTGCATGCGCTCGCCATTCAAGTCCAACCACATGGACAGCGCTTGCGGATTGGGCACTTCATCGCGCGTCACCAACCAAGGGCCGATGGGGCCAAAAGTGTCACAACCCTTGCCCTTGTCCCAAGTGCCGCCGCGCTCGAGTTGGTACTCGCGCTCGCTCACGTCGTTGATGGTGCAGTAGCCAGCCACATATCCCAAAGCGTCTTTTTGCGACACGTAACGCGCACGGGTGCCAATGACCACGCCCAGTTCCACTTCCCAATCGGTTTTCTTGGAACCTTTGGGCAGCATCACATCGTCGTTAGGACCTTGGATGCAGCTGGTGGTCTTCATGAAGACGATCGGCTCTTTGGGAATCGGCATGCCCGACTCGGCGGCGTGATCGGCGTAGTTCAAGCCAATGGCGATGAATTTACCGGTGTGCGCTACGGGGCTGCCCATGCGGGGCTTGCCGCGCACCAAGGGCAGTTTGTCGGTTTTGATTTTGGCCAGCTTGGCCAGGGCTTTGTCCGAGAGCTGATCGGGGGTGACGTCTTTGATCACGCTGCTCAGGTCACGCAGACGGCCATCGGCGTCGATCAGACCGGGTTTTTCTTTGCCAACTTGGCCATAGCGAACGAGTTTCATAAAACCTCTCTGTGTGTAAAAAATCAATACGTGGAACGACCACCGGACAGGTCAAAGACCGCGCCGGTGGAGAAGGAACATTCTTCGGTGCTCAACCAAGTCACCATGGCGGCGACTTCTTCGGGCTCACCAAAGCGGGCCATCGGAATTTTGGAGAGCATGAACTGGATGTGCTCGGGCGTCATTTGATCAAAAATCGCCGTCTTCACAGCCGCCGGGGTGACACAGTTGACGCGCACACCGGTGTCGGCCAGCTCTTTGCCCAAGGACTTGGTCAAGCCAATCACGGCCGCCTTGCTGGCACTGTAGGCGCTGGCATTGGGGTTGCCGTCTTTGCCCGCCACCGAGGCGATGTTGACGATGCGGCCGTAGTTGCGCGCCTTCATGTGCGCGCTCAGTTCGCGGCAGCAATGGAACAAACCGTGCACGTTCACATCGAACACCTGCTTCCAGGCGTCCACCGGGTAGTCCCACACCTTGACGTTGGGTCCTGTGATGCCGGCGCTGTTGACCAGCACATCGACACCGGCCAAGGCCGTGGTTTGCGCGGTGGCTTGCACCACCGACGCATGGTCGGCCACATCCACTTGCACCGTGTTGACCACGGCGCCAGCGACCGCTTTTTTGAGCGCATCGGCGGCGGCGCTCATGCCGGCCACATCGCGGTCCCAGATGGTGACGCGTGCGCCAGAGGCCAACATACGCTGGGCAATGGCAAAACCCAAACCGGTGGCAGCACCGGTGATCACCGCGTGGCGGCCTTTCATATCGAGCAAATTCATGCGGTCTTTCTGCAAGTTAAATGGTCATGCCGCCGTCGACCATGTAGGCGTTGCCGGTGGCGAAAATCGATTCATCGGAGGCCAAGAAGGTGACGATGGGCGCGATCTCGTGCGCCTGGGCCAAGCGGCCCATGGGTTGACGGTTGATGAAATCTTGGCGCGCTTGCACCGGATCGGCGTAGCTGTTGATGCGGTCTTGCAGCGAGGGCGTGTCCACCGTGCCGGGGCAAATGCAGTTGCAGCGTATGCCTTGTTTGACGTAATCGGCAGCAACGCTCTTGGTCAAGCCGATCACAGCCGCCTTGCTGGTGCCGTAGACAAAACGATTGGGCAAGCCGCGCACGCTGGAGCACACGCTGGCCATGTTGATGATGCTGCTGCTGCGGCCTGTCGCCTTGAACTGCGCCACCATTTTGGGCACCACGGCCTGGATCATCCAGAACTGGGAGCGCACATTCAAATTGAAGGCGAAATTCCAGTCATCATCGGTGGCATCGACGATCGGGCCGTTGTGCACAAAGCCTGCGCAATTGAAGACGATGTCGATCTGCGGCAAGGCCGCCACCTGCGCTTGGATGGCTTTTTTGTCCATGACATCGAGCACCGCCGTGTGCACACCGGCCACGCCGGCATAGTCTTTCAGCAATGCGGCATTCACGTCGGTGGCGTAGACCGTGGCGCCCTCGGCAACCATGCCCAACACCGCGGCTTTGCCAATGCCTTGACCGGCGGCGGTCACCAAGGCGATTTTTCCTTGCAATCTCATGGGTTCTCCAAAATGTGAGTCAACAGGCCCGCTTCAGCCCGATCGGGTTTATCCCGATGATGAATGCCTTGACGCCCGCGCGGGATACATGCCACCATTGTGCAATTGGTCGGACCAATTTACCCATCCGTGTATTCCCTGACTCCTCCTCGTTTGTGCATGCATTCACCTGATCAAGAACCCCAGCGACTGTATCGCCAACTCGCGCAGCAATTGCGCGACTGGGTGGTGGCCAGTGGGTTTGCGCCGGGTGACCGCTTGCCCGCTGAGCGGGATCTGGCGGTGCAATGGGGCGTGAGCCGATCCTCCTTGAGAGAGGCGGTGATTGCGCTGGAAGTAGAAGGCGCGATCGAGGTGCGCACCGGCTCGGGGATTTATGTCACGCCCTTGGCGTTGAACCCAGCCCCTCGCCCGGCCACATCGGGCCCTGGCGATTGGGGGCCGATGGAAGTGATGCAAGCGCGCGAATTGATCGAGTCCGAAATGGCAGCCTTGGCCGCTGCGCACGCCAGCCGCAGCGATTTGCAAGCCCTCGCCAAAGCCTTGACGCTCATGAAAAAAGACATCGCTGGCAACCAAGTGCCGCGCGAAGGTGACGAAGCCTTTCACATGGCGATTGCCAAGGCCTGCGGCAACAGTGTGCTGCTCGACACCTTGCACGGCTACTGGCAAGCGCGCAGCGGCGCCCTGTTTGAGCGGCTGAGTGATTACTTTGAAAAACCAGCTTCTTGGCAGACCGCTCTGGCCGAGCACGAAACGATTTACCAAGCC
>CANFMK010000246.1 GCA_947448325.1 Comamonadaceae bacterium
ACCGTCAGATTTCACGCGGACTTTCACGTTGTAGTCCACCACCCGCTTGACGGGAACCAAAATTTTCATAACTGCATCTCCATGGATTGAAGGGAATGAATTTACGCTGGATAGCGGCCAGTTCACATTGACGTTTACGTAAACGTCAATTGTGCACCTAAATTGCGTGCATTCTGAAAAAACAGAAAAAAGCACGGTCGTTCTAAATTTTACCCGATGTTGAGAATCAAAGGGCACGATTGTGCCCTGAATCCTCTCAGGGAATTCACCGATTCAACTCGCAGCCCAGGGTATCAATGGGCCCAATGCATGACACGTTGCGGGAAAGGAATTGCAATGCCGTGACCTCGCAGCAATTTCAAAATTGCCAAATGAATCAAGGACTTGACGTTCAAAAGGCCACCCTCTTCTTCATGAATCCAATAACCCAGGGTGAACTCCAGACCATCCGCACCGAACGCCGACAAGGCTGCTGTAGGCAGGGGGTCTGACAGCACGCGCTCTTGATCTGTGCAGGCCTGCATCAACAGAGCCATCACCAGGTCGACATCGCTGTCATAGCCCACCGTCACTTGAACAGACTGCCACACGCTGGTGTCGGCCAAAGACAAGTTCTCAACACGCTGGGTGATCAGCATTTCATTGGGCACAATCGATTCACGCCCAGTCACAGAGCGGATCACGGTGTAGCGCGCTTTGATGTCGGTGATGCGACCTTCAAAACCATCGACACGAACATTGTCACCAATGCGCATGCTGCGCTCGGTCAAAATCACAAAACCGCTGACATAGTTGGCCGCCAGTTTTTGCAAGCCCAGGCCAATGCCCACGCCCACCGCGCCCCCCATCACCGACAGCGCGGTCAGGTCGATGCCAGCAGACGACAGCGCCATGAGCACGCCGACGAACATCAACAAGGCGGTGACCGCATTGCTTACCGCTTTGCGCAGCGACAACTCACTGCCCGAGACACCGCTGAGCAAACGCGACTCGATGGCCGATGACAACCACAGCGTCAAAATCAAGACCGCACCGGCCGTCACTCCGCCTTCAATCAAGGTGCGCACCGACAACACCGAATTGCCGATCTTCCAGTGAATGTGGTCCAACTCGTCGAGCAGCAAGGGCAAGATGCCCGTGATCCACAGCACGGCTGCGCCCCACGCCAACCAAGACAAAGTGCGCTCAATAGGCCGCACCCAATCGGCTTGCCGGAAAGTCACCTGCAGCACCTTGACGCCCAACCGGATGCAGGTCAGTGATACGCACACCGGCACCCAAAAATCCAGGAGCACGACCTCCATCTTGAGTCCGATCACTGTGCGCGCGGCAAACGACAGGCCCATCAGCACCAAAGGAAACAAGACACCATCGATCAAGCGACGGCCCAACAAAATACTCAATTCAAAACGCTTGGTGGCACGCCGCACCAACCCAACCAGGAGCCAAGCCAGCAGGACACAGGCCACCATCACGCCCAATTCCAACAGGGCCTGAGCAGGCGCCAGTGAATTCAACCAACCCAGTGGATCGTCCACCCGAATCACGGTGTGGTTCACAGCCATTCGGGTTTCCTTTTTTCAATGAAGGCTTGCACACCTTCTTGGGCCACCTCGTGCGCCATATTGCAGGCCATGGTCTGGCCCGCCAGTTGGTAGGCCGCTTCGATGCCCATCTCGCGCTGTTTGTAAAACAAGGACTTACCCATGCGCACGGCTTCACGCGGTTTGCTGAGCACCGCAGCGACCAAATGTTCGACCGTGTCATCCAATCCTTCAAAGGACGTCACGCGATTCACCAAACCTTGCGCAAGCGCTTGGTCAGCGCTCAAAAACCCACCCGTCAGCAGCATCTCCATGGCCTGCTTGGTGCCGATGTTGCGCGACAAGGGCACGCTCGGGGTGGCGCAAAACAAACCCACGTCGATGCCGTTCACACCAAATCGCGCGGTGTTCGCTGCCACCGCCAAGTCACATTGCGCGACCAACTGGCAGCCTGCCGCCGTGGCAATACCTTGCACGCGCGCAATCACAGGTACGGGGAGGTTTTGAATACTCAGCATCATGCGTGTGCATTGCGCAAACAACTGCTGGTAGTAGGCCAGTTGCGGTTGCGCGCGCATTTCTTTGAGGTTGTGACCCGCGCAAAAAGCCTTGCCCGCTGCAGCCAGCACCACCACGCGTGCGGCGTCATCGTCTGCAATGCGTTGCAAGGCTTGCTGCAGCAAACCCATCACGGTTTCGCTCAAGGTGTTGAAGGAGGACGGATCGTTCAAGGTCAGGGTGTGCACACCACGCGTATCGCGCTGGTGCACCACACCCGCATCAGGAGGGGAAAGGAGTTCAGTCGTCATAAGCTGCATTGTGGCCGATCAAGGCCAGGGTGTTAAGACCCGCGCTAAGACATTGCGTGTAAAGTCAAAGTCCACACCCTTCACCAGTTCGGTCCCCCATGACGCAAGCCCCTGCTCTCAAACTCGCTACCCGACGTGACGGATCCCGTGACGGCCAACTCATGTTGCTCAGCCCCAGCGGGAGCCATTGGGTGCCGGTCACGGACATCGCCCCCACTCTGCAAAGCTTATTGGACGCGTGGGTTGACCAAGCACCGCGTCTCGCGGCGCTCCATACCCCTGCCCATGCCCAGCGCTGGCTGAACGCCGAGCCCTTTGATGCGCAGCAATGCATGGCCCCACTGCCCCGGGCCTTCCAATGGGCAGACGCTTCGGTTTACCGCAATCACGCGCGGTTGATTTACCAATGGCGCCAAGAGCCGATCCCGCCGCGCTATGAAGACGAACCTCTGGTCTACCAAGGCGGTTCGGACGTGATGCTGTCGGGCACGCAAGACATCGTGGCGCGTGATGCCGCGCACGGCATCGACTTGGAAGCGGAAATTGCCGTGATCACCACCGACGTACCCATGGGCGTATCGGCCGATCAAGCCCTTGTCCATATCGCCTTGGTGGTGCTGCTCAATGACGTCTCTTTGCGCAATCTCATACCGGGTGAGTTGTCACGCGGCTTTGGTTTTTACCAAAGCAAGCCCGCCACGAGTTTTGCGCCCATCGCCGTCACACCCCACGCGCTGGGTGCAAACTGGCACCACGGCATGCTGCATTTGAAAGTCCACACAGCCATCAACGGCGAATGGTTTGGCTCACCGAATGCAGGTGAAGAAACGGTGTTTCATTTCGGCCAGGTGATTGCCCATTTGGCGCGCACCCGCGCTTTGTGCGCAGGCAGCATCATTGGAGCGGGCACCATCAGCAACGCATCCACTGAGGCTGGCAATGCCTGCATCACCGAAGCACGGGTTCGGCAGATGCTGCAAGGCGTACCCGAGGACCAGCTGCGCCCCTATTTGCGAGACGGTGACCGGGTTCGCATCGAGGTACTCGATGCTTCAGGCCAATCGATATTTGGCGCCATCGACCAAGCGGTCAAAATCGCCTAGCCCATTTTGGACGGCAGCCACAAGGCGATGATCGGGAAGCTGATCAAGATCACCAAACG
>CANFMK010000247.1 GCA_947448325.1 Comamonadaceae bacterium
AGACGGCGGCGTGATGGCCGACGGCCTGGACGCGGACTTGGACGAATTGCGCGGCATCCAAACAAACTGCGATGCGTTTTTGCTGGACTTGGAAACCCGCGAGAAAGCACGCACTGGCATTGCCAATTTGCGCGTGCAGTTCAACCGGGTGCATGGCTTTTACATCGAAGTCACGCAAAGCCAGTTGGACAAAATTCCCGACGACTACCGGCGTCGCCAAACATTGAAAAACGCCGAGCGCTTCATCACGCCCGAGCTCAAAACCTTTGAAGACAAAGCCTTGTCAGCGCAAGAACGGGCTTTGGCGCGTGAGAAATACCTCTACGAGTTGCTGCTCGATCAGCTGCAACCGCATGTGGTGGCACTGACCGCCTTGGCGCAGGCCATGGCCGCGCTGGACGCGCTGTGCGCCCTGACCGAACGCAGCCTGACGCTGAACTGGTGCGAACCACAGTTCACCAACGAGCCGTGCATCGAAATCCGCCAGGGCCGTCACCCGGTGGTGGAAGCCCGCTTGGCCGAAACGTCTGGCGGCAGCTTCATTGCCAACGACACCCTGCTCACCCACAAGCAGCGCATGCAGATCATCACCGGGCCGAACATGGGCGGTAAATCCACCGTCATGCGCCAGGTGGCCTTGATTGTGCTGTTGGCCAGTATGGGCAGTCATGTGCCTGCCCGCAGTTGCCGGTTGGGCCCGATCGATGCGATTCACACCCGCATTGGCGCAGCGGACGACCTGGCCAATGCGCAATCGACCTTCATGCTGGAGATGACCGAGGCGGCGCAAATTTTGCACAGCGCCACGCCGCACTCTTTGGTGTTGATGGACGAGATCGGTCGCGGCACCTCGACCTTTGACGGTCTGGCCTTGGCCAGCGGCATTGCCACGCATCTGCACGACAAAACCCAGGCTTTCACTTTGTTTGCCACGCACTATTTTGAGTTGACCGAATTTCCAGCCAGCCACCATGCGGCAGTGAACATGCACGTGAGCGCCACCGAATCGGGCAACAGCATTGTGTTTTTGCACGAGTTGCAAGCTGGCCCGGCCAGTCGCAGCTATGGCATTCAGGTCGCGCGTTTGGCTGGCATGCCCGGCGGCGTGTTGAACCAAGCCCGCCATACCCTGGCCGCGCTCGAAGCGGGCGCCAGTGAAACACAAAATCAGGTGGACCTGTTTGCGCCGCCGCCCGAAACCGAAACCACTGGCCCGACGCCCTTGGAGTTGGCGCTGGCCCAAATCAATCCCGATGCTCTGAGCCCGCGCGAAGCGCTGGACGCCCTTTACGCTTTGCAGCGCCTGCACCAGCGCAGCGCATGACATTTTTTGGAAACTAGCCATGACCTATTGCACCGCCATCAAAACCCGCGCCGGTTTGGTTTTTTTGTCTGACTCGCGCACCAACGCCGGGCTGGACCAAATCAGCACCTACCGCAAGATGATCGTTTACGAAAAAGCGGGCGACCGCTTCATGGTCTTGCTGTCCGCTGGCAATCTGAGCATTTCGCAATCGGTGCGCGAGATGCTGCAGGTTGAAAAGTTGATGGAGCCCGACCTGGAAGAACCACTGACCATCTGGAACGCCAAGAGCATGTTCGACGCGACACGGGTGCTGGGTTCGGCGATTCGCCGCGTGCACGAGCGCGATGCCGAGGCGCTGCGCGCGGGCGGTGTGGACTTCAATGTGTCGATGATTTTTGGTGGGCAAATTGCCGGTGAAGGCATGCGCTTGTTCCAGGTGTATTCGCCGGGCAACTTCATCGAAGCCACCGACGAAACACCCTACTTTCAAATCGGCGAATCCAAATACGGCAAGCCGGTGTTGGACCGCGTGGTCACCCCTGACACGCCGCTGGACGAAGCGGCCAAGTGCGCCTTGGTGTCGATGGACTCGACCCTCAAGTCCAACCTGTCGGTGGGTTTGCCGCTGGACATGGTGGTCTACGAAGCCGACCGCTTGGCCAGCGACCGGGTGATTTGCATCGACGAAAACAACCCGTATTTCAAGATGCTGCGTGAGAGCTGGGGCAATAAGTTGCGCCATATGTTTGACAGCATTGAAGACCCGATGTGGCACGGCGGCGCGACCGAAGTGCCCTTGATGGTGCACGCCCACCGCAACCAACCTTTGAAGAAAATCACCACGCCGCAAGAAAAGCTGATCTGATGCCGCACATCATTTTTTCGCACGGCAACAGTTTTCCCGCCAGCACCTACACCGTCATGCTCGACAGCCTGCGCACGCGCGGCTTTGGCGTGAGCGCGATTGAGAAATACGGCCACGACAGCGCCTACCCGGTGAGCAACAACTGGCCGCATCTGGTGCAGCAACTGGCCGACTTTGCGCAGGCGCATCTCGATCAAACCGGTGAACCGACGTATTTGGTCGGCCATTCTCTGGGCGGTTTGCTCAGCCTGATGTGCGCCATCAAACACCCCTCCCTCGCCAAGGGCGTCTTGCTGCTCGATTCGCCCGTGTTGGGGGGCTGGCGTGCGACCACTGTGGGCTTGGCCAAAAAAACTGCGCTGATCGGTTCGATCTCGCCCGGAAGAGTGAGTCAATCGCGCCGCATGCATTGGCCTGACAAAGCCGCTGCGCTGGCGCACTTTGTGAGCAAAAAAGCCTTTGCCAAATGGCACCCTGAAGTTTTGGCCGACTACATTCAACACGGGATGCATGAGGAAAACGGTCAGCAGGTTCTGTCGTTTGACCGCGAGGTGGAAACCGCGATTTACAACACCATCCCCGACAAAATCGAGCGCATGCTCAAGCGTCGCCCGCTCAAGTGCCCGGTGGCCTTCATCGGCGGACTGAACTCACGCGAGATGCGCTTGGGTGGCATGAGCAACCTGCCGCAAATCACCAAGGGCCGCTTGATGATGCTGGACGGCTCGCACTTGTTCCCGATGGAAAAACCTGTGGCCGCCGCTGCCGCGGTGGAAGCGGCGCTGCGCAATCTGGGCGCTCAGCCTGCTTGATCAAGCCGCCCAGGTGACCCAGCCCATTTGCGCGGTCGCCAGCACCACAATACCAAACGCAATGCGGTACCAAGCAAACACCTCAAAGCTGTGGGTGGAGATGAATTTCAGCAGCCAGCGCACGCACACCCACGCGCTCAAAAACGAGACCACCAACCCCACCGCAAACACCGGCGCATCGGCCAGGCTGAGCAAGGCGCGTTCTTTGTACAGGCTGTAAGCGCCCGCGCCAATCAAGGTCGGAATCGCCAAAAAGAAAGAAAAATCTGTCGCAGCTTTGCGCGACAAGCCCAGCAGCATGCCACCAATGATGGTGGCGCCGCTGCGACTGGTACCGGGGATCATGGCCAGGCACTGCACCAAGCCCACCTTGAGCGCATCACGCCCGCGCAGATCGTCCACCGACTCGATGCGCACCGCGCTGGCTGGCCGGCGCTCTGCCCACAAAATGATGAAGCCACCGATGATGAAGGTGGTGGCCACCACCTCGGGCGTGAACAAATGCGCCTTGATGGCTTTGCCAAACA
>CANFMK010000248.1 GCA_947448325.1 Comamonadaceae bacterium
ACTCGGTGATGCCTTTGCGCACGTACTCGCTGTCCAGGTACAGCACGATGTGACAGGGGCGTTTCAAAGCGGCCAAGGCCTGAATCACCGCCATCAACTCCATGCGGTTGTTGGTGGTTCCCAACTCGCCACCACTCAGTTCACGCACATGCCGGCCAGACTTCATCAAAACGCCCCAACCTCCGGGGCCAGGGTTGCCCTTGCAAGCGCCATCGGTATGTATTTCAACGTGGTCCAAAAGATGACTTTCCTGTGGCTTGCGCCGTAAATTCAGTGTCCGATGCCACTGCGAGGCTGGGCTCATGGGGCTGTACGGTGTGGTGCCGCTGCGCCGCAGGCAGCGCCACGCCAGATCGGACCGGGGCCTTTTTCCAAGTGGCACCCAGCGTACGGCCTCCAGGTACCCGCTTGACAGCCACCACCAAATAAGCGCCACCCAAAATGGGCCACCAACGCGCACCCCAGCGGTCCAACCAGGCCAGGCGTGCCAGCCAACGGTTGTTTTGCACGGCGGGGCGCCAGCAGCCAAATCGACTCATTTGCACCTCAAAGCCCAACAGCCTGAGCCAATCGCGCAGACGCCAATAAGCGATCAACTGACCCACGCCATCGGCCACGGCGTCACGCAAACCCATGCGCCGGTACAGTGATTTGCGGCGTTCATGCCAACCCCACAAGCTCACCGGATTGAGCCCCGTGATCACCACATGGCCCTCGGGCATCAACACCCGCTCCACCTCGCGCAAGGTGGCGTGAGGATCAGCACACAACTCCAAGGTGTGCGGCATGATCACCAAATCCAAGCTATTGGCCTCAAACGGCAAAGCGGCCCCATCGGCCACCAGGGCAAAGGGGATGCCAGGCGAGTCACAGGGGCTGTCCAAGGGTTCGGCAAAAGAGCTGACTTGCCAGCGGTGAGGCATGCGATTGGCCTGCAAACCATTCAATTCAGGGGTATCCAGTTGCACGGCGTGGTATCCAAAGACATCAACGACAGCCGCATCGAGCTGGGCTTGCTCCCAATGGCGTAAATAGCGTCCCAAGGGCGTCGCCAGCCATTGACGCCAAGCTTGCGCCACCCGAAAGTTCGAGTTCGACGTTGAAACAGGTGTTTCTATAATGGGATTGCTCATGAACCTTATTCCACTGCCCGCGTTTTCCGACAATTACATTTGGCTGTTGCATCACAACGGTCGGGCCTTGGTCGTCGACCCCGGCGATGCGCAACCCGTACTCGACGCTTTGAACCAAGCAGGCTGGGTGTTGGACCACATTCTAGTCACCCATCATCACGCCGACCATGTCGGCGGGGTTGCCGCCCTGATGGCAGCCACCTCGGCCAAGGTGTATGGTCCGGCCCACGAAAAATTACCCATCCCTGTGACGCCCCTGTCGCAGGGTCACAGCCTGTCTTGGCAAGGGATGCATTTTGATGTGCTCGATGTGCCCGGACACACGGCGGGGCACATCGCTTTTGTTGGCAAAGCGCCTGACATGGCGCCGGTCTTGTTCTGTGGCGACACCTTGTTTTCCGGCGGCTGTGGCCGCTTGTTTGAAGGCACCCCTGCGCAAATGCTGGCATCGCTGGACCGTTTGTCTGCCCTGCCCACGGACACGCTTGTGTGCTGCGCCCATGAATACACGCTGAGCAATCTGAAATTTGCCGTTGAAGTGGACCCAGACAACCAAGACTTGCGCGCCTACGTATCGCATTGCCAAGACCTTCGCGCCCGTGGACTACCCACATTGCCCTCACACTTGGGTCTGGAACTGCAAATCAACCCTTTTTTGCGCAGCAGACTCCCCGCTGTGCGAGCGACATTGCAAGACCGCACACCCACCCCGTTTGACGATGCCAGCTACTTTGCTGCCATGCGTCAATGGAAGAACGATTACCGATGACCACACCTTTTTTGTTGCCGCTGAGCCCTGGTCTTCGCACCGGCCTGTTCCTCACCCTGTTGACGGTGCTCCTCGCCGGATGCGCCACTCCCAGCCCCAGCACCAGCAACGGTGGCGTCGCCGAAAAAGACACGCCAGTCGCCACGCCGGCGACGCCATCAAGCAGTTCGACCAGCGCCCCCAAGGCCCCTATGCCCACCCCGTTGGGCATTGCGGTGCCGCTGGCAACGTCGAAGTCAGAACCGCCTGCCGATATTTGGGAACGCATCCGCCAAGGATTTGCCATGCCCAATTTAGAAGGTGACTTGGTGCGTGATCGCGAACAGTGGTATGCCGCCAAACCCGACTACATGCTGCGCATGACCGAGCGCTCGCGCAAATACCTTTTCTTCATTGTCGAGGAGCTGGAAAATCGCAACATGCCCACGGAGTTGGCTTTGTTGCCTTTCATTGAATCAGCGTTCAACCCACAAGCGGTGTCGTCAGCCAAAGCGGCGGGCATGTGGCAGTTCATGCCTGCGACGGGCAAATACTTTGAGCTCAAGCAAAACATCTTTCGCGATGACCGACGCAGCATCCAAGAATCCACACGTGCAGCGCTGGACTATCTGCAAAAACTGTACGGCATGTTCGGCGACTGGCATTTGGCTCTGGCCGCCTACAACTGGGGCGAAGGCAGCGTCAGTAGGGCTTTAGCCAAAAACAAAGCCGCAGGACTGGGCTTGAGCTACACCGACCTGAACATGCCCAACGAAACACGCTACTACGTGCCCAAGTTGCAAGCGGTTAAAAACATCATCAACCAGCCCGAAGCCTTCAACACGCGCTTGCCGCTGATTCAAAATCACCCTTATTTTCAAAGCGTGGCGATCACCCGTGACATCGATGTGAATTTAGCCGCCCGCCTGGCCGAGATCAGCCTGGACGACTTCAAAGCCCTCAACCCTTCGATGAGCCGACCTGTGATCTTGGCGTCGGGCACACCCAAAATTTTGCTGCCCTGGGACAACGCCGATATTTTCCAGCGCAACTTGGATTCACACCCCCACAACCGACTGGCCACTTGGACGGCTTGGGTCTCGCCTCAAACCATGAAAGCCCAAGAGGCCGCCCGCATCGTTGGCATGCCTGAAGATCAGTTGCGCAGCATGAACAACATACCGCCCAAAATGCTGATCAAAGCGGGCTCCACATTGTTGGTGCCACGCAAAGGCGCGCTCGATGCCGACGTGACAGAGCATTTGGCTGACAACGCCCAAATGGCGTTTTCACCTGAAGTGGTCCTCAAACGCATCGTGCTCAAAGCACGCAAAGGCGACACTTTAGCCAGTTTTGCCAGCAAAAATGGGGTCAGTGTGAGCAACCTGATGAGCTGGAACAAACTCAACGCCTATGCGCCGCTCAAGGCCGGCCAGTCGATTGCCTTGCTGATTCCCACCACACAAGGGCGCGCGCAGGCCAAGGTGGCGCCAGCGAAGACCATGAACGGCAAAGCGCCCCTCGCCGTGGCGCACGGCAAAGGCGCGCCAGTTGCGCAGCAGTCACATGCCAAAGCCAAATCCCAAAC
>CANFMK010000249.1 GCA_947448325.1 Comamonadaceae bacterium
ATTGGTGTACCAAACAATACCGCGCGCGTCGTAAGCTTTGATCAACACCACCCGGGTGCTGGGGCGCAGATTGCTGGCGACCGTGGCCAGCGTCATGGCGTTGGGTTCGGGCACTTCGGAGGCGATGGCCTCTTTCAGCCAACGCTCAAATTGGGCGAGCGGATCGGCCTGCGAGGCGGCCTCACTCAATTCGGCTTTTTCGTAACTTTTGCGCAGGTCGGCGATGTTCATGAGGCGAGTATAGGCACAGCGGTGTGCCGCATTGGTTTTAGGCCTGCGCGGCGCCAGGGCTTGTGGATGGTGCGTGTGCCAGCAGCGCATGCAGCGCGCGGTCTTCAATGCCCCATGCTTGCAAGCTGTCGTAGGTTTGGCGCGCATAGTCCAGCGTGGTGCCATAACGGCCCCGAGCGTGGGCAAAAATGGCCTGGTATTGCGCGGCCGTGAGTGTGCCTGTGAAGCTGGGACTTCTGCGCGGCAAGGTGAAAGCGAGTGCGTTCACGGTGCCTTGCGGCGTAGGGCAAGGCAACCAGCGCGGTGTGTAGACCGCCCGTGGCATCTCGCGCTGCCACAGTTGCACCAGAGCCTGCTGAGCTTGTGCCGCAGGAATGCGAAACACCACCCCTTGGCAACTGCCGCCGGGCAATAAGGCGAACACCAAGCCAGGGCACTCGGGCGTACCCCGGTTGATCTGGCTCCACATTTTCAAAGCCCGGTGCCAACCGTGTACCCGTGTCAGGTACTGCTCGGTGTGTTCAAACTCTTGACGCCAAATCAAAGAGGCATAAGCAAAGACCCACAAATCTTGGTCGGCAGGGTGCTGGGCTTGGAGGGCTTCGAGCGTGGGCGCGGGCATGCGTGTATTTTCCATCATGGCGCTCAGAGCCGGTTCACAGCTTTAAGGAATGTGCTCGCGTCAGCAATAGAGATGGAACTCTGGTCCCGATTTAAACAAAGGCAGGGGAATCAGGGTTTAGCCCTCGGAGCATGAGCCAGGTAATACGCTATGTCTTGCAAACCCTCAGCTGAGATACCGACCAGGGTTTCGTTCATAGCCGTGGTGTAGCCCAGCCGATCGCCTGATTGAAACCCCTTTAAGGTTTGCAGCAAATAGTCCTCACGTTGGTTGGCCAAGCGAGCGACTTGTTTTGATCCTGAAAAATCTGCGCCGTGACAAGAAGCACAGCGGTGCTCCTGGGCCAGCAAAGCCCCTCGACTCATGCGCTGGGCTGAAAGTCCTTCCATGGAGGTGGCCGGTGGCGGTGGCAATTTGCCTATGTAGTCCGAGAATCCTCGTAAGTCACTGTCGCTCATGCCCTTGGCTATCGCCGTCATCAACGGATTGCTGCGACGCCCTTCACGAAATAAAAAGATTTGGGTGACCGCATAAAAAGAGGGCTGACCTGCCAAAGAGGGGGTCAATTCAGTGTGGCTGACCCCGCCCTCGCCATGGCAACTTTGGCAAACAGCTTTGAATCTTTCTGGAACGCTTTGTGCAAAGGCCAAGCCAGATATACAAAACCAAAGGGCTGCCCCTAAATGAGCAGCCCTGTGGCCTAGTCCCAAGCGGCCTTTGCGCATCAAACGCCTTTGTAGCTGATGCGATAAATCGCGCCGTTGTGATCGTCGGAGACCAACATCGAGCCATCCTTCAAGACCAGGACATCGACGGGTCGACCCAGATACTCATTGTTCTCGACCAAGCCAGTCATAAAGGGCTCCATCTTGGCAATACCACCTTTGCCGTCAGGCCATGCCACCATGATGTCTGCAGCATATTTTTTGGTGCGGTTCCAAGGGCCATGGCGTGCCATGAAAATCGCATTTTGGTACTTGGCAGGGAACATTTTGCCAGTGTAAAAACGCATGCCCAAAGTGCCAGCGTGAGGGCCCGTCATGGCGGCTGGCTGGGTGAACTGGCTGCAGTCCTTGCCCCATCCGTATTGAGGGTCGGCCATGTTGCCTTGGTGGCAATAGGGGTAGCCAAAATCATCCTTTCCGGGTTTGCCTACGCGGTTCAAGGTGTCATTTGGCAAATCTTCAGACAACCAGTCGCGGCCGTTGTTGGTGTACCAGAGATCGCCTGTTTTAGGGTCAAAGTCAAAGCCCACGGTGTTACGCACGCCTTTGGCCACAATCTCCACATTGCTGCCGTCTAAATTCATCTTGGCGATTTGCATGAAACCCTCGGTCCGTTCGCAAATATTGCATGGCGCACCGGTCGGGACGTACAACTTGCCGTCTGGGCCGATCTTGATGAACTTCCAGCCATGAGGCACTTGGCCCGGTAATTTGTCGTAAATCATCACGGGTTTGGGCGGGTTGTCCAAATTGGCTTCGATGTTGTCGTAGCGGGTGATGTCTTTGGGGGTCGCAACATACAAGGAGCCTTTGTGGAACTCAATGCCGTTGGGCAAGAACAAATCCTTGGCGATGGTTTTGACTTCGCGCTTTCCACCCTGGTCTTGGACGGCGTAAATTTTGCCCGCAACAAACAAGGAGCTGACAAACACAGTGCCCTTGTCACCCTGACGCATGCCGCGCGCGTCCAAAATATTGCTGGCCCAGACTTCCGCTTTGAAACCAGGGGGCAGTTTGAGTTTGGCGACGGGCAATTGATCCGCCGCAGTAGGAATGGGGTAAGAGGGTACCGGTGCCAGCGTTTTACCGGGCCCATCTTTGGGCATGCCGATGGCCCAGAATGGCACTTCTTCCTCTGCCGCCATGGACATCACTGGCAGGGCCAAAGCCAGTGACAAAGCCACTGTTCGCCATGAACTTCGGTTGAAACGGGAATTTGTTAAATAGCGCATGTAAGGTCTCCTGGTGTGGGAATTCAGAAACAGCAGAAAAATTCAGATCATCACAGCACAGACTCCATGACCTGTGCTGATATTCACTGTAAAGGCTGCCAGTCCTCTCCTGCCTAGGGATAACCATGGCCGGCACCATCATTCGTGTCTTGCGCGTGACGTGATCCGATAGATACAAAGCGAGCACTGCTGATGCCTTGACGGGTTTTTACAGTTTGCGATTCGTAACCACTCTGTAACTGAACACGCCCCACAACGAGGCGTTGGCGGTTACCATTGGTTACGTAACAAAGTTACCAACTTTGAGCCGCGCTTTAGGGCGCCCACCCCAGTTCACCATCATGCAACTTCATCCCCTCGTGGCCGAAATCACGGCCCGCATCACACAGCGCAGTCGTGCGACCCGTCACGCCTATGTGCAGCAGGTGCATACCGCCGCTCGCAAAGACCCGGGCGCCCAGCGTCTGGGTTGTGCCAATGTGGCGCACGCTTTTGCGGCCATGCCCGAGACTGACAAGGGCCGCGCCACCGCGCTCGACAACATCAAAGTGGTGGCACCGCGTGCACCCAATATTGGCATCGTCAACGCTTACAACGATTTGCTCTC
>CANFMK010000250.1 GCA_947448325.1 Comamonadaceae bacterium
ACCCTCGAAGGCGTGGAGGGCATCACCCCCGAGCTGTTTGGTGACGGCGCCTACAGCACCTTCAAAGCCATCGACAACGTGTTGATTTTGGCGTGTGGCACCAGCTACTACAGCGGCTGCGTAGCCAAGTACTGGATCGAGGCGATCGCCAAAGTGCCCTGCCAAGTGGAGATCGCCAGCGAATACCGCTATCGCGAATCGGTGCCCAACCCCAAGACCCTGGTCGTCACCATCACCCAAAGCGGCGAGACGGCCGACACCTTGGCCGCCCTGCGCCATGCGCAAAGCCTGGGCATGGCGTACACGCTGACGATTTGCAACGTGTCCACCAGCGCCATGGTACGCGAGTGCAAGTTAGCCTACGTGACGCGCGCCGGGGCCGAGATCGGCGTGGCGTCGACCAAAGCTTTCACCACGCAACTGGCAGGCTTGTTCTTGCTCACGCTGGCGCTGGCGCAAACCAAGGGCCACCTGTCGGACAAAGAAGAAGCCGCGCACATCAAAGCCATGCGCCACTTGCCCGCCGCGCTGCAAGCCGTGCTGGCGCTGGAGCCGCAACTGATAGCCTGGGCGCAAGAATTTGCCAGCAAAGAAAACGCGCTGTTCTTGGGTCGCGGCACCCACTACCCGATCGCGTTGGAAGGCGCGTTGAAGCTCAAAGAAATCACCTACATCCACGCCGAGGCCTATGCCGCCGGCGAACTCAAGCACGGCCCGTTGGCCCTGGTGACCAGCGCCATGCCCGTGGTCACCGTGGCGCCCAACGACCAACTTCTGGAAAAGCTCAAAAGCAATATGCAAGAGGTGCGCGCACGCGGCGGCGTGCTGTATGTGCTGGCCGACGGCGACACGAAAATCGAGAGCAGCGAAGGCGTCAACGTCATCCGCATGCCCGAGCACTACGGCGTGTTATCCCCCATCTTGCACGTGGTACCGCTGCAACTGCTGGCGTACCACACCGCGTGTGCGCGCGGGACGGATGTGGACAAGCCGAGGAATTTGGCCAAGTCGGTCACCGTGGAGTAGTTCAGCCAGTGAGTCATTTTGACGACCAGACAAGAGTGGTCATGGTCGTTAAAGTGAAATCCAATGTCATCTACAAGAAACACTGCGCAAGCAGTCAGCAACGGTTGTTTGACAGGGTCTTTTTGTGGCGTTAAAAAGAACTACTGACGTTTGAGGCAACTTTGTAAGACTCAATGGTTTAGGTAGTTTATGTCTGCTATAAATCAAAAAACGAGACAAAATGAAAAAACTAATACCTATCGCATTGGCTTGGCTCTTTATCCTGAGCTGTACTTCAGCTTATTCGCAAACGACGATCAAAATCGACTACAACACAGGTGCCGGCACACCTGTTCAGCAAGTTGAAGCTGTTTTTCGACCAGCTAAAGGTGTAGCTAACGGGCAGGCACTGCTCATTCTTCATCATGGCGGTGGCTACAGCTACAACACGACTCAGCAATACGCGGAGTTGTATTCCAGTAAAGGCTTCGCCACGTTGGAACTCATTATGTTCCGCACCAGAACGCCTTCTACGGTCATTGATCCGATCACACTTCATGGGCAAGTGATGGGTGGCTTGAAATACCTGTCGCAAGTGCCGGGTGTGGATCGGAAAAAAGTGTCGGCAATGGGCATGTCGATGGGGGCATTTTTGACGATCAATTTCACAAGTGCATGGTTCTATGAACACTATGAGGCTGGCGATTTACGGTTTGACAAATTGATTGCGCTGTACCCCGTTTGTTGGATGATGACTGAGGCTGCCAAAGGTCAAACTCAAGACATTGCCATCTTCAAAGGCTTACCAAATACGGTCCTTCAAAAGTCTGCTGAAATTCCATTGCTGATTCTGGCTGCAGGCAAGGACAGTTATGACACGATGGACCCAAACGCTTGCCCCACGTTTGCTAAAAGCATAGTCAATCCGAGTCAGGCAGCCATGACAAGAGTCGAAGTCTTTCCAAACGCTACCCATGGCTGGGACCATGGGAGGGATTACAGTTTTCCAATTCGTGGTCAATGTACAGGCAGGACCAGTTGTACCAATCGCATAGTTTCAAGCCCTGAAACAGTTGAGCAAGGCAAGCAGGCAGTTTTGTCGTTCCTGATGCACCCTTAGTGCCTCACCGCAGTGCGTTCAAAATGATGTCAAAACTGAAATTTACGCACTTACAGAACCAGTCCGTCACGGTGGAGTAAGTGGGCATCACCATTTCAAAGCCTGTATGCGCGCAAAGCACAACGTCTACGTCGTCGAGCTGTCCAAGGACGTCTTGGACCAGAAAAAGTTCACGAAGTCAAACCCGGGCTACGTGGTGGGCATGCCTTGCGTCTATGTGGGCATGACGGGTTTGGACCCCGATGTGCGCTTTGACAACCACAAGGCCGGCATTCGAGCCAACACTTACGTCACCCGTTTTGGGCTGCGCTTGATGACCGAGCTGTTTGAGCACCTCAATCCCATGCCTTATGGCGATGCGCAATACATGGAGGTTGATCTGGGCATTCGCTTGCGCGCGCAAGGCTACGGGGTTTGGCAGGCTTGAGCACCACTTTCTGGTGCACCATTGCATCAGCGTTTGAAACGCTCAATGCGCCGGACTTTCCACTGCCATGGTCTCGAAGTGGCCTGGCAACACAATTTCAATGAGTTCCAGATCTTCGGAGTGCGCTAATTCCCGATGCCGAATGCCCGGGGGTTGGTGCACGCAGGTACCGGCCTCCAGCTTGTGCTGGCCTTGACCTTCGTACTCAAAAATCGCCCATCCTTTGAGCACATACACAATCTGCAGCGTGAGATTGTGCAGATGCCATTCGCCCGTCGCGTGGGTATCTTCTCTGGCGCGAATCACATGCATGACCGCCGTATCCTTTGTCGCTTGTCGTATGCCCAGATCGCGGTATTCAAAGTACTTGCGCAGCCCATCAAATTCAAAACGACCTTCAGAGGCGTGCTGGATGCTGAATGACATGGCTATGTCCTCGGTTGTGGTTTCAGTGGTTGCGCGCATTTCGTGACATGTCATGGTCATTGCAACGCCGCCCAAATCTTGGCCGGCGTGAAGGGCATGTCCATTTGGTCGATGCCGTAGGGTCGCAGCGCACACATGACGGCATTGGCCAAGGCGGGCAGCGAGCCGGTGCAACCGGATTCGCCCACACCTTTGGAGCCCAACAGGTTCAAAGACGTTCGCACTTCGTAGGTTTCGTTGGTCAGGTGCGGCACGCAGCCCGCGCGCGGCATGGCGTAGTCCATGAAGCTGCCGGTCAGCAACTGGCCTTGGGCGTCGTATACCACCTGCTCGCAAAACGCCTGGCCCCAGCCTTGCACCACGCCGCCATGCACTTGGCCGCGCACCAGTAGCGGCGAGATCACTTGGCCCAGGTCGTCGACC
>CANFMK010000251.1 GCA_947448325.1 Comamonadaceae bacterium
GTGGTGGGCGGCAGTTTGGGCGCCAAGGCTTTGAATGATGTCGTGCCGCAAGCCTTGGCCTTGCTGCCAGAGGCTGAGCGCCCCCAAGTGATTCACCAAAGTGGCGTCAGACAAATAGAGGCCCTGCGCGCCAACTACCATGCCGCTGGTGTGCAGGCCGAATTGACGCCTTTCATCGAAGACACCGCCACGGCCTTCGCGCAAGCGGATTTGATCGTTTGCCGCGCAGGTGCGAGTACCGTGACTGAAATTGCGGCGGTGGGAGCTGCAGCCCTGTTTGTGCCTTTCCCCTTTGCGGTCGATGACCATCAAACCACCAACGCGCAGTTTGTGGTGCAAAACGGCGGCGGCTGGTTGGTGCCTCAGCCAGAATTCACGCCCGCTTCTTTGGCCGCGCTGTGGTGCAGTGTGACCCGCACTGAACTCCTGTCCAAAGCCGAAGGGGCTTGGGCACAGAAAAAAAACACCGCCACGCAAGACGTGGTCGCCGCATGCGAGGAGCTGGCAGCATGAAACATGCGATTCGGCATATCCACTTCATTGGCATCGGCGGCTCAGGTATGAGTGGCATTGCCGAAGTGCTGTTGAATCTGGGTTACACCATTTCAGGCTCCGACTTGAGTGACAGTGCGACTTTGCGCCGTTTGGCGGCTTTGGGCATTCAGACCTATGTCGGTCACCATGCCGACCATGTTCAGGGGGCCGATGCGGTGGTCACGTCCACCGCCGTGAAGGCCGATAACCCTGAAGTACTGATCGCGCGTGAGCGGCATATCCCCATCGTGCCGCGCGCCGTGATGCTGGCTGAATTGATGCGCATGAAGCAAGGCATTGCAATCGCTGGGACTCACGGCAAAACCACCACCACCAGCCTGGTCGCCAGCGTGTTGGCCGAGGCCGGTTTGGATCCGACATTTGTGATTGGCGGCCGCTTGAACAGTGCCGGAGCCAACGCCAAATTGGGGACAGGCGACTACATCGTGGTGGAAGCAGATGAATCTGACGCTTCGTTTTTGAATTTATTGCCTGTGATGGCGGTAGTCACCAACATCGACGCCGATCACATGGAAACCTATGGCCATGATTTCGAAAAATTGAAATCGGCCTTCGTTGAATTTTTGCACCGCATGCCGTTTTACGGCACTGCCATTGTGTGCACCGATGACGCCGGTGTGCGCAGCATCTTGCCGCAGTTGGCGCGTCCCGTGACCACCTACGGCTTGAACGAAGGCGCACAGGTGCGTGCGGTGAATGTCCGGGCGCACGCGGGTCAAATGCATTTCACCGTGCAGCGCCGCAACGGCGTGACCTTGCCGGATTTGGATGTGGTGCTGAACTTGCCGGGGGTGCACAACGTGCTCAATGCCTTGTCGGCCATAGCGGTGGCGGTGGAGTTGAATGTGGCGGACGAGGCCGTGGTGCGTGCCTTGGCCGGTTTCAAAGGCGTGGGGCGCCGCTTTCAAAATCATGGCCAGGTGGCGGTGCCCGCTGTGCATGGCGGCGGCCATTTCACGGTCATCGATGATTACGGGCATCACCCGGTGGAGATGGCCGCTACCTTGTCTGCTGCGCGCGGTGCCTATCCTGGTCAGCGCATTGTTTTGGCGTTTCAGCCGCATCGTTACAGCCGAACTCGCGACTGTTTTGAGGACTTTGTCAAAGTCATCGGCCAAGGCGCTGATGCGGTGTTGTTGGCCGAAGTCTACGCCGCGGGTGAAGCACCCATTGTGGCCGCCGATGGACGCTCGTTGGTGCGTGCTTTGCGCGTGGCCGGTAAGGTGGAGCCGGTGTTTGTGGATGCGATCGCCGACATGGCGCAAGCCATTGTGGACAACGTCCGTGCGGGTGATGTGGTGATGTGCATGGGCGCTGGCTCAATCGGTGCGGTGCCTGCGCAAGTGGTGGCGTTGGGAGCGAAGTTATGAGCACGCTGCATTCCAGTTTGGGCAAAGTGGCCGTCTTGATGGGTGGTCGCTCGGCTGAACGAGAAGTCTCCTTGATGTCAGGTCAAGGCGTGCTCAACGCCCTGCGCGCCCAAGGCGTGGATGCCCATGCTTTTGATCCGGCTGAGCGGGATTTGGTTGAACTCAAGCAAGAGGGCTTTGCACGTTGTTTCATCGCATTGCACGGACGCTTTGGTGAAGACGGCACGGTGCAAGGCGCACTGGAACTTTTGGGCATTCCCTATACCGGTTCGGGTGTGATGGCTTCGAGCATTGCGATCGACAAAACCATGACCAAGCGCGTTTGGATCGCTGAAGGCGTGCCGACCCCAGCCTACGTCCTGGTCCATCGCGACCAATGGCGTGAGGTGGATATGCCCGCCTTGGTGATGCAGTTGGGCTTGCCCATGATCGTCAAGCCCGCCAGTGAAGGCTCCTCCATCGGAGTCTTCAAGGTCATGACCGCCGAGCAATTGCCCTTAGCCTTGGCACAAGCAGCGGCGTGCGATGCCGATATTTTGTGCGAGCAATTCATTGCCGGTGACGAGGTGACTTGTCCTGTGTTGGGTCAAGGCGATCAAGCGCACGCTTTGCCTGTGATTCGCATCGTGGCCCCCGAGGGCAATTACGATTACCAGAACAAATACTTCACCGATGACACCCAATATCTGGTGCCCTGTGGATTGCCCGCAAGTGAAGAGCAAGCGATTCAGGACTTGGTGCTCAAGGCTTACCGCGTCTTGGGATGCAAAGGTTGGGGCCGCATGGATGTGATGATCGAAGCCGTCACCCGTCAGCCCTATTTGCTTGAAATCAACACATCGCCTGGCATGACAGGGCACTCCTTGGTGCCCATGTCGGCGCGCGCTGCTGGCATTTCGTACGAAGCCTTGTGCGTGCAATTGCTGCACAGTGCGGCACTGGAGCATGCAGCGCCAAAGGAGAGGGTTGCATGAAAAAAGCAATCGTCATGCCTTGGGACATTCGTCTCATGAACATCACCTCTGGGGTGTTGGTGGTGGGCGTGATCTGCCTGAGCCTGGGCGCTGCCGCTTGGTGGGCGCTGCGTCACCCCGTGTTTGCGATTCAGAAAATTGCCGTGTATGGCGATACCGCCCATCACAACGAAGTGACCTTGCGCGCCAATGTGATGCCTCAGCTCTCAGGTAATTTTTTCACGCTGGATCTGCAGCAAGCCAAGACCACTTTTGAAGCCTTGCCTTGGGTGCGCACGGCCACCGTGCGACGTGAGTTTCCCAACCGATTGCGCGTGCGTCTGGACGAACATCAGCCCGTGGCTTTGTGGGGTGAGAACTCAGACAACAGCATGGTCAATCAAGAGGGTGTGGTGTTCGAGGCGAATGTAGACGACATCGATGCAGGCCAGTTGCCTGTGCTCTCAGGGCCGACAGGACAGTCGGTGCTGGTTTGGCAGATGTACAACTATGTGA
>CANFMK010000252.1 GCA_947448325.1 Comamonadaceae bacterium
GCTGTGCTGCTGGTGCTGGTCGGTGCGTATGCGCCGGCCGCGTTCCTGTCGCACTTCACGGTGTTTGTGTTGGCCTGCTTTGTGGGTTACATGGTGGTTTGGAACGTCAAACCTGCGCTGCACACCCCGCTGATGAGCGTGACCAACGCCATCAGCTCCATCATCGCCATCGGCGCGCTGGTGCAAATTTCGCCCATGGCCAACGCGGCCGGTCGGCCCAATGCGCTGATCGGCATTCTGGCCGCTTTGGCCCTGGTGCTCACCGCCATCAACATGTTTGGCGGCTTTGCCGTCACCCAGCGCATGCTGGCGATGTTCCGAAAATAAATGAATTTGGGGACAGATCTTCAGCTCTGTCCCCGACTGATTAAGAAAAGAGACATTTATGAATGCAAGTCTGGCCACGGTCGCCTACATCGGCGCAACCATTCTTTTCATCCTCAGCCTGGGTGGTTTGTCCAACCAGGAAACCGCCCGGCGTGGCAACCTCTACGGCATGATCGGCATGAGCCTGGCCGTGCTGGCCACCATCTTTGGCCCGCAAGTCACGGCCGAGGGCATCCCCATGATCGTGGGCTCGGTGCTGGTGGGCGCACTCATCGGTCTGTACGCTGCACGCAAAGTGCAGATGACGCAAATGCCTGAACTGGTGGCGCTGATGCACAGCATGGTCGGCATGGCCGCGGCGCTGGTGGGTTATGCCACCTACGTGGACCCTGAAGCCTC
Organism: Comamonadaceae bacterium; assembly: GCA_947448325.1. Lineage (GTDB taxonomy): Bacteria > Pseudomonadota > Gammaproteobacteria > Burkholderiales > Burkholderiaceae_C > Limnohabitans_A. Next base: position 727 of record CANFMK010000252.1, read on the forward strand.
CCGGAATTTAGACGGTGCAGCACACGCCATCCACGCGGGTGAGATTTACATTGGCATTTTCATTGGCGCGGTGACCTTCTCCGGCTCGGTGGCGGCGTTTGGCAAGTTGTCCGGCCGCATTGGTGGCAGCCCCTTGTTGTTGCCCGCCCGCCATGGGCTCAATCTGTTGGGCTTGATCGCGGTGGTTTACTTTGGCCGTGAGTTCATGAACGCCCACACGGTGCAAGACGGCATGCTGCCCTTGTTCATCATGACCGCCATTGCTTTGCTGTTTGGCATCCACATGGTCATGGCCATTGGCGGCGCCGACATGCCTGTGGTGGTGTCCATGCTCAACAGCTATTCCGGCTGGGCCGCAGCAGCCACCGGCTTCATGCTCTCCAACGACTTGTTGATTGTGATCGGTGCCTTGGTCGGCTCCAGCGGCGCGATCCTGTCCTACATCATGTGCAACGCCATGAACCGCAGTTTCATCAGCGTGATCGCCGGGGGCTTTGGCACCACGGCCGCCGCGCCCAAGCCGACGGGTGAAGCGGCCGAGCCGGTGGGCGAGGTCAGCCCCATCTTGGCGGCCGAGACCGCTGAGCTGTTGCGTGACGCGAAAAACGTGATCGTGGTGCCGGGCTATGGCATGGCGGTCGCGCAGGCGCAGCACACGGTGTTTGAAATCACCAAGCAACTGCGCGAAAAAGGCGTGAACGTGCGTTTCGGCATTCACCCCGTGGCGGGTCGCATGCCGGGCCACATGAACGTTTTGTTGGCCGAGGCCAAGGTACCCTACGACATCGTGTTCGAAATGGACGAGCTCAATGACGACTTTCCGGACACCGACGTGGCCATCGTGATCGGTGCCAATGACATTGTGAACCCGGCGGCGCAAGACGACCCGACCAGCCCGATCGCCGGCATGCCGGTGCTCGAGGTGTGGAAGGCCCGCACCAGCATCGTCATGAAGCGCTCCATGGCCAGCGGCTACGCCGGCGTAGACAACCCGCTGTTCTACAAAGAAAACAACCGCATGCTGTTTGGTGATGCCAAGAAAATGCTGGACGAGGTGTTGATGTCTTTGAAATCCTAGGATCTCAGTGCATCCATCCCAAAAAGGGGGGTGAACATGGTTCACCCCCCTTTTTTTAGCGGAAACCCCGATGTTTTGGGTGTCAGTCAGGCGTCAGATTTGAGCTAGACTGGCCCGTTATGTAGGGAGACAGACCATGACGTCAGTTCGCAGTTGGTTGAGCAGCTATCCGCCGGGCGTGCCTGCGGACATCGACCCCGACCAGTACCGCTCGCTGGTGGACCTGATGGAGGCCAGTTTCAAGCAGTACGCCGAGCGCACGGCCTTCAGCTTCATGGGCCATGACTTGAGTTACGCCGATCTGGACCAGCACAGTCGCGCTATGGCGGCTTATTTGCAGTCCTTGGGTTTGGCCAAGGGCGACCGTGTGGCCATCATGATGCCCAACGTGCCGCAGTATCCGATGGCGGTGGCCGCGATTTTGCGCGCCGGTTTTGTGGTGGTGAACGTGAACCCGCTGTACACCCCACGCGAACTCGAACACCAACTCAAAGATTCCGGTGCCAAGGCTATTTTCATCATCGAGAACTTCGCCTCTACCTTGGAGAAATGCATAGGGCAAACCTCGGTGGCGCATGTGGTGCTGTGCACCATGGGTGACCGTTTGGGGTGGCTCAAGGGCAGCTTGGTCAATTACGTGGTGCGCAACGTCAAGAAGATGGTGCCCGAATTCAATTTGCCGCGCGCGGTGCCATTCAATACGGCCTTGTCGCAGGGGCGCAGCGCGTCCTTCACTGCGCCGTCTATTGGCCCTGACGACATTGCGGTGCTGCAGTACACCGGGGGGACCACCGGTGTGTCCAAAGGCGCGGTGTTACTGCACCGCAACGTGGTCGCCAATGTCTTGCAGTCTGAAGCCTGGAATGCGCCCGTCATGCAACGGGTGCCGGCCAACGAGCAGCCCACCTCGGTGTGTGCTTTGCCGCTGTACCACATCTTCGCTTTCACGGTGAACATGATGCTCAGCATGCGCACCGGTGGCAAGACGATTTTGATTCCCAATCCCCGCGACATTCCAGCCGTACTCAAAGAACTGTCCAAACACACTTTCCACAGCTTCCCGGCGGTCAACACCTTGTTCAATGGCTTGGCCAATCACCCCGATTTCCACACCGTCAATTGGCGCAATTTGAAAGTCTCGGTGGGCGGCGGCATGGCCGTCACACCGGCCGTGGCCAAGTTGTGGCTGGAGAAAACCGGCTGTCCGATTTGCGAAGGTTATGGCTTGTCGGAAACCAGCCCTTCGGCCAGTTGCAATCCCACCACCAGCACCGCGTTTTCCGGCACCATCGGCGTGCCGATTCCCAGCACCTGGATGAAGCTGCTGGATGACGATGGCCAAGAAGTGACGGCGACAGGGGTCGCGGGCGAGATCGCCATCAAAGGGCCGCAGGTCATGGCGGGTTATTGGCAGCGTCCCGATGAAACCGCGCGCGTGATGACGGCCGACGGTTACTTCAAGTCGGGTGATGTGGGCATCGTGGATGCGCAGGGCTTCTTCAAGATCGTGGACCGCAAGAAAGACATGATTTTGGTCAGTGGCTTCAATGTCTACCCCAA
>CANFMK010000253.1 GCA_947448325.1 Comamonadaceae bacterium
CACTTTGCGGGTGCAGCACTTTCTCAATCGCGGCCAACACCGCATCGTGCGCTTGCTTGTACCCGAGAAACTCCAGCATCATGGCGCCGCACCAGATCTGACCGATTGGGTTGGCGATGTTTTTTCCTGCAATGTCCGGGGCCGAGCCGTGCACCGGTTCGAACAGCGACGGAAACAGGCGATCCGGGTTGAGGTTGGCACTGGGCGCAATGCCGATGGTGCCGGTGCAAGCCGGTCCCAGATCGCTCAAGATATCGCCAAACAAATTGCTCGCCACCACCACGTCAAAAAAGTCAGGGCGTTGCACAAAATGCGCGGTCAAGATGTCGATGTGGAACTTGTCCACGTTCACACCCGGGTAGTTTTTGGCCATCTCGACCACACGCTCATCCCAATACGGCATGGTGATGGCGATGCCATTGGACTTGGTGGCACTGGTCAGGTGTTTCTTGGGACGCGACTGCGCCAACTCAAAAGCAAACTTCAGAACCCGGTCGACGCCAATACGGGACATCACAGTCTCTTGCATGACGATTTCGCGCTCGGTACCGGGGTACATGCGGCCGCCGATGCTGGAGTACTCACCCTCGGTGTTTTCGCGCACGATGTACATGTCGATTTCGCCCGGCTGTCTGGGGCTGCCGTCGCGGCGCACCACGGGGGCGATGATGCCAGGCATCAAACGCGCGGGGCGCAGGTTGATGTACTGGTCAAACTCGCGGCGAAACAAGAGCAAAGAGCCCCACAGCGACACATGGTCGGCGATCTTGTCGGGCCAACCCACAGCACCAAAGTAAATCGCATCATGGCCGCCGATCTGATCCTTCCAGTTGTCGGGCAGCATCTTGCCGTGCTTTTCGCAGTAGTCCCAGCTGGAGAAATCAAAATGATCGAAGTGCAAGTCGATGCCGAATTTACGCGCGGCAGCGTCCATCACGCGCAAGCCTTCGGGCATCACTTCTTTGCCAATGCCGTCTCCAGGAATCACGGCAATACGGTGTTGGGTCATGGTCAGTTTCTCCACAAAATGAATGAGATTGAGCTTAGCAGCTCGGTTTTAAATTTTGGTCGCACGCACGACTTGGCTCACGCCGAGGGCCGTCAGGGCAGTACCCGCCAGGGTCATGGCCGTGATCGGTTCATCAAACAAAACCCAGGCCATCAACGCCGTGGTCGGGGGCACCAGGTACATCAAACTGGTCACCGAGGCTGCCGCGCCGCGTTGGATCAGCACATACAGCAAGGAGCTGCCGCCCAAGGTCAAGCCCAGCACCGACCAGGCCATGGCGCCCATCATTTCGGGCACCCAGTCCACGCTTTCCACTTCCAGCCAAGCCAAGGGCAAAGTCACACAAGCCGCGGCAAAGAGTTGCACGGTGTTGGCGCTGCGCACATCACAGGGCTGGACAAAGCGTTTTTGGTAGAGGGTGCCCGCTGTGATGCACAGCAAAGCCATGACGGCAAAAGCCATGTTCAAAAAGTTAACGTGGTCGAGCGCGCTGCCCTGGGTCAGCTTGCGCCAGACCACCATCAGCAAACCGGCCAAGCCGAGCATCAAGCCTAACCATTGACGTGGCGTCACAGCACTGACTTGGACGCCACCTGGCTCTGCGGCTGAAACCGTGCGGGCATGCACAGCCGACAGCCAGATGGCCGTCAACACCGGTTGAATTCCCACAATCAGCGCCGACAGGCCCGAACCCATGCCCGCTTTCACCGCCGCCCAAACGCCCCCCAAGTAACCCGCGTGCATCAAGATCCCGGTGACAGACAAATGCAAAAATTGTTGGCGGTTTTGTGGCCACGGCACCTTGGCCCACACAATCCAAGGCACAAAGCAAGCCATGGACAAGAGATAACGAATCAGCAAAAAGCTGAAAGGCGGGGAATGGGGCATACCAAATCGCGCCACGATGAAGCCGGTGCTCCAAATGAGCACAAACACGGCGGGCATGGCGCGCACCCAAGCGCTGCGGTCGTCAGCGGCGCTCATTTCACCCGGGCACGAATTTCAGGCAGGGCTTTTTGCATGTAATAGACCATGGACCAAATGGTCAAGACCGCCGCGGCCCAAATCAAAAATTCACCCCATTGCCGGGTGTCGATCACATTGAACAGTACGCCGTCGTAAAGCAAAAAGGGGATCGCCACCATTTGCACCGTGGTTTTGAGTTTGCCCACCATGTGCACCGCCACACTTTTGCCAGCGCCCAACTGGGCCATCCATTCGCGCAGCGCCGAAATGGCGATCTCGCGGCCGATGATGACCAAGGCCACCAGCACATGCACCCGGTGCATCTCCACCAGCATCAGCAAAGCTGCGCAAACCAAAAACTTGTCGGCCACCGGGTCCAAGAAGGCGCCGAAAGCAGAAGCTTGGTTCAGTTTGCGCGCCAAATAACCGTCCAGCCAATCGGTGATGGCAAACACCACGAACATGCTGGTGGCGATCAGGTTGCAGGTTTCAGGCGGTATGGGAAGGTAATACACCGCCACAATGAGTGGGATGGCGACGATGCGCGCCAAGGTCATGAGGGTGGGGATGGTGTAAAACATGGATCGCTTATTGTGGCATGGCCTTGGGGTGCGCTGCTGAAGGATCAGTGCAGGGCGTTGTAAATGCTTTCAGCCAATTCACGCGAAATGCCTTCGACCGACATCAGGTCTTGCACACTGGCACTCTCCACCCCGCGAACGCCGCCAAAGCGCTGCAGCAAGCGAGCGCGTTTTTTGGGGCCCACACCCGCAATTTCTTCGATGCTGCTGCCCCCCACCCGCACCTTGGCCCGCTGCGCACGCATGCCGGTGATGGCAAAGCGGTGCGCCTCATCGCGCACCTGGGCCACCAACATCAAGGCGGCTGAGTCTTTGCCCAAATAGACTTTTTCACGGCCATCGGCAAACACCAATTCCTCCAGGCCCACTTTGCGGCCCTCGCCCTTTTCTACGCCCACAATCAACGCCAGGTCCAAGCCCAAGGTTTCAAACACCTCGCGCGCCATAGAAACTTGGCCCTTGCCGCCGTCGATCAGCACCACGTCGGGCATGCGCGCGTTGTTTTCGCCGGCGCGAATAGCCTCGGCCACCTTGCCATAACGCCGCAGCAGGACCTGGCGCATGGCGGCGTAATCGTCGCCCGGGGTGATACCCTCGATTTTGTAGCGGCGGTATTCGCTGTTTTGCATTTTGTGGTTTTGAAACACCACGCACGAGGCCTGGGTGGCTTCGCCCGAAGTGTGGGAAATGTCAAAACACTCCATGCGCAGCGCGTTCAGGTCATCAGGCGTCAAATCCAAAGCGTCCACCAGCGCGCGGGTGCGGGCTTGTTGCGAACCTTCTTCGGCCAGCAAACGGG
>CANFMK010000254.1 GCA_947448325.1 Comamonadaceae bacterium
AGCGCCAAACCCATGGCGCCGGTCAACTCATACAGGCTCACAATCGTCACCAAGGAGGTGTCTTTGAAGATGGCGATGAAGTTGTTCATCAGCCCGGGCACCACCAAGGCCAAGGCTTGCGGCAAGACGATCAAACGCTGGGTTTGCCAATAAGACAAACCCAGTGTGGCTGCACCTTCCAGTTGCCCTTGCGGTATGGCTTGCAAGCCGCCGCGAATCACCTCGGCCATGTACGCCGCCGCAAACAAGCTGATGCCGGCCAGCACGCGCACCAGTTTGTCGATCTTCACACCCTCGGGCATGAACAGTGGAAACAAAAAGGAGGCCATGAACAACACCGAAATCAAGGGCACGCCGCGCACCAACTCCACATACACGGTGCACAAGCTGCGAATGGCGGGCAAATGGGAGCGCCGCCCCAGCGCCAGCAGCAGCGCCAAAGGGAAAGCCAACACAATCGACACAGAGGACAGCAGCAGGGTCAAGGGCAAACCGCCCCACAATTCGGTTTCGACCGGTGCCAAGCCCCACCATCCGCCGCCCATCAGCAGCGCAAACAAAGCCAGCACCACGGCCCACCAAACCGCCAAAACAGGACGCCAGAAAGATCGCATACAGCTGGCGACCAACAGCCCCAGCAGCAGGGCTGTCGCACACAAGGGGCGCCACTGCGCGTCAAACGGATAACGGCCAAACACGATGATGCGGAATTTTTCGCTGATCACACCCCAGCAAGCGCCTGAGTGGCTGGCATGGCAGGCCTCTGCGTTGGCTTGCCAGTGCGCGCGCCCTATCGCCCAGTCCCACAGGGGCACCCCGACCCACAGCAACAAGCCGAGCAGCGCCAGCGTGGTGATGCGCGTGGTCGGGTCTTGCCACAGATTCGCACGCAGCCAATGGCCCAAGCCCGAAGGCACAACGGGCGCGGGGCGTGGCGCGATGGGTTGGAATGTTGTGGGTGTCATCTCAACTCAGCGCTCACGCAGCGCATTGCGCGCGTTGTAAGCGTTCATGCACAGCGAAGTGCTCAAAGAGGTGAAAAGGTACACCAGCATGATCAGGGCAATGCACTCGACCGCGCGGCCGGTCTGGTTGATGGCGGTATTGGCGATCGAGACCACATCGGGGTAGCCAATCGCCACCGCCAAAGAAGAATTTTTGGTCAAATTCAAATACTGGTTGGTCAGTGGCGGAATGATGACCCGCAAGGCTTGCGGCAGTGTCACCAGCCGCATCTGCAAACGCGGCGACAAGCCCAGGGCTTGCGCTGCCTCGATTTGCCCGGCCGGCACCGAGGCGATCCCGGCGCGCACGACTTCGGCCACAAAGGCGGAGGTGTACAAAGTCAAACCCAGCAACAAGGCCATGAACTCGGGCGTCAAAGCCGCGCCGCCCTCCACCGCAAACTCACCCAAAAACGGCACATCCCAAAGGACCACTCCATCCGACCACACAGGGCTGGGGAAACTCAAGCCGCCTTTGCTGAGAAACACCGAGCCCCAACGCCAAGGCTCCAGCGCATCGGGCAGGACTTCGGTGAAAACCAAATACCACATGAGCAACTGCAGCAGCACCGGCACATTGCGGAAAAACTCCACATGCGCTCGGCACAAGCCGCGCAGCAAGGCATTGCGCGAGAAGCGACCCACGCCGACCCACACGCCGATCACGGTGGTCAAGACGATGCCCAAGAGGGCGACGCGCAAGGTGTTAAGCAAGCCGGCCAGCAAAGCCATGGCATAGCTTTGTGCGGAATCGAAAGTGAACAGGCCTTCGCCAATGTCAAAGCCTGCAGGGCCCCACAAAAAATCAAACCCACTTTGAATGCCCCGCAGGCGCATGTTCAGCAAGGTGTTGTGCACCAAGAAACCCACAACGGCCACCAACACCGCCACTGCCAGCACCTGGTACACCAGGCCGCGAAAAGCGGGGCTGCGCCACGACCAGGCGCGCCGCGTCACCTTGGGGGGCTGTGACGCTGGCTTTGAAGTGGGCACAGCGGAAGGCAAAATCAGCGCACAGGAAAGGCGTACATCAAGCCGCCTTTGTTCCATTGGTTGTTGCTGCCCCGGGGCAAAGCCAGAGCGGATTTGGGGCCCACATTGCGCTCAAAGATTTCGCCGTAATTGCCAGTGGCTTTGAGGGCGCGCGCCAGCCATTCTTTGTCCAAACCCAAATGCTTGCCTGTGTCTTCTTTGGAGCCCAATAAGCGGCCGACCACCGGGTCTTCGCTGCTGGTTTTCAGGCCCTCTAAGTTGGCCTGGGTCACGCCGTATTCTTCGGCTTCGATCAAACCGTAGACCACCCATTTGACGATGGCCAGCCATTCGTCGTCACCCCGGCGCACCATCGGGCCCAAGGGTTCTTTGGAAATCAAGTCTGACAAGATCACATGCTCGGCCGGGTTTTTGGCTTCTTTGTTGCGGATGGAAGCCAGGCCCGAGGCGTCGGTGGTGTAGGCCACGCAGCGGCCTGCGAAATAAGCGCCATTGGCGGCTTCCAATTTTTCAAACACCACCGGCTTGATGTTGAGCTTGTTGGCTTTGGAGAAATCGGTCAGGTTCTTTTCAGTCGTGGTGCCCGACTGCACGCAGACGGTTTGGTTCTTCAACTGCAGCGCACTCTTGATCTTGCTTTTGACCGGCACCATGAAACCTTGGCCGTCATAGTAGGTCACCGCGGTTTGGTGAAGGCCCAACGAAGCATCGCGGGTGAGCGTGAAGGTGGTGTTGCGCGACAGGATGTCGACCTCTCCCGATTGCAGCGCGGTGAAACGTTGTTGGGCGTTCAAAGGCGTGTATTTGACTTTGCTCGCGTCGGACAACACGGCTGCGGCCACCGCTTTGCAGATGTCCACATCCAAACCACTCCAGTTGCCATTGGAGTCGGCCGCTGAAAACCCGGCCAAGCCGGTGTTGACGCCGCACACCACCTGACCGCGCTGCTTGATTTGGTCCAGGGTTTTACCCGCCATCGCCTGGGGACTGGCCAACATGGCTAAACCCGTCATCAACAAAGAAGTCAAAGAGGAAGAAAACAATTTCATGGTCAAGTCCTTTGCGCCCAAGTGGGCTGAGTTTCAGTGCTGCAAGATTTTGTTTAAAAAATCTTTGGTGCGTGGCTGACGGTTTTCCGGGTGGTTGAAAAACTCGTCTTTCGAGCAGTCCTCCAAAATGCGACCGCCCACATCGATGAAGATCACGCGATTGGCCACTTTACGCGCAAAACCCATTTCGTGCGTCACCACCATCATGGTCATGCCTTCATTGGCCAGTTGCACCATCACGTCCAGCAC
>CANFMK010000255.1 GCA_947448325.1 Comamonadaceae bacterium
CGAAGGCTTTTGCAACTTCAACGCCGGCACCTTGGGCGCCAGCATGGTCGAAGGCCGCATCAGCGCCGGTGTGGTGGTGGACGACGCCAGCGACATCGGCGGCGGCGCGTCCATCATGGGCACGCTCTCGGGTGGCGGCAAAGAAGTCATCAAGGTGGGCAAGCGCTGCCTCTTGGGCGCCAACGCCGGCATCGGCATCTCGCTGGGCGACGACTGCGTGGTGGAGGCCGGCTGCTACATCACTGGCGGCAGCCGTGTGCAGCTGCCCGACGGCAGTCTGATGAAAGCCAAAGAGTTGTCCGGCAAAAACGGCATCCTGTTCCGCCGCGATTCACAGTCCGGCGCGCTGCACGCCATCCCCCGCAACAAAAGCTGGGGCGAGCTGAACGCGGAATTGCATAAGAACTGAGTTTTCTTTTTTCAAGATCAAACGGCGTGCCTGCGCGAGCGGACACGCCGTTTGACATGGTGAATTGCTCAGCGCGCCCGGTCCACCAGCTGCTTGATCAAGTCGGTCACCGTTGTGTCTGCGGTGTTGATCGAATAGACCTCCGACATGTGGCTGTGGCCCTTGAGTTTGTAAAGGCCCTGGCAGCGTCCAGCATGGCACAGGGCGGTATGGAGTTGGCCGCTTTGGGTGTGGAAGTCTTCGGGGTCGAGCTCGGCATAAGCGATCAGCAAGGGCACGCGCGAGGCCACCAGACCCGGCACGGCTGAGCGGGCGGGGTACTGCGTGGTGTCTTTGCCAAAGTAGGCTTGCAGTGGGGGGTTGGCCTCGGCGGTTGCTGGGTCAAACAAGCCAGACAGCAACACCGCACCGGCCAGGCCCGAGCCGGGCTCCACATGGAACTGCGGGTGCGCGACGTACTGCGCCACATGCGCCGCACCTGCGGAATGGCCCATCAGAATGATGCGATTCAGGTCACCGCCGCTGGCGGCGATGTTTTCACGCACCCATTTCAAGGCGGCTTGGATGTCTTGCTGCGCCGCCGGCCAGGGGTGGGCGGGTGCCAGGCGGTAAGTCATGTTGACGCCCACCATGCCCTGGCGCACGGCCCACAGCATGATGTTGTCGTAAAACGGGCTCTCGCCGGTGCGGCGCTCGCCGCGCATGAAGGCGCCGCCGTGCACAAAGACCAGAACGGGTTTGCCCGTTGCGGCGGTGCCTGACTGAAACACGTCCAGTAAATGGCGCGCATCGGCACCGTAACGCACATCGCGGCGCACCTGCACACCGTTATAAGGTTCGCGCTCTTGGAACGGGGCATAGAGTTTTTCGGTGGGCGGTGGGGCCACCACGCGGCCGATTTTCGCCAGGCCCTGCGCCAAGTCAGGTGTGATGTGCGAAGGCACCTCCACCACGGCGCTTGGGGGACGGGTGGCACAAGCCGTGATGGCGACAGCCAGAAACAAACCCAGTAACTTGCGCATGTGCAGCCTCGTGAAACAGAAAGTCCAAGGCTCGCACAGCCTGGCACGGCGGTAAAGCGGGTTTGCCTGCAGGCGCGTGATTCAGGTCAGCTACGTGACAGCAGGGCCAGACGGCTTCGCCAATACTGCGCCCATGAAACTTCACTTTGCCCCTACTTCTCCCTATGTGCGCAAGTGCATGGTGGTGGCCGACGAGCTTGGCCTGAGCGATCGCATCACTTTGCTGGCGTCCAGCGCGCACCCGGTGAACCGGGACGCCAGCATCATTGTCGACAACCCTCTGGGCAAAGTGCCCACTTTGGTGACCGATGACGGGCAGTCGCTGTACGACAGCCGCGTCATTTGCGAGTATTTGAATGACCTGGGTGGGGGCCACCTGTTCCCGTCCGGCGGCGCTGCCCGTTGGCGCGCGATGACGCTGCAGTCTTTGGGCGACGGTATTTTGGACGCCGCCTTGCTGACCCGTTATGAAAACATGGTGCGCCCGGAGGCTTTGCGCTGGGCCGAATGGACGGCGGGCAAACTCGATGCGATCCACACCTCACTGAGCTATTTGAACCAGAACCCCGCTGTGTTGGCGGGCGATCTGCACATCGGCCAGATCACGGTGGCGTGCGCGCTCAAATATTTGGATTTCCGCTTTCCCGAGCTGGCCTGGAACCAGGCCTACCCGGCCCTGGCGCAGGCGATTGCGCCGGTGCTGGCGCGTGAATCGGTGAAAAAAGAACGGGCTGTGCCGGCGTAAAAACGCCCCACAGCGGCCAGCGCGTCAGTCCACGGTCGCGCCAGAGTCTTTCACGATCTTGGCCCAACGGGGCAAATCGTCTTTGACGGTCTGCGCCAACAACTCCGAGGAGCCCCTGAACGGCTCACAGCCTAAATTGGCCAGTTTGGCGCGCACATCAGCGTCGTCGAGGGCTTTGAACAGTTCGTTTTGCAAAAAGGTCGACACGTCCTTGGGCATGCCTGCGGGCGCAAACATACCGTACCAAGGCGTCGCGCCAAAACCTTTCAATGTCTCGCCAATGGTGGGCGCGTTGGGCAGGGCCGGCAGGCGTTTTTCGTTCACCACCCCTAGCACCTTGAGCTTGCCGGCTTTGATGAAGGCGATCGACGAGGGCATGCTTTGCACCGACAGCGGCACTTGACCACTGACCACGTCGGTGGCGGCGGCGGCCGCGCCTTTGTAGGGGATGTGCTGGAGCTTGATGTCAGCGGCTTTTTGCAGCATCTCGCCGATCAAGTGGTTCAAGGTGCCGTTGCCGGCCGAGGCGATGGCGTATTTGCCGGGTTGCATTTTGGCCAGGCTGATCAACTCGGCCACGTTGTTCGCCGCCAAGGTGGGGTTGGCCACCAGCACGTAACCGGCCTTGGCCAGCGGGGCCACGGGGTCAAAGTCTTTCACCGGGTCAAAACCGGGTTTGGCGTACAGAGACGGATTGATCACCTGCACACTGTCGGCGGTGACCAACAAGGTATAGCCATCGGACTTGGCCTTGGCGACAGAGACCGTGCCCACATTGCCACCCGCCCCAGGGCGGTTGTCCACCACAAAGGATTGACCCGTTTGCTCGGTGAGTTTTTGCGCCAATACGCGGGCAATGGCGTCGTTGGCGCCACCGGCCACTTGCGGCACCACCAGCGTGACCGGGCGCGAGGGGAATTTCTCTTGGGCCTGCAGCGGTGTGCTCAGTGCCCACAGCAAGACCGTCAAGGTGGTGGTGATTTTCATCATCGGCAAATCTTCCTGTGTTCAAGCGGCGGGGCCGCCGATTGGGGTGCTTCGTTATTTTGAACGAGAATGAAGCCATGAACCGACAAATTTTGATCATCGGCGTTCACTTGGCGC
>CANFMK010000256.1 GCA_947448325.1 Comamonadaceae bacterium
GCCAGACCTTGACGTGCGGCCTCGTCCAAGCGCTTAAAACCCGAGGACTTGTCGACCGCCGATTCTTTGACTTTGCCATCGGTACCGACCAAAAACTTCAAACTGACCGTGCCCTCTTCTTCCAAACGGCGTGACGCACTGGGGTATTCCGGTTTCTCACAGTTGGCCGCCGCAATCACGGCGGCCGTGCGCACCAGTGGCGCTGGCGGCGCGGTGACGACCGGTGCAGGCGCTGGCGAGGGCGGGGTCTCGGGCTGTGGCTTGCTCGTCACAGCGGCAATGGCGTTGACGGGCGGCGGCGTGTTCACCGGCACCACCACGGGCGGAACGTAGGCGGGCGGCGGCACATTCGGGGGCGGTGGTCGAACCGGCGGCGGCGGGGGGGGCGGAGGTGGCAAAACAGGTTGAACCTCTTCCAGCAGCATGGCCTGCACAGGGTCCTTGACGGACTTGACGAACCGGGTGGCCAGACCGGACTGGATGGCCCACAGCAACAGGGCGTGCAGCGCCACGACCACGCACAGATTCACCAACCACCGTGTCGGTTTTCGTTGTCTCTTGGCGAAGTCGTTCATGGGTCCTGGGCGTGTGGCGTCAGATCCCAACGGCGGGCGCAGGAGGGGGCGTTTTTTTCATAAGTGGGTATGGTATTCGCAATACCCAACTTTCTCGCTGCATCGCATCGGAAAACAAAATCAAGGCGGGTAAACGGCGGTTGTCTCATGAGTTCTGAGCAGGCGAACCCACCAAAATGCCATCCATGCGCCGCGGCCAGTCGGGCCTGGATGAATCAGGTTGCACAAGATGCGGTTGAGTCATTGCCGTGTCTGGCATGCATTTGCGCCTCAAGTCTTGTTCACAGCCGCCAACGCAGCGGCGGCATTCGCGGCGGCTTTTTGTGCAAACTCGGCGCGCAAGGCTTTGAGCCTCTCACGGGGGTCTTCCCGCACCGTGTCTTTGTCCAGCGCCATTTCGGCAATGAAGCGGCTGGGCAAAGCGGAGATGGTCTCTCGGCCTTTTTTGCGGCGCTTTGTCCAACTCACCGCCAGGCTGCGCTGCGCGCGGGTGATGCCCACATACATCAGGCGTCGCTCTTCTTGCAGGCGCAGCAAAATGCCTTCGCTCATCGCGCCCTCGGCCATGCCAGAAGGGGTCGTGTCATCGCCCAGTTTGAAGGGCAGTAAACCTTCGTTCACGCCGACCAGCATCACATGTGGCCACTCCAGCCCTTTGGAGGCGTGCAGCGTGGACAGCGTCACCACGTTCTGTTCGGTCTCGCGCTCATTGAGGGTAGACAAGAGCGAAATGGTTTGCGCCACTTCCAGCAGGGATTTGATTTCAGAGGCGGTGCTGACCCCGGCACTGTCCTCGATTTCGCCCCCACAGCGCGCGCCCATCCAGTCGCAAAATTCGAGCACATTGGTCCAGCGGGCGGCGGCCACTTTTTCGTTTTCTTCACCGTCGTACAATTGCTTTTCGTAGCCGATGTCTTTGAGCCATTGGCTTAAAAAAGACTTGGCGCTCTCCGCGCCCAGGGTGTGCCGGGCGCGGTATTCCTGGTCGTTCACAAAGCGGCCAAACTCGTGCAGATTGCCCACCGCTTTGGCCGATAAAAAACTCGGCAAGGTGTTTGCAAACAAAGCTTCAAACAAGCTGACCTTGTACTGGCTGGCAAAGTGGCCCAGCTGCGCCAAAGTTTGGTGACCGATGCCGCGTTTGGGGCTGGTGATGGCGCGCAAGAAAGCCGGGTCGTCGTCGTTGTTGATCCACAAGCGAAACCAGGCGCACAGGTCTTTGATCTCGGCGCGGTCAAAAAAGCTTTGCCCGCCCGAGACCTTGTAGGGAATGTTGGCGCGGCGCAGCGCTTTTTCAAACGGTTTGGCCATGTGGTTGGCGCGGTACAAAATCGCAAAGTCTTTCAACTCACGGTGTTGCGCTTGACCTTGAGGGTTGGTGGTCACTGCCGTGCCAGCGCGCAGCGACTGGATGCGCGAGACGGCGCGCTCGGCTTCGTGCTCTTCGTTGTCGGCGTCGACCACCCGCACCGGTTCGCCTTCGCCCAGTTCAGAAAAAAGGGTTTTCGGAAACAGCTTGGGATTCGGTTGAATCACGTTGTTGGCGGCGCGCAAGATGGCGCTGGTGGAGCGGTAGTTTTGCTCCAGCTTGATGACTTTGAGATTGGGAAAGTCTTGCGGCAGGCGTTTCAAATTGTCCAGTGTGGCGCCGCGCCAGCCGTAGATGGACTGGTCGTCGTCGCCCACGGCCGTGAAACGACCGCGTTCGCCGACCAGGTGTTTCAGCACCTCGTACTGGGTGGCGTTGGTGTCTTGGTATTCGTCCACCAGCACATGGCCCAGGCTGGCTTGCCATTTGGCGCGCACTTCGGGGTAATTCGCCAGCAGCTTCAAGGGCAGGCCAATCAGGTCATCAAAATCCACGCTTTGGTAGGCGCTCAGGCGCTCTTCGTACAGGCCCATGATGCGTGCGGTGATGCGCTGGCTGTCGTCTTGGGCCTGGGCCAGGGCCTGCTCGGCGTTCAGGCCATTGTTCTTCCACAGGCTGATGGTCCACTGCCACTGGCGTGCAGTGGCCGCATCGGTGGTGCCGCCGCAGTCTTTCAAGATGCCGGTCACGTCGTCAGCGTCCAAAATGCTGAACTGGGGTTTAAGACCCAGCACCGCGCCGTCTTCGCGCATGATCCGCACGCCCAAGGCATGAAAGGTGCAAATCATCACGTCTTTGGCGGCTTTGCCAATCAGCGTGCGCGCGCGCTCACGCATTTCGGTGGCGGCTTTGTTGGTGAAAGTGATGGCGGCAATCTGTTTGGGCGCCAGGCCCACCTGCATCAAGCGGCCTATTTTGTGGGTGATCACCCGGGTTTTGCCAGAACCCGCCCCCGCCAGCACCAGGCAGGGGCCGTGGACGTAATGGACGGCGTCTTGTTGCGCGAGGTTGAGGCCGGTGGTGAAGTCAGACATGGGCGGCCATCATAGCCTCAGCCCGCTGCGCCCTCGGGCTTGAATGGCGAAAAAGGGCCCCCTTCTCAAGCACGCAGGCGGTTTGTCAGGCCTGAGACCCTGACCGGCGCTGACCTGGTCGACAATGGCGGCCATGTTGGATGTATTGCAAGTCACCTTTCCCTTTTTCGCCTTGGTGCTGGCCGGTTATGTGGCCGCCCGTCGCGGCCTGTTGCCCTTGGAGGCCATTCCCGGCCTGAACGGTTTTGTGCTGTATTTCGC
>CANFMK010000257.1 GCA_947448325.1 Comamonadaceae bacterium
CAGATGCCCGCGTTTCGCACCGACGGCAGCAACAGCGCCGAAGACCAAGCGGTGCAGCTGGGCATGCACCACGACGGCATGGAATATTTTGCGCTGGGCGGTTCGTCCGACCACGGCCTGATTGCAGTGAACCACGAGTACACCGACGACGGCCTGCTGCACCCCGATGGCTTCTTGCCCATGACGGCGGCCAAAGTGCGCAAGTCGCAAAACGCCCACGGCCTGTCGGTGTACGAGGTGCAGCGCCGAGGTGCGCAGTGGGAGATGGTGCGCCCCTCCGCCTACGCAAGGCGCTTCACCCTGCAAACGCCTTTTGAAGTCAGAGGCCCGGCCGCTGGCCACCCGCTGCTGCGCACCGCCGGCGACCCCCAAGGCCGCACCGTGCTGGGCACGCTGAACAACTGCGCCAGCAGCCAAACGCCCTGGGGCACCTACTTGTCGGGCGAAGAAAACTGGATGAACTACTTTGGTGGCGGCAAAACGATTAGCGCGCACCACCGACGCTGGGGTCTGCGCGAAAAAAGCCTGTTCAGCTGGGAAGGCAGCGACGAGCGCTTTGATGCGGCGCGCCATCCCAACGAACCCAACCGCTTTGGCTGGGTGGTGGAGGTCGACCCACTCGACCCCACCAGCACGCCGGTCAAGCGCACCGCGCTGGGCCGTGCTGCGCACGAAGGCGCTTGGGTGGCTCTCACTCGGGATCAGCGCGCTGTGGTGTATTCGGGCGAGGACTCGCGCTTTGAGTACATCTACAAATTCGTCAGCAGCGCGCGCATGCAGCCCGGCGGCGCCAAAGCCAACCGCAACCTGCTGGACGAGGGCACGCTGTACGTCGCCCGCTTTGACGCCAATGGCACCGGCCGTTGGTTGCCGCTGGTGCACGGCCAAGGCCCGCTGACAGCGGCCAACGGCTTTGCCGATCAAGGTGAGGTGCTGATCAAAACCCGCCAAGCCAGCGACCTGCTCGGCGGCACCAAGATGGACCGACCCGAGTGGCTGGCCATCGACAAAACCTCGCGCTGGGTCTATTGCACCTTGACCAACAACAGCCAGCGCGGCGAGCCCGGCAAACCCGGCGTGGACGCAGCCAACCCGCGCGCCAACAACACCATGGGCCAGATCATCCGCTGGCTGGAGGACGGCGACTTTGACGGCGCGACCTTTGTCTGGAACCACTTGCTGCTGGCGGGCGACCCGGCCAACAGCCGCGCCGAAGCGAAAGGCACTATCCAAGGCGACATGCTGGGCTGCCCCGACGGATTGGGTTTCAGCCCCAATGGCCTGCTGTGGATTCAAACCGACGCGCACGCCACCCAGATGTACCAAGGCGAGTTCGCCCGCATCGGCAACAACCAAATGCTGGCCTGCGACACGCAAACTGGCGAAGTGCGGCGCTTTTTGACCGGCCCGACCAACTGCGAAATCACCGGCCTGACCTTCACGCCTGACGGCCGCACACTCTTCATCAATGTGCAGCACCCGGGCGAAACGCCCACCGACCGCAGCGACCCGAAAAAACCCAGCCAATTTTCCAACTGGCCCGACTACCAAGCCGGTGGACGACCCCGCTCGGCCACGGTGGTGATCCGCAAAGTCGATGGCGGCGTGGTCGGCAGTTAAAAACTTTCTCAACCTTTATCAGGAGACACCATGGCGATTTATGAACTGCGCACTTACTCGGCCATCGTCGGCAAAATGGGCGAACTCACGGCCCTGTACACCAACGAAGGTTGGCCCGCTTTGGCCAAGCACCCGCAAAAGCTGGTCGGCTACTTCACCGGCGACGTGGGGGCCATCAACGAGCTGATCCACATCTGGAAATTCGACGACGACGCCGATCGCCGCGCCTTTTGGGCCGGCGTGTTTGCCGACCCCGAGTTCATGGCTTTCGCCGCCAAAATCCGCCCGCTGATCCGCGAGCAAAACAACAAGCTCATGTTGTCAGCGCCTTGGGGCCCTAAGCCTTAAACGGCCCTCTTTGAGAACGGCCCGCGCCAGAGTCGTGCCGTCCGTGGTAAATTTGTCTGACAACTTTAGCCATGCAAAGGATTTGGGCAATGAGCACGACCACAGTGGGTTTGATCGGTTTGGGGGCCATGGGCTCGGGCATGGCGCAGTCGCTGCGCCGCGCCGGGCACACGGTGCATGTGTTTGATGTGCGCCGCGAAGTGGCCGCTGCCTTTGCCAAAGACGGCGGCGTGGCGCACGACTCGCTGGCCTCTTTGGGCGCGGCGTGTGACGTGATCGTCTCGGTGGTGGTGAATGCCGCGCAGACCGAGAGCGTGTTGTTTGGCGACGGCACTACCCCAGGGTGCGCTGCCAGCATGAAGCCCGGCAGCGTGTTTGTGATGTGCTCCACCGTGGACCCGAACTGGTCAGTCGCTTTAGAGGCGCGCCTGCAAGCCATGGGCTTGCAGTATGTGGACGCGCCCATTTCAGGCGGCGCGGCTAAAGCTGCTGCCGGCCAGATGACCATGATGACGGCGGCCAAGCCGGCCGCATACGCCGTGGCCGAGCCGCTGTTGAACGCCATGGCCGCCAAGGTCTACAAGCTGGGCGACTGCGCGGGTGCGGGCAGCAAGGTCAAAATCATCAACCAATTGTTGGCCGGCGTGCACATTGCCGCCGCCGCCGAAGCCATGGCGCTGGGCCTGCGCGAAGGCGTGGACGCAGCCGCCTTGTACGAGGTGATCACGCACAGCGCGGGCAACAGCTGGATGTTTGAAAACCGCATGGCCCATGTGCTGGCGGCCGACTACACGCCCCTGTCGGCGGTGGATATTTTTGTCAAAGACCTGGGGCTGGTGCTGGACATGGCGCGCGCCAGCAAGTTCCCGCTGCCGCTGTCTTCCACCGCGCACCAGATGTTCATGCAGGCCAGCACGGCCGGCTTTGCCAAAGAAGACGACAGCGCGGTGATCAAGATCTTTCCGGGCATTGAGCTGCCGAAAGGCAAAGCATGAAAACACTGAAGCTGGGTTTGAAACTCGGTTGTATAGCCGACGACTTCACTGGCGCCACCGACCTGGCCAACAACCTGGTGCGCGCGGGCATGAGGGTGGTGCAGACCATCGGCGTGCCCAACAGCCCATTGGCGGCCGAAGTGGACGCGGTGGTGGTGGCGCTCAAGTCGCGCACCCTACCGGCGGCTGAAGCGATTGACCAATCGCTCCAAGCATTGGCATGGCTGCA
>CANFMK010000258.1 GCA_947448325.1 Comamonadaceae bacterium
CGTGAACACATGGCGCAGCTCCCCTTGTGCGTAGACCTGACTGTGCACCCGAGCACCATCGAACTGCACCCACAAGCCGCCGTCAGGATGCGGGGTCAATTGCAGCGGCGCGGCGGCGGCCTCGCCCACTTGCAGGCTCAGGACGCCACTGCGTCCGTAACGCCACTGCGCGGAATGTGACTGTCCGTCGTACGCCAACTCAAAACGGCGCTGGGTGATGCCGTGGGACTGCCAACCGTCACGGCGGCTGAACGGGTCATGGCCTTGCGCGGCCGCTTCGGCCTGCAGGGCATCGGCAATCACCGCCGCTGCCGCGGCTTGCATGCCCACGGGGTCTTGCTTGAACAGTACCGCCGACTCGCGCTCGATCAGTGCAGTGTCGAGCTTTGCCGTGGCAAACGATTCGGACCGCACCACATGGCGCAAAAACTGCACATTGGTGTTCAAACCCACGATGTGGGTTTGTGCCAGTGCGGTGTCCAAGCGCGCCAAGGCTTGTTCGCGGGTATCCCCATGCACGATCAATTTGGCGACCATCGAATCGTAAAACGGGCTGATGGTGTCGCCCTCGCGCACACCGTCGTCAATGCGTATCGTGCTTCTTTCAAAGCTGCTGGCTTGCGGCTTGCGGTACACCTGCAAGGTGCCAGTGGAGGGCAAAAATTGGTTGTCCGGGTTTTCGGCGCAAATGCGGGCCTCGATGGCATGGCCTGTCATGCGGATTTCGCTTTGCTGCAAAGGCAAAGGCTCGCCACTGGCCACACGCAGTTGCCACTCGACCAGGTCGAGACCGGTGATGGCTTCGGTGACCGGGTGCTCCACCTGCAGCCGTGTATTCATTTCCATAAAAAAGAACTTCATGGACTCGGGTTGGTCATACGCCGTTTGCTCGACGATGAATTCCACCGTGCCCGCGCCCACATAGTTCACCGCCTTGGCCGCCGCCACGGCAGCGGCGCCCATTTGCGCACGCAAGGCTTCGGTCATGCCGGGGGCCGGGGCTTCTTCCAGTACTTTTTGGTGGCGGCGTTGCACCGAGCAATCGCGCTCAAACAGGTACACACAGTTACCCTGCGTGTCGCCAAACACCTGGATCTCGATGTGGCGCGGGCGTTGCACATATTTTTCAATCAACACCGCATCGCTGCCAAAACTGTTGATGGCCTCGCGTTTGCAAGAAGCCAGGGCTGCGGCAAAGTCTTCGGACTTTTCCACCACCCGCATGCCCTTGCCACCGCCGCCTGCGCTGGCCTTGATCAGCGCCGGGTAACCGATGCGGTCGGCTTCGCGTTGCAGCAATGCCTCGTCTTGGTCGGCCCCGTGGTAGCCGGGCACCAGCGGCACACCGGCAGTTTCCATCAAGCGCTTGGATTCGGCTTTGAGGCCCATCGCCAAAATGGCCGAAGCGGGCGGGCCAATGAACACCAGACCGGCTGCGGCGCAGGCTTTGGCAAAGTCTTCGTTCTCACTCAAAAAACCGTAACCCGGATGCACCGCCTGTGCGCCGGTGTCTTTGGCGGCTTGCAAAATGCGCTCCCAGCGCAGGTAGCTGTCTTTGGGCGCACTGGCGCCCACATGCACAGCCTCGTCGCAGGCTTGCACGTGCTGGGCATGGGCATCTGCATCGGAATACACCGCCACGGTGTGGATGCCCATGCGACGCGCGGTAGCGGCCACCCGGCAGGCGATTTCGCCACGGTTGGCGATCAGGATTTTTTTGAACATGGACCGTTTCTCACTCAAGCCAACCACGATGGGGGGCGTTTATCCAAAAAGGCCGACAAGCCGTCTTGCGCTTCAGGTGTGGCGCGCAAATGCGCAATGCGCTGCGCCGTGTCCTCCACCACATCGTCATCGATCACACGGCCATCGACCGCGCGGATCAATTGTTTGGCGGCTGCTTGTGACAAAGGCCCGCCTTGCAGCAGCGCCTGCACCACCTCTTGCACCTTGGCGTCAAGCTGATCGGGCGCCACGACTTCGTGCACCAAACCCAGAGCGCAAGCGCGCTGCGCGTCGATACGCTCGGCGGTTTGAAAAAAGCGGTAACTTTGCCGCGCGCCAATGGCCCGCACCACGTAGGGGCTGATGGCCGAAGGGATGATGCCAAACTTGACCTCTGAGGTGGCAAACACCGCCTGGGTGGAGGCGATGGCGATGTCACAGGCTGCGGTCAAACCAGTACCGCCGCCCAAGGCCGCACCTTGCACGCGGGCGATGGTGGGTTTGTGCATTTCAGACAGCGTACGCAGCATGCCGGCCAGCGCGCGCGCGTCGACCAGGTTGTGATGCAAGTCGTTGTTCGCGGCGCGCTTCATCCAATTCAAATCGGCACCGGCTGAAAAACTTTTGCCGCGACCGGCCAGCACCACGATGCGCACTTGCGGGTCGACGTCCAGGGCCTTGCAGGCGGCGGTCAATTCTGCGATCAGGGTTTCGTCAAATGCGTTGTGCACATCGGGGCGGTTCATCCACACCGTGGCGACGCGGTGTTCGATCTGGATTTCAAGGGTTTGGTACATGGGGTTCACTCCTTCACATGCGGAACAAGCCAAATTGGGTTTCTGGAATCGGGGCATTGAGCGAGGCCGACAAGCCCAGTGCCAGCACACGGCGGGTATCGGCCGGGTCGATCACGCCGTCGTCCCACAAACGGGCGGTGGCGTAGTAGGGGTGGCCCTGGTCTTCATACTGCTGCTTGATGGGGGCTTTGAAGGCTTCTTCATCCTCCAAGCTCCACTGGCCACCTTTGCCTTCAATGCCGTCGCGCTTGACGGTGGCCAATACGCTGGCCGCCTGCTCACCGCCCATGACCGAAATGCGGGCGTTGGGCCACATCCACAAAAAGCGGGGGCTGTAAGCGCGGCCACACATGCCGTAGTTACCGGCACCAAAACTGCCGCCGATGATGATGGTGAACTTGGGCACAGCGGCCGTGGCCACGGCCGTGACCATCTTCGCGCCATTGCGGGCGATGCCTTCGTTTTCGTATTTGCGCCCGACCATGAAGCCGGTGATGTTTTGCAAAAACACCAGCGGGATCTTGCGTTGGCAGCACAACTCGATGAAGTGCGCGCCCTTCAGAGCCGACTCGGAAAACAAAATGCCGTTGTTGGCAATGATGCCGACCGGCATGCCTTCGATGCGGGCAAAACCGCAAATCAG
>CANFMK010000259.1 GCA_947448325.1 Comamonadaceae bacterium
AGGCCTGCGGCAACAGTGTGCTGCTCGACACCTTGCACGGCTACTGGCAAGCGCGCAGCGGCGCCCTGTTTGAGCGGCTGAGTGATTACTTTGAAAAACCAGCTTCTTGGCAGACCGCTCTGGCCGAGCACGAAACGATTTACCAAGCCTTGTGCGCGCACGACGCCGTCGCAGCCAAACGGGCCATGAAACACCATCTCAAGCAAACCCACAAACGCTACAACGCCCATTGGCACAGCGTGTGAAACCTGAAAGAACTTATGCAAACCTTCATTCGCCTCCATCCCGCCGACGACGTGGTCATTGCCCGCAGCCAACTCATGAGCGGCAGTCAAGTGGAGGGCATTGCGGTGCGCGGCCTGATTCCACCGGGTCACAAAATAGCCACCCGCGCGATCGCAGCCGGTGAACCCGTGCGCCGTTACAACCAGATCATTGGCTTTGCCAGTCAAGCCATTGGCGCGGGTGAGCATGTGCATGTGCACAACCTGAGCATGGGCGCAGAAAAGGGCAACTTCGCCCGAGACTATGCATTTTGTGCTGACGTGAAACCCGATGCACCGCGCCGCCATGCCACCTTCCAAGGCATTGTGCGTGCGGACGGGCGCGTGGCCACGCGCAACTACATTGGCATTTTGTCCAGCGTGAACTGCTCGGCCACCGCCGCGCGCGCGATTGCCGATCACTTCTCCAAACTCACCAATCCTGCGGCTTTGGCCGATTTTCCGAATGTCGACGGCGTGGTGGCTTTGACCCATGGCACCGGTTGCGGCATGGACACTGGCGGCACCGGCATGCAACTGCTGGAACGCACCCTGGCCGGTTACGCCACCCACGCCAACTTTGCCGGTGCGGTGGTGGTGGGCTTGGGCTGCGAGGCCAACCAGCTGCAAACCTGGCTGGCGCACAGCGGCTTGCAAGAAGGCAGCAGCTTGCACACCTTCAACATCCAAGACACCGGGGGCACGGCCAAAACCGTGGCCAAGGGCATTGAATTCGTCAAACGCATGTTGCCTGCGGCCAACGCGGTGCAACGCGTGCCCTGCAGCGTGGAACACATTGTGGTCGGCCTGCAATGCGGCGGGTCAGACGGTTACTCGGGCATCAGCGCCAATCCAGCCCTGGGCGCGGCAGTCGATTTGCTGGTGCAGCACGGTGGCACTGCCATTTTGAGTGAAACCCCTGAAATTTACGGCGCCGAGCACTTACTCACACGCCGCGCGGTACGCCGCGAAGTGGGCGAAAAACTGGTCGAGCGCATCCGCTGGTGGGAGCATTACACCGAGATCAACCAAGGCGAGATGAACAACAACCCCTCGCCCGGGAACAAGGCCGGCGGCCTGACCACCATCTTGGAAAAATCACTCGGCGCCGTGGCCAAAGGCGGGACCAGCAATTTGCAAGCGGTCTACGAATACGCCGAACCGGTCAAAGCCCACGGCTTTGTCTACATGGACACGCCCGGCTATGACCCGGTCAGTGCCACGGGTCAGGTGGCTGGCGGGGCGAATGTGATTTGCTTCACCACCGGTCGCGGCTCGGCCTATGGCTGCGCACCCTCGCCTTCGCTCAAACTCTCCACCAACACCGCGCTGTGGCAAAAACAAGAAGACGACATGGACATCAACTGCGGCGTAATCGTGGACGGCACGACCTCCATCCAGGCCATGGGCGAAAAAATCTTTCAGCACATCTTGGACTGTGCCTCCGGCCAACTCAGCAAAAGCGAGCAACACGGCTATGGCCAAAACGAGTTTGTACCTTGGCAAGTGGGTGCGGTGATGTAAGGCCGGTTTGTCCAGCCGCATATCCCCGTCCACATTCGCTTGACCTATTCGCATTCTTTTTGATTCACCGTTTTGATTGAACACCCCGCCATGAACCACGTCATTCCCGCCTCCCAACTTGAAACCCAAATCACCGCGCTGTTTGTCAAAGCAGGGGCCACGCCGGCCAACGCCCAGCAAGTGGCGGCCAATTTGGTCATGGCGAACTTGAGCGGGCACGACTCGCATGGCGTGGGCATGGCGCCGCGCTATGTGGATGCGATTTTGGAAGGCAACCTCTCGCCGAACACCAGCGTGGCGGTGAAGGTGGACACCGGCATGCTGCTGGGTCTGGACGGCCAACACGGCTTTGGCCAAGTGGTGGGCGTGCAGGCCATGGAGATGGCGTTTGAGCGCGTGGCCCAACACGGGGCTTGCATCATGTCGCTGGCCAGTTCCCACCATTTGGGGCGCATCGGGCACTTTGCCGAAATGGCCGTGGCCAAGGGCTGGGTCTCGCTGCATTTTGTCAGCGTGTTCTCGCGCCCGGTGGTGGCCCCGTTCGGCGGAGCGGATGGCCGCTTTGGCACCAACCCCTGCTGCATCGGCATTCCACTGGGTTATGGCGCCTCGACGCAAGAACCCTTTGTGCTGGACTTTGCCACCAGCCGCGTGGCCCAAGGCAAGATGCGGGTGGCGCACAACGAAGGCCGCGAAGTCAAACCCGGCACCTTGATCGACGAGCACGGCAACCCGACCAACAAGCCCGGTGTGGTGGTGGTGCCGCAAAGCAATGGCCGCATGGGCGCGTTGCTGCCCTTTGGCGAATACAAAGGCTTTGGCATGGCGGTGGCTTGCGAGTTGTTGGGCGGCGCCTTGAGCGGCGGCGGCACCTGGCACCAGCAAGCTGACGGACGTCGCGCGGTCCTCAACAGCATGCTGACCATCGTTATCGATCCGGCCCGCTTGGGCACCCAAATGAGTTTTGCGCAAGAGTCACTGGCCTTTGTGGACTGGCTGCGCCAAAGCCCAGACGCACCCGGCAGCGATGGCGTGACCCTGGCCGGTGAGCCCGAGCGCAAGGCGCGCGCGGAGCGTTTGAAAAATGGCGTGTCGGTGGACGATGCCACCTGGCAAGAAATTCAAGCGTCGGCGCAGAAATTGGGTATGAGGCTGTAAGTCATGCAACTTTGGGGCTGTGGCCTCAAGGACGCCGTTGTCCCTTTGAAGACCAAGGACGGCTAAAGGCCCAAAGCGGGTACAGCAATTTGGACTCTGCCCGCTCTAGACCAGTCAATGGCGTTCTGGGAGCGCCGGGCTGCTTTGTGGTGGACACTATGTCGAAGCGAGCACCCGCAGTGGGCTGAGAGCGGTCTGATGCGGCACGCCG
>CANFMK010000260.1 GCA_947448325.1 Comamonadaceae bacterium
CCGTCTTTGCCCAAAATTTTGCGCAGTGCTTGGTAGCCGCCACGGGCTTCGTAATCCTTCAAGCCCCAGTTACGACCGTTCAAACCCGCCAAGATTTGGGGGTTGATATGACGGTCATGGAAAGAAGTTTCCAGGCCAGTGGCTTGGAATTGGCTCAACAGTTGATCCAGGTTCATCAGGCTGCCCCTCCGGTTTTCTTGAGGCCGTCGATCAATTGATCGAGCTTGTCATGGCTCATGAAACTGCACATGTGACGATCGTTGACCAACAAGACCGGCGCATCGGCGCAAGCGCCTTGGCATTCGCTGGGTTGCAAGGTAATCAGGCCGTCCAGCGTGGTCTCACCCGCATGGATGCCCAGCTTGCGCTCCAAATGCGCCAAGGCTTGCGCGCCACCCCGCAATTGGCAAGGCAGATTGGTACACACGTTCAACTTGTACTTGCCTACCGGCTTTTGGTTGTACATGTTGTAGAAAGTGGTGACCTCGTGCACCGCCATCGGGGCCATGCCCAGGTGCTCGGCCACGATCTTCTCGCTCTCAGGACTGACCCAGCCCAGCTCTTGCTGGACGATGGACAGGCAAGCCATCACGGCCGACTGCTTTTGATCGGCAGGGAATTTAGCCACTTCGCGGTCGAAGCGGGCTTTGGTGGACTCAGAGATCATCGGTCAATCTCTCCAAACACAATGTCCATGGTGCCGATGATGGCGACAGCATCGGCCAGCATGTGGCCACGGGCCATTTCATCAAGGGTTGCCAGGTGGGCAAAGCCCGGGGCGCGAATTTTCAAACGGTACGGCTTGTTGGCACCATCGCTCACGAGGTAGATACCAAACTCACCTTTGGGGTGCTCGACAGCGGCATAGGCTTGCCCTTCGGGCACATGGAAGCCTTCGGTGAAGAGTTTGAAATGGTGAATCAACTCTTCCATATTGGACTTCATGCCCTCGCGTGCTGGCGGCGCCACCTTGTGGTTGTCGGTGATGACCGGGCCAGGGTTGGCACGCAGCCAGGCCACACACTGCTGGATGATGCGGTTGGATTCACGCATCTCTTGCATGCGCACCAAGTAACGGTCATAGCTGTCGCCTGTTTTGCCCACAGGCACATCAAACTCAACTTTGTCGTAAGCGTCATAGGGTTGCTTTTTACGCAAGTCCCATGCAATGCCCGAACCACGCAACATCGGCCCGGTCATGCCCAAGTTGAGTGCACGCTCGGGCGTGACCACACCAATGCCCACCGTGCGCTGTTTCCAGATGCGGTTGTCGGTGAGCAGGGTTTCGTATTCGTCCACACAAGCAGGAAAGCGCTGGGTGAAATCATCAATGAAGTCAAGCAAGGAACCGCTGCGGTTTTTGTTCAACTGCTCAATCGCTTTGGCGTTTTTGATCTTGCTGACCTGGTACTGCGGCATGCTGTCGGGCAAGTCGCGGTAAACGCCGCCGGGACGGAAATAAGCCGCGTGCATGCGTGCGCCAGACACGGCTTCGTACATGTCAAACAAGTCTTCGCGTTCGCGGAAGGTATAGATCAGGATGGTGGAGCTGCCGCAATCGTTGCCGTGCGAACCAAGCCACATCAGGTGGTTGAGCAAGCGCGTGATTTCCGAGAACATGACACGGATGTACTGAGCGCGCATAGGCACGTCCAGGCCCAGCAATTTTTCGATCGCCAAGCAGTAGGCGTGCTCGTTACACATCATGGACACATAGTCCAAGCGGTCCATATAAGGCAGTGACTGGATGAAAGTCTTACTCTCTGCCAGTTTTTCGGTCGCGCGGTGCAACAAGCCAATGTGTGGATCGGCACGCTGGACGACTTCTCCGTCGAGCTCCAGCACCAGACGCAGCACGCCGTGCGCAGCCGGGTGCTGAGGGCCAAAGTTGAGGGTGTAGTTTTTGATTTCAGCCATGGTATTTCACACGAAGCGACGCTTCAATGCAGGCCTCCGTATTTGTCTTCGCGAATGATCCGCGGCGTGATCTCGCGCGGCTCGATGGAGACCGGCTCGTAAATCACACGGGCACGTTCTGCGTCGTAACGCATTTCGACATGGCCAGACAAAGGGAAGTCTTTGCGGAAGGGGTGGCCGATGAAACCGTAATCGGTCAAGATGCGGCGCAAGTCGTTGTGCCCCTCAAAGACGATGCCAAACAGGTCAAAGGCTTCACGCTCGTACCAGTTGGCTGAGTTCCAAAGTTCGTTGACCGAGGCCACCACGGGGAAATCATCATCCGGGCACATCACCACGACGCGCACGCGCTGGTTCAGGGATACCGACAACAGATGAGACACCACGCCATAGCGTTGACCATCGCGGCCCACTTCGCGGTAGGCCGAAAAGTCCATGCCGCACAGATCCATGAGCTGCTCAAATTGACAGCCAGGCGCATCGCGCAAGGTACGCATCACCGCCGCATAGTGGGCGGCGGACACGGTCACGGTCACTTCACCCAAGGCCACTGAAATATCAGAGACCTTGTCGCCCAATGCCGCAGCCAAATTGAGCTTGATTTGTTCAGGATGCAGAGCAATATCGGTCATGGCTTCAGACCCGCGCAATGGTGTGGGTGCGGCGAATTTTTTGCTGCAACTGGATGATGCCGTAGATCAAAGCTTCGGCGGTTGGAGGGCAGCCGGGCACGTACACATCGACCGGCACAATGCGGTCACAGCCGCGTACAACGGAATAGCTGTAGTGGTAATAACCACCGCCGTTGGCACATGACCCCATGGAGATGACCCAGCGCGGCTCGGACATTTGGTCATACACCTTGCGCAAAGCAGGGGCCATTTTGTTGCACAGGGTGCCGGCCACAATCATCAAATCGGCCTGCCGTGGACTGGCACGAAAGACCTCGGCACCAAAGCGCCCTAAGTCGTAACGGGCTGCAGCCGCATGCATCATCTCTACCGCGCAGCAAGCCAGACCAAAGGTCATGGGCCACAGCGAACCGGTCTTGGCCCAATTCACCACCGAGTCGTAACTCGTGGTGATAAAGCCTTCTTTCATCACGCCTTCAATCATTGCATTTATCCTTGTTGAAGCTCGCTGTCATTCCCAGTCGAGGGCGCCTTTTTTCCACTCGTAGACAAAGCCCACGACCAGAATGGCCAA
>CANFMK010000261.1 GCA_947448325.1 Comamonadaceae bacterium
CAAGTTCAGTTGCAGGCAAAGACCGGTACCCGGGTGTTGTTGATTGCTGGCCAGCCCTTGCGTGAACCGATTGCACAATACGGACCTTTTGTCATGAACACCCGGGCTCAATTGATGCAAGCAGTGGAAGATTTCAACAACGGCTTGTTCACGCCCTGAAGCTTACGAAGAAAAACACAAGGGATTGAACACCTTGACACTTGTCAAGACATGGCCCATTTGAAAGATTAAGCTTGGCGTATGCCGAACCCACCTACTTCAGCCCCTGAAACCAATTTACCCTGCATCCAACACATTGAATTCGATCAACCGCTGAAATGGTTGATGATGGGTTGGAAAGACATCGCGCGCCACCCTTTTTGGAGTTTGCTGCACGGTGTTGTCATGGCTGTGTTTGGCTGGACGATCACTCTTTTGGCATACGACCGGTTTTGGTTGTTGGCTGGGGCGATCTCAGGGTTTTTGGTGGTGGCACCCGTACTGGCCACCAGTTTGTACGCCATGAGCCGCGCCGATGAACGGCATGAAAAAGTCGACGCAGCTTTGTTGATTGCCACCTGGACGCGCTGGCAATTGCATGCCAGACAAGACCCAACAGGGTATTGGAGTTTGATCCAATTTGGTGGCCTGTTGGCATTGGCCGCCACGGGTTGGGTGCTGACTTCTTCGGCTTTGATCACTTTGGCTGCAACTCAAGCCATTCACACACCGATGGATTTCATCCGGTATGTGGTGCTGGCACCAGAAGGCTATTTGTTTGAAATTTGGTTGCTCATAGGCGGTTTGATGGCGGCCCCGATCTTCGCTTCCAGTGTGGTGTCGATGCCCTTGCTGTTGGACAAGCGTGTGACTGTTTTACAAGCGGTCATGACCAGTTGGAAAGCCGTCATCAGCCATCCTCACATTTTGGCTTTTTGGGCGTTTTTGATCATGGGTTTTGCCACCTTGGGGCTGATGTCTTTGTTTTTGGGACTGGTCTTTGTGGTACCCATGCTGGGCCATGGCAGTTGGCATGCCTACAAAGATCTGGTGGATACCCGTGATTTACCAGACCGTTTGTCTGCTCAGGCGCTGTGATGTGGGGCTTTACCGAGACACAAATCGCAGGTTTTGGATTGACCGTGGGTGTGGGTGCCTTCATGGCCTACATGCTGTTCATCATTGGTCATCTGGCTTGGGAATCCAAAGCAGGAAAATTTGGCACTTTTGTTATTTTTTTAGGATTGGCTTTTGGCATGGTGGGTTTTATGGCGAAAGGCTTGATCCAATGGTTTTTGGAAAAATGAGCTGTATAAACTTGTGGACAATTGAACTGAAAAAAGCAAGTTATCCACAGAAAGCGGCGCATAGCCCAAGTTGTTCATATTGAAGGTACAACTCAAAAGCAGACTCATGCACATGGGTACAGACAAGCTAAGTCCTTGAAAAGCTTCGACTTAAATGCCTTGTCCACAGAAACACGCTTCCCTTATCTACTACTACTAATTTGATTTAAAGAAATAAGAGAAAGAAAGAGGACAAGCTTGGGCGCTAAAATGAGGGACTTTCAAGTTCTCTGGATTCACGTTGACAGCCTCCGCTTCAAGCTCTTCGATCTGTTACGAAATCAAAAGCGCAGACTTGGCACTGGTGGCTTTGTTGCTCAAAACAACCGACTTAGAGACCTTGTCGCATGATTTGAAAACCCAGCTTGCCGATACGCCTGATTTCTTTGACCAAGAAGCAGTGGTGATTGATTTGGGTGGTTTGTCAGAGACTGAAAAAACAAATTCCATAGACTTTCCTGCTTTGATGGGCTTGTTGCGCTCGCACAGCATGCTGCCGATTGCTTTGCGCTCAGGTTCACCCGCACAAATGCAGGCAGGTAAAGCGGCTGGCCTGTTGGATGCGACCTTTGCTCGGATTTTAAAAACCCCGGCAGCCGCGCCCTTGCCTAAAGTCTCCGCGCCACCCACGCCTAAAGCGGTTGCACCTGCCCCAAAGCCAGCACCGCCAGCGCCTGAAACAGTGGCTGCTTTGGGTGCTTTGGTGATCGATAAACCATTGCGTTCGGGTCAGCAAATTTATGCCAAGGGTCGCGATTTGGTCATTTTGGCCATGGTCAACCCCGGTGCTGAAGTGATTGCCGATGGCAATATTCATGTCTATTCCACTTTGCGTGGCAAAGCCATTGCAGGCGCCAAAGGCAACACCCAGGCGATGATTTTTGCGCAGTGCATGGAACCCGAATTGATCTCGATTGCGGGTGTCTACAGAACCAGTGAAAATGCCTTGCCAGCTGACATTTGGGGTCAAGCAGCCCAAGTGAGTCTGAAGCCGACGCCTGAGGGTGAAAAATTGGTCATTCGCGCCCTTAAATCTTGATTTTTATAATTCTTTGTTAAATTTATCATCTCTCAGAAAGATCTATCACCCATGGCAAAAATCGTCGTTGTGACTTCCGGCAAAGGTGGCGTGGGTAAAACCACCACCAGCGCCAGTTTCGCCACAGGCTTGGCCTTGCGCGGTTTCAAAACCGTGGTCATTGACTTTGATGTGGGCTTGCGCAACCTGGACTTGATCATGGGTTGCGAGCGCCGTGTGGTGTATGACTTCATCAACGTGATCCAAGGTGAAGCCAATCTCCATCAAGCCCTGATCAAAGACAAGCAATGTGAAAACCTGTTTGTTTTGGCCGCCTCCCAAACCCGTGACAAGGACGCCTTGAGCCAGGACGGCGTAGAGAAGGTGTTGAACGATTTGGCAGGGATGGGCTTCGACTACATCGTTTGCGACTCTCCAGCGGGCATTGAGACGGGTGCATTGATGGCCATGCACTTTGCCGACGAGGCTTTGATCGTCACCAACCCTGAAGTGTCTTCGGTACGCGATTCAGACCGCATTTTGGGCATGCTCGGTAGCAAAACCAAACGCGCCATTGAAGGTGCGGACCCGATCAAAGAACATTTGCTGATCACACGCTACAACCCGAACCGGGTGGAAGATGGTCAGATGTTGTCACTGCAAGACATTCAAGACATCTTGCGCGTACCCCTGATTGGCGTGATTCCTGAGAGCGAAAACGTGTTGCAGGCCTCCAACCA
>CANFMK010000262.1 GCA_947448325.1 Comamonadaceae bacterium
AAGCGAAGGCGCACACGATTTTTTTCAACATGGTGACTCCCTGAATGAGCACGCCTTGAATCCCCATGATGCAAGTGAACGCGCTCACCATCTTTGTAGCAAGCGGGGGGCGTTTTGCCTAGCGGGGTTAAAGCGGATGCCTGTGGAACTTTACAGCTCTTCGACGCGCCGGGGCGGGTAGCTGTCCCAGGCCTGGCAGCCGGGGCAGTGCCAAAAATGCTCTTTGGCCTCGAAGCCGCACGCCGCGCAGCGGTAGCGGGCCAGCGGTTTGGCGGCATGGTCGAGCGCCGCTTGCACCGGCGGGTGCGCCGCTTCATGGGTCCAGGTTTCACCGGCCATCCAACGCGAGGCGGCGATCAGCGAGGGGTGTTGCTGCAAGTGATCGATGTAACGCTCTCGGGCCCGTGACGCGGTGTCGGGCGACAGTGCTTCGAGGGTGACCAGGGCTTCCATCACGTCCAGGCAAGGGGCTTGCTGGTAATGCGTTTGCAACAGCGACAGGGCGGGTGCCACTTGACCCGATGCTTGCGCGGCACGGGCCAGCGTGGCTGCCGCCAAAGGGGCGGCCAGGGCGTTGTGTTCAAACAGCGGCTGGAGGGTTTGCATGGCCGCTTCGGCTTGTGCCAATGACAGCTGCAATTGACCGAGCAAGATGCGCGCACGACCGGCTTTCGGTGCGACCTCCATGGCTTGTTGCAACAAGCGCTGGGCGGCTTGAGGGTCGTTTTGCGCATGGCGCTCACGTGCCTGCTCGCACAGGTAATGGGCTTGGCGCACCGCAAAGTTGGCCTCGCCTGAGTTTTCCAAAAGTTGTGCCACTTCGCTGGCCTGCGGCCATTCGCGCGAACGCTCGTAAATCGCCAAGCGGGCCAAACGGGCTTGGCCTTGGAAGGAGGTGCCTTCAAGTTTGCGCAGCGCGTCTTCGGCGCGGTCCAACAAGCCGGCTTTCAAAAAGTCCAGCGCCAAAGCGTGCTGGGCGCGTTGGCGGTCAGCGGGGCTCAGGTCGCCGCGTTGCATCAAATGCTCGTGCACCCGCACGGCACGTTCGTATTCGCCACGCCGACGGAACAAATTGCCCAGCGCAAAGTGCAGCTCAGAAGTGTCGGGGTCGTTTTGTACCGCCTCAATGAAGGCGTCAATCGCCTGGTCTTGCTGCTCGTTGAGCAGGTAGTTCAAACCTTTGAAATAGGCGCGCGGCGCTTGCCGGTTGTCGATGCGCAGCTGGCGCAGGTCCAGGCGCGAGGCCAACCAGCCCAGGCCAAAGGCCAGGGGCAGGCCGACCAAAATCCACATCAGGTCAAGCTCCATGCAGGGGCTCCTGGGCGTCTGCGGGGGTCACTGACGCCGAGCTGGCGCTGGCTTTTTCGGCTTGGCGCGCCGATTGGCGTTGTCGCCACCAGCGCGGCACCATGCCCAATACGCCGACCACAATGCCCAGCGTGAAAGCGGCCAAGACCACCAGCACCATCGGCGAGCGCCACTGCGTGCCAAAGAAAAAGTGCACGCTGGCCTCGTGCTGGTTGTTCAGCGCGAAAGCAAACAGGGTGAAGAAAACAGCGGCCTTCAACACCCATTGAAGCAGCTTGAAAAAAGAGGTCATGAATCGCCTTGGTGAGCTCAGATCATTCTACTGGGCGCCAGGGCTCGCAGCAGCGTCCAAGCCTTTCAGGCCGACTTGGCGCCAGGCTGATCGTTGTCGCCTTGATCGACGGCTTCGCGCAGGGCTTTGCCGGGTTTGAAGTGCGGTGCGCGCTTTTCAGGGATTTGCACGCTTTCGCCGGAGCGTGGATTGCGGCCTACCCGGGGTGGGCGGCGGTTGATCGAGAAGCTGCCAAACCCACGGATTTCGATGCGGTGACCCTTGACCATCGCAGTGCTCATCGCGTCCAGCACTGTCTTGACCGCGAACTCGGCGTCACGGTGAGTGAGCTGCGTAAAGCGGGCGGCCAGTTCTTCTACGAGATCGGAGCGGGTCATGGGACGTCAGGAAAATTCAGATTCAAAAAAAATCCCTCTTCGGACTTTCTGCACAGACCGGCTGTGCAAAAGGTCAGAAAAGGGATGGACTCAGGTCAACAAACGATCAGTTGTTGTCCAGCTTGGCACGCAACAAAGCGCCCAGGCTGGTGGTGCCAGCGTTTTCGCGCGAAGACTGTTGCGACAGCGAAGCCATGGCTTCTTGCTGGTCCGCTTGGTCTTTGGCTTTGATCGACAACTGGATGTTGCGGGTCTTGCGATCCACGTTGACCACCACAGCGGTGACTTCGTCGCCTTCTTTGAGCACGCTGCGGGCATCTTCCACGCGGTCGCGGGAGATTTCGCTGGCGCGCAAATAGCCGATGATGTCTTCGCCCAAGTCGATTTCAGCGCCACGGGCGTCCACGGTCTTGACCTTGCCGGTCACGATCTGGCCCTTGTCGTTGACCGACACGAAGGTGCTGAACGGGTCGCCGTCGAGCTGCTTGATACCCAAGGAGATGCGCTCGCGCTCCACGTCCACCGCCAAGATGATGGCTTCGACTTCTTGGCCCTTCTTGTAGTTGCGCACAGCGGCTTCGCCAGCTTCGTTCCAAGACAGGTCAGACAAGTGCACCAGGCCGTCGATACCGGCAGCCAAGCCCACAAACACGCCAAAGTCGGTGATCGATTTGATCGGGCCTTTGACGCGGTCGCCGCGCTTGGAGTTTTGTGCGAAATCTTGCCAAGGGTTGGCTTTGCACTGCTTCATGCCCAAGCTGATGCGGCGCTTGTCTTCGTCGATTTCGAGGACCATGACTTCGACTTCGTCGCCCAAAGCAACGATCTTGGAAGGGGCCACGTTCTTGTTGGTCCAGTCCATTTCAGACACGTGCACCAAACCTTCGATGCCGGGTTCGAGTTCCACAAACGCGCCGTAATCGGCGATGTTGGTGATCTTGCCGAACAGGCGGGTCGACTGGGGGTAGCGGCGGTTCACGCCCATCCAGGGGTCGTCGCCCATTTGCTTGAGGCCCAAGGACACGCGGTTTTTCTCGGTGTCGAACTTGAGGATCTTGGCGGTGATTTCTTGACCGGCCGTGACCACTTCAGAAGGGTGACGGACA
>CANFMK010000263.1 GCA_947448325.1 Comamonadaceae bacterium
CCACCGGTGGTTCTGCCGCTGTAGAAACCGCTGTCGCCCAAGCTGACAGTGGCAAGAGCAGTTTCAAGGGCAGCGAGATCGCCAAGAACGACCGTCCCGAATTGACTGCCGCCAAGATCATCGTTTCGGGTGGTCGCGCCTTAGGCAGCGCGGAAAAGTTCAACGAGGTCATGACCCCATTGGCCGACAAGCTGGGCGCCGCCATCGGCGCCAGCCGTGCCGCAGTTGATGCGGGTTATGCGGCCAACGATCTGCAAGTGGGTCAAACCGGCAAGATCGTCGCGCCTCAGTTGTATGTGGCTTGCGGCATCTCTGGCGCGATTCAGCATTTGGCGGGCATGAAGGACAGCAAGGTCATCGTGGCGATCAACAAAGATCCTGAAGCGCCGATTTTCAGCGTGGCTGACTTTGGCTTGGAGGCGGACTTGTTCGCTGCCGTGCCTGAACTGGTGAACGCACTCTGATCACCTTGCTTGGGCATCAAGGCATCGCTTGCGATGCCTTTTTTGTACCTGCTTTCAAAACCTATTCACTGCATTTTGGAGACCTGATATGAGCTACATCGCACCCTTGAAGGACATGCTTTTCAACATCGAGCATTTGGCGCGCATCGACCAGATTGCGCAAATCCCCGGCTTTGAAGATGCAGGCTTGGAAACAGCCCAAGCCGTGCTGCAAGAGTGCGCCAAGCTCAATCAGGACGTGATCTCGCCTTTGAACTGGGAGGGCGACAAAAACCCTTCGTTTCACAACGGCAGCGGCGTGACCACCACGGTGGGTTTCAAAGACGCCTACAAACAATATGCCGCAGGGGGCTGGCAAGGCTTGCAACACCCTGTCGATTTTGGTGGTCAGGGCTTGCCCAAAACCATTGGTGCCGCTTGCGGTGAAATGCTCAATTCGGCCAACATGGCCTTTGCTTTGTGCCCCTTGTTGACCGATGGAGCGATCGAAGCCCTCTTGACTGCAGGCTCTGACGAACTCAAAGCCACTTATTTGGAAAAGCTGGTGTCGGGCGAGTGGACCGGCACCATGAATTTGACCGAACCCCAGGCCGGCTCGGACTTGGCCGCCGTGCGCACGCGCGCCGAACCCCAAGCTGACGGCACCTTCAAAATTTTCGGCACCAAAATCTACATCACCTACGGTGAGCACGACATGGCCGACAACATCGTTCATTTGGTTTTGGCCAGGGTGCAAGGTGCGCCTGAAGGCGTCAAAGGCATCAGCTTGTTTGTGGTGCCCAAATTCATGGTCAAAGCCGATGGCACTTTGAGTGAGCGCAACGATGTGCACTGCGTGAGCATCGAGCACAAGATGGGCATCAAGGCCAGCCCCACAGCCGTTTTGCAGTTTGGTGATCACGGCGGTGCGACAGGTTTTCTCGTGGGTCAAGAAAACCGCGGTCTCGAATACATGTTCATCATGATGAATGCCGCCCGCTATGCGGTGGGCGTGCAAGGCATTGCGATCGCCGAACGCTCTTACCAGCGGGCGGTGCAGTATGCCCGCGACCGTGTGCAAAGCCGCCCAGTCGATGGCAGCTTGCCCGGCGCAGGCCCGATCATTCACCACCCCGATGTGCGCCGCATGCTGATGACGATGCGTGCCTATACCGAGGGCTGCCGCGCGATGGCCTCGACCGCAGCTGCAGCGTATGACGCCTCGCACCACCATCCTGATGCCGAGGTGCGCAAGCAAAATCAGGCTTTTTACGAATTCATGGTGCCGCTGGTCAAGGGCTACAGCACCGAGATGAGTTTGGAAGTCACCAGTTTGGGTGTGCAAGTGCATGGCGGCATGGGCTTCATCGAAGAAACAGGTGCTGCGCAGTATTACCGCGACGCCAAGATTTTGACCATCTACGAAGGCACGACCGCCATCCAGGCCAATGACCTGGTGGGCCGTAAGACCGCACGCGACGGCGGACAAACCGCCAAGGCACTGGCCGCTCAGGTGGCGCAGACCGAAGCGGAGTTGATGGCCTCAGGCCATGCCGACGCGCAAGCCGTGGCCAAGCGCTTGCACGCCGCGCGAGAAGCTTTTGTGCAGGTGGTGGATTTTGTGGCGGGCAACACCAAAGCCCATCCCAACGATGTCTTTGCCGGCAGCGTGCCTTACTTGATGCTCGCAGGCAATCTGATGGCTGGTTGGCAAATGGGCCGTTCCTTGCTGGTGGCCCTGACGCCGCAAGCGCAGGCGCAAGATGCGGCCTTCATGGCGGCGAAAATCACCACGGCGCGTTTTTATGCAGACCATATGTTGTCCAAGGCGCCAGGTCTGCGCGACAGCATTGTCGAAGGCGCTGCCAGTGTCACGGCGATGGCACTGGAGGCATTTTGATCATGGATTGGCTGCTGTAAGAGGGGGGGCTGGCTTGTCGCCACTTGGACAGGCCCGGGCCACCTCTTTCTTTGAAAATGTTCCCTCTACTTTGGAGACCTTATGTCTAATTTGCCCGGCGCTTTGGCGCATTTGCCTTTCCCTGCCATCGCTTCTCCCTTGTTCATCATCAGCAACCCTAAGTTGGTGATCGAGCAATGCAAGGCGGGTATTGTGGGCTCCATGCCAGCCTTGAATGCTCGGCCTGCAGAGCAGCTTGAAGAATGGCTGATTGAGATCACCGAGACCCTGGCTGCTTATAACAAAGCCAACCCTGATAAGCCCGCAGCGCCCTTTGCCATCAACCAAATCGTGCACAAAAGCAATGACCGCCTCGAGCACGACATGGCCATGTGCGTGAAGTACAAGGTGCCGATCATCATCACCTCATTGGGTGCGCGCGAAGAGATCAACGAAGCCGCCCACAGCTATGGTGGCGTGGTCTTGCATGACGTGATCAACAACAAGCATGCCCACAAAGCCATTGAAAAAGGTGCTGATGGCTTGATTGCTGTGGCCGCTGGCGCTGGCGGTCATGCGGGTGTGAAGAGTCCATTCGCTTTGATCCAAGAAATTCGCCAATGGTTCAACGGCCCGGTCGCATTGTCGGGTTCGATTGCCACCGGGGATGCGATTTTGGCGGCCCAGGCCATGGGCGCTGACTTTGCTTATATCGGTTCAGC
>CANFMK010000264.1 GCA_947448325.1 Comamonadaceae bacterium
CCGAAGTTTGCCACTGTTGGGTCAAGGCGTTGGCCTGGGTGTGCAAGGCTGCGGTCCAGTCGGCCAAGCGTTGCTGCTCGGTGTGGTGGTGCGCGGCCTGCTGCTGTGCATAGGCGTTTTGCAGCGTGTCCACCAAAGACTCACTGCGCTGAGCCAACGTCTGGCTGAAATTGTCGAGGGTACTGTCCACGCTGCGCTGCAAGTGCTCATTCACGCTGTGGGCCTGCTCGGCCAATTGGGCCATGGTGGCTTGCACCACGGGTTGAATGCCTTCGCTGGCCAGTTGCACACTCTGGCTCAGGCTGGTGCGCAGCGAAGCGTCCACCGATTGCGCCAAACCGGTATAAGCCTCTTGGGTGCCTTGGTGGAAGGCCGTTTGATTGGCCAGCAATCGCTCGTTGACTTGCTGGCTGGTGCGCTCCATTTGCGCCATCATCGCTTGCAGGGTGTCCTGCAATTGCGTCATCATTTGGGGCAAGACCCTGGTTTGCTGTTGCAATGCGGTGTAGGTTTCTTGCCGCTGATGGGCCAGAGAAAACCGGCGCAGCGTGCTGGCCATGCAACTGTCCAAAGTTTGGCTGGCCTGCGCCCGTTCACGGCGCACCAAGCTGCTCATCAAGCCCAGCATCGCTGAGGTGGCCACACCGGCCACCGAGGTGCCAAAAGCCAGGCCCAAGCCTTTGATGGGTTGCGAAAACGCGGCGCGAATGCCCGCGATGTTGTTGCTGCCTTCCAGGGCAAAGACCGCTCCGTTGAGCGTGACCACCATGCCCAAAAAAGTCCCCAACATGCCCAGCATCACCAACAAACCGACCAAGTAAGGCGTGAGTGCCGGGCCAGGTAAGGCGACGCGTTCGCCTTCAATGCGTGAACGCACAGGACTTTGCAATGTGGCGGGCAGGCTCACCAACCAATCGCTCAAGTTGTTCAACTGCTCAGGGATGTTGCGCAGAGCGTGGTTCAAGGCCATGGTGTCTTGGCGGTAGTGCTGCAGTTCTTGGGCACCGATCAGGTAGACCAGGCCAATCACAGCGCACATGCACAAGACCAGCAGGTGCGAGCTGGCCACAGCCGCAGCCACCCAGACGACGGCCAGTGCGCCAAGCCCAAAAGCGGTGTGAAATGAGTAACGGTTCATGAGGGATTTTCGGGGTTAAAGGCTTCCAGCAACCCCAAGGTGGGTTGCAGCCGGGTATCGACTTCAGCCAACAAAGCTGATCGCAGCGTTTGTTGGAAAATGGGGAGCCAGTGGGGCGTATTCGGTTTCTGATCATCAGGATGCGGCGCATCCCGTGTGTTGGTTTGATTTTGCAGGTGCTTTTTCAAGGCTTGCACAAAGCGCTTTTCCATCAGCTTGGCCACCTTGCCCAACAACAGCGCTTCGCGCTCTTGCAAGATGTTTTCGAATTGAGCGTCCAACGCAGCCAGGGCATGCAGTGCTGGTAACTGGCTCAATTGACTGCGAACCTGAGCCCGTAAAGTGCTGATCACCGCTTCCATTTGACGCTGGTGGGCGGCCATGAATCTGCGGTAGGGCTCGAAAACGGTTTTGGGGTCCACGGGGTCTTCCCATTCAATTTGGGGCATATCGATGCGCGACAAGCCAGAGCCCTGGGCTGCGCCGATCAAAATCGATTGCTCAAGTGCTGCACGCACTTTCAGTACATGTTCACGCAGCGCTTCACGGCTCATGACGGGTGCGCGGCGCGATGGCGCAGAGGGCCGTGTTGGCGCTTGGCCCAAGAGGCTGTGCAATGCAATCGCTTGTCTGAAGTTGAGCCAATCGCCCAGTTGCTGCCCTACCTCTTGACTTGTTGCGGCGGCAACCATCATCTCGCTTTCAGTGAGGAAGCGAATCAGTCGGGAACTGTTCAAAGGGGCTCGGGCAGCGGCTCGCGTCATAGATTCAATGAAAGAGCGCGCGGTGCACTGCATGCGCGCTCTGAGGGGGCAGATCACTTAGGGGGAGGGGGTGGTTAGACGGTGCTTTCTCTGTGTTGAAAGCTCGCTGCCAGTAGTTGGAACATTTTACCTGCTCACTGCAGGCTGAACATGCCATGATGCCGCTTCGTCAGGAGATGGAAATGCAATTTAAAAACAATGCTTTGGTATTGCTATTGCCTTGGTTGATGGGGTGTTTTGGTCTGTGCGGAACTTGCGCCGCCGAACCGGATGAAGAGGCCTTGGGCAAATCGGCCGGCTATCCGCTGGGCGTGAGATGGTCGGCCATGCCCAACCGGGTCGGTTCTTGGTCTGCGTTGGACAGGGTGCCGGGCATTGCAGGGCAATTTGTGAAACGGGGTGAAGCTGTCAGCCCATTGCCCAAAGCCATTCAACCCCCTGAAGTCAAATACCACTACCGCAATGGGGCTTACACCCTGGACGATTATTTGGAGCGTCGCCGCATTACGGGTTTACTGATTTTGAAAAACGGCGAAATCGTGGCCGAGCGTTACCGATATGGACGCACACCAGAGGCCCGCTTCTTGTCGTTTTCCATGGCCAAAAGCGTGACCTCGTTGCTGATGGGCATGGCTTTGGAAAAAGGTGTGATCGGCTCGCTGGACGATCCAGCGGCGCAATACGTGAAAGACCTCGCCGGCAGTGCCTACGGCGCGACGTCGATTCGCCACTTGCTGCGCATGAGCTCAGGCATCACCTTCACGGAGCGCTATGACGGTCAGGACGATGTCTCCAAACTCTCTTACAGTTTTGCCACGGGCAGTCCGTCTGTGGTCAATGTGTTGCGATCGTTTTCGCAGCGGCACAGCCCATCGGGCGAAAAGTTTGTTTATGCCAGCGCTGAGACCGAAGTGCTCGGACGTGTGCTGACGGGCGCCACGGGGCGCAGCATGGCCGACTTGACCACCGAATGGCTGTGGCAACCCCTGGGCGCTGAAAGCGATGCCTTTTGGTGCCACGGCCGTGATCGCCAAGCGGCAGCCTATTTTTGTTTCAATGCCACCTTGCGTGACTGGGGGCGCTTGGGCGTGTTGATGGCCAATGAGGGCAAAGTGGGCCA